>JBEHYH010000030.1:0-23151 GCA_048498275.1 Myxococcota bacterium | reverse complement strand
CGCGTGCACCAGGTCGACATCCGCAAGCGGGCGGCCGAAGACGTCTTCCGCGTCACCCGGCCCGACTGCGTGGTGCACATGGCCACCGTCAACGCGCTGTCGGCGGGCGGCGAGGCCCGCGCGCGCATCAACCTCGGAGGCACGCAGGCGGTCTTCGCGCACGCCCGCGGGCACGGCGTGAAGCACATCGTGGTGGTGGGCCGGCACACGTTCTACGGCGCGTCGGCCGACGCCGCGCTGTACCGCACCGAAGCCGACCCTCCGTCGGGCATCGGCAACTTCCCCGAGCTGGCCGACCTCGTCGCCGCCGACCTGCACGCGGCGACCATGCTGTGGCGCGAGCCGGAGATGTGCACCACGCTGCTGCGCCTCGTCTACACGCTGGGGCCCTCGCTCTCGGGCACGCTCGCGGGCTTCTTGAAGGGCCGCCGAGTGCCGATGGTGTTCGGCTTCGACCCGCTGTTTCAGTTCCTCGATGAGAGCGACGCGGCGCGCGCCATCGTGCTCGCGGTCGAGAAGAAGCCGCGCGGCATCTTCAACGTGTCGGGCCCTCCGCCGATGCCGTTGTCGACCATCGCGCAGGCGCTGGGCCGCTCGGTGGTGCCGGTGCCGGAGCCGATCCTCAAGCGCATGCTGGGTCACTTCGGCCTGCCCGCGCTCCCCAAGGGCGCGCTCGAGCACATCAAGTACCCCGTCGTCGTCGATGGCTCGGCCTTCGCGCACGCGACCGGCTTCAAGCCCGAGTTCGGCGACGTGGAGACGCTCAATCGCTTCCGCGACGCGGCGCCGATCTGACTACCTCTTCTTGTTGTCGGTCGTCGGCATGCCGCGAATGAGCTGAATCATGTTGGCGCGCTTCTCCTTCAGGAGGCGCTGCCGCTCACCGCTGAGCAACGTGTCGGAGCTGGTGTACGAGCCCGCCTCGCGATCGTCGTCGTAGTCTTCTTCGTTGCGCAGCGTCAGCACCACGTGCCCGAGCTGCGCGGCGAGCGTCAGCACCTCGGCCTCTTCGGCGGTCAGCAGCAGCGTCACGTCGCCGAAGCCCTGCCCGTCCTTCATCACCACCGAGCTGGACGTGTCGAGGAGCTTGCCGGTGGCGAGCACGTGCACCTTCTGCATCAGCGTCACCGCGCGGCGCTCTCCCTGCTCACCCGGCATGGGGAATGACACGAGCACGTCGACGAGGTCACCCGGCGTCACCATCTGACCGACCGAAGAGATGATGGTGGTGCTGATAGTGAAGCCGCGCCCGTGCTTCAGGACCCGGCGCGAGAGCCGCTCGTTGGCGAGCTTGGTCGAGAGGAACTGAGAGAAGAACAGCGGGTCGCCGGTCTGCACCACCACCGTCACGCGCTGATTGAGGATCTGCTCGAGCGCGTCGCCCTTCACCACGTTGACGCTGTCGAGCTGGTTGGGGATCGAGCGGAGCGCGACGTTTTCCATGGTGATGGCGTCGCCGACGTTGAGATCTTCGGCGGCCACCACCACCTGGGTGAGCTGCCAGTTGGAGCGCACCTGTCTCTTCTCGATGAAGAGCGTCGCGTAGACGAACACCACCGCGACCGTGAGCAGACCGCCCGCCAGGAACAGCGGCGTCACGCCCTTGAAGCTCACGCCATCGAGCCACCCCGGCGCGGGCGGTGGCGGCAGCGGCAGATCACGCACCGGCTCGAGCTTGATGCGCGTCGCGTCGTCGCGCGCCTCCAGGGGGATCGCGAGGACCCGCGTCTCGCCGCCCTTCTGCGGGTCGGTCGACAGGTCGCCCAGCACTTGACCGGTCGGCGCGGTGGGCTCGAAGGCGATGCGCGCGGGTATTCTCGCTTCGGTCGGCGGCGGCTCACTGTCGGCCAGCGCGACGCCGGCATCGCGGGTGACCTCCTTGCCGGAGGGCATCGCCGGCGCTTTCGTGCTGCGCCCGCTGTTCTCGCCGCTCTTCTTGCCGCTGCCGCTCCGGCTCTTCTCTCCGGCGCCAGGCTGCGGAATGGGGCGCTGAGAAATCGACGAGCGCGCGGGCTGCGACGGCAACGGCTGTGGCACCGGCACCTGCCCCTGCGCTTCAGCCGGCAGGTCGGTCGCGGCGATGGTGCGCGGCTGCGCTTCGAACGGGTTGGGCCCGACGGGCACCGCGCGCCTCTGCGGGTCGGGCGCGGCGACGACGTCGACCCCCGTCGCGGTGCGGTCATCGAGCTCGATCGACCTCGACGACGACCCCACCGCGGGGAGCGCGTCGATCGACTGACCGGTCGACTGTGACGCACCGAAGCGCATCGCCGGCAACACGACCTCCAGCTTCGTCAGCAGCGGCGAGGGCGCGCCCGAGAGGTCCCACAGGTAGCCGTCGCCCGTGAATGAACCGGGTTGATTCAACGCGCGAGAAACGGCTTCGGTCGCGCGCTCCAGCTCCGCGCGCAGTTCTTCAGCGCGGAGGCCGAGCACCTCGGCCAGCTCCGGCCCGGGGATGCCTTCCACCAACCGCAGGAACAATCGTTCGCGCGGGCCTTCAGGCAACGTGCGCAGACGAATCAGGGTCTGCCGCGCTTCGAGCATCGTGGCGTCGGGCGTGGAGCGCTCTTCGACCTTCGCACCACCCGCGTCTTTCGCCGACGCGCGCGCGACCGCGAGCAGTTGCGTGACGAGCTGCGCGTCTTGCAATTGGGCGAGCTTGCCCATCACCGAGTTCAGCACCGCGGTGACGAGCTCATCAGCGAGATGATGCGGCGCGTGCGCGAGCACCACGCCATGCACGAAGGGCGTCAGGTATTCGCGAAGCCGCTCGATTGCGCCTGTGTCCCCCGTGCGCGCGGGAGCGATGTCTTGCCGCCACTCCATGAAGCGCAATTGTATGTCACGCGCTTCATCGAAATGCGCGCGGTGTCAAAATTCGACTGTCACCCGGCCGTGATCTGGACGGCGTTCGAAAACCGAATGACAAGTGGTCGCACGAATGGCGGACATCATCGACCTGTCGCTCATCGCTGAATCTCGCAAGCACCTCACCCGGTTGCTCGACGCGAGGGGCCTCAACTACTTCCTGAAGACCGACGCGCGGAAACCGTTTCAGCTCGAACCCACCCGCGTCGATCTCGTGGTGCGCACCGCCGCGAAGACGCGCCTCGAGAAGACCGGGCGCGTGCACGAGAGCGCGTACGAACGCGCGCGCAGCGAAGTGCGCCGCGAGCTGATCCGCCGCGTGGTCGCCGAGATGTTGCAGACCGGGCTGTGAACCTGAACGCCGGCCTGCTTCGTCGTCCTCACGCGGCTCGCTCCGAGGTGACGAGCTGCGCTCTCAGGCGGCGCAGTCGACCAGGGCCGGCGTCAGCACGCGCATCAACTCCGACGGCGGCAGCGTGCACAGCAGCCCGCGCCGCCCGGCGTTGATGAAGATGAGCGGCAGCGCGCTCACGGTGCGCTCCAGAAACACGCGCAGCGCCTTCTTCGTACCGAACGGAGACGTGCCGCCCACCATGTACCCGGTGTGCCGCTGCGCGACGTCGGGCTTGCATGGCTGAACGGTCTTCACGCCCAACTGCCGCGCGAGCGCCTTCGTCGAGACCTGCTTGTCTCCGTGCATCAGCACCAGCAGCGGCTGTCTCGCGTCGTCTTCGAAGACCAGCGTCTTGATGACCACGTGCTCATCGACACCGAGCTTCTGCGACGACACCTTCGTGCCGCCGTGCTCCTCGTAGTCGTACGGGTGCAGCGTGAACGCGACGCCGTGCTGCTTCAGGAACTGCGTGGCCGGCGTCTCACTCACTTGGTCGTGATGCGCGAGAACTTCAGCACGCCGAGCGAGTCATAGAAGCTCGCGGTCAACGTGTTGCCTTCGATGACCACGTAGACGAAGCCCAGCGTGTCGGTCTGGTACCAGACGTTCTGCGAACCCGGCAGCGTGGTGGTCGCCGCGCCGCCGCCCGACACGATGTGCTGCGTGTTGAGGGCCGAGCCATTCGTGGTGCAGGTGCCGCGGAGGTACTGAATGCTGTGGTCGTGACCGGTGATGTAGAAGTCGGCTTTTCCGCACACCAGGTCTTCGACGAACGACTTCACGCCCGAGCCGTTCACCAGCGGAATCAGCGCGAGCCCGTCGTAGTTGCCCGCGTTGCCGTGCTCACCGTTCGAGAAGTACGGGTGGTGCGCGAAGACGATCTTCCACTGCGCGGTCGACGCGGGGAGCCACTGCCCGAAGTCGTCGCGCGCGTCATTGTCGACGTTGAACATCGAGCGATTCGAGTCGGCGACGAAGAAGTCGACGTTCCGGTAATTGAATTTGTAGTGGTGCGCCGGCATGCGCCACTTGGGGTTCACCTGCGAATACGCGACCTCGTTGTCGCCCTTCGCGAGCTCGGTGCCCGCGCCGTTGCCGCCGTAGTCGTGGTTGCCGAGCACTCCGTAGAACGGCGCGTTCACGCTGGCGTACGGCTGCACGAACGCGGTTTCCCACTGCGTGTCGGTCGTCGATGAAACGCCCGTGGGGTAGAAGTTGTCGCCCAGCAGCACCACGAAGTCGCAGCCGTTCGCCGCGCAGAACGTGCCGATGGTCTGCCCGACCTGATTCTGACCGTCGTTGCCCTTGCCGGTGTCGCCGATGGCGATGAACCTGACGGCGGTGCCCGCATCGTGCGGCGGCGGGCCTCCGCCCATTCCACCATCGTGCATCGGAGGATGACCGCCTCCACCGAAGCCACCATCGACGCCCGCGTCGTCGGCATCGCCGCCGCCCAGCGGAGCCATCGTGCCTCCGCCCGTCGCGCCATCGCCGCCGCCAGCCGACGTCCCCGTTCCTCCGCCGGTCGTCACGCCTGAACCGCCACCGACGCCCGCATCGCCCACCGGGTGCACGGGAGTGGTGTCGCCACACGACAGCCCCGCCAGCAGCGCGGCGGTGAGGATCAACGGGAGGCTTCGGAACATGACCCGCTTCTCTAGCACGCCTCCAGCCGCGCTCGGGGTTGACACGAAACGAACGACCGTGCTTTTCAGTGCCTCGTGAGCAAGCTCTTCACCGGCGCCAAGGGAGCAGCGACGAGAGACGTCATCCTCTCCCGCGCGGTGGCGTTGGCCCGGCTGCACGGGCTCGACGGGCTCACCATCGGCGCGCTGGCCGACGACGTCGGCATGTCGAAGAGCGGTCTGTTCGCGCACTTCGGGTCGCGTGAGGAGCTGCAGCTCGCGGCGCTGGAGCTCAACGGCGCGCAGTTCCTCGAGCGCGTGCTGGCTCCTGCGCTGGAAAAACCGCGTGGCCTGGAGCGTCTGCGCGCGTTGATGACCAACTGGTTCGAGTGGATTCGCCGCGACAAGACGCGTGGCGGTTGCGTAGTGGCGGCCGCGGTCAGTGAATACGACGACCAGCCCGGCCCGGTGCGAGACAGGCTCGCGGCGCACGAAGCGTACTGGCGTGAACAGCTCGCGCGCGCGGTGAAGCTCTCCATCGAAACCAAGGAGCTCGACCCGTCGACCGACGTGCAGCAGGTCGCGTTCGAGCTCCACGCGCTCGCCCTCTGCGTGCATCACGACGGCGGGCTGTTCGACGCCGACCTCGCCCGCAAGCGCGCCATGACCGGCGTGGAACGCATCATTCGCGACTGCCTGCCGCGCAAGCGGCGCTGACTCCCTCTTCACCGAAAGGAAACACCCCATGACCGCTGTGTCCGCAGAAAATAGCACGACCGTTCGTTCCAACGACATCACCTGGCTCAAGCGCGACTGGAGGCTCTCGCTGGTGCGCGGCGGCATGAAGGCGCTCGGCACCGTCAGCCCGCGCGCCGCCGCGAAGGTGATGGATTCGATGTGGTTCACCGCGCCGCGCACGCACCCCAAAGCGGCTGCACGTGACGTGCTGGCTGAAGGCAAAGCGCTGCACTTCGAAGTGCACGGCCGCCGTGTCGAAGGCTGGAGCTGGGGCGAAGGCCCGGCGGTGTTGTTGATGCACGGCTGGGGCGGTCACGCGGGGCAACTCCACGCGTTCGTGAAGCCGCTCGTCGCCAAGGGCTTCCGCGTGCTCGCGTTCGACGCGCCGTCGCACGGGGCCTCGGAGGCGAGCCGTCGCGGCGGGCAACGCGTGACGTTCTTCGAGTTCGCCGAAGCGCTGCGGGTCGTCACACGCGAGGTGGAGCTCGCGGGCGTCATCGCGCATTCCGGCGGGTGCGCGGCCATCGCGCTCGCGATGCGTGAAGGCTGGCGCGCGCCCGCGAAGTTGATGTTCGTCTCGCCGTTCGCGTTGCCGAGCGAGAGCATCACGCCGTTCGCGCGCGCCATCGGCGCGTCTGAGTCGGTGACGCGCGAATTCCGCTCCGGCGTCGAGCGCCACCTCGGCATCACCTGGCCGATGCTCGACGTGCCGAACCTCCCGGCGGAGTTGAAGACCAGCAAGCTGCTGGTGGTGCACGACGTCGAAGATCGCGAAGTGCCCTACGACCACGGTGAAACCGTCGCGGCCTCCTGGCCGGGCGCACAGCTGCACACCACGCATGGCCTCGGGCATCGCCGCGTGCTGAGCGATTCGTTCGTCGTCGCACGAGCGATCGATTTTCTGTCGGCGACCCGGTGAAGCGCGCGCAACCCGCGCGTAGACAACGCCCCTCACTCTGTTGCCGGCACTCAACACTGCGGCAGTTTTCCGCCGTCATTCATGAGCGACAGTCAGCCATCGGTGGTTGATCTTCCGAGCGCGCCCCCGGAGGATTCGCCCCGTGAAGATGCGAGCTCTGGCGGTCCTTCTGCTGATGTCCGGGTGTGAGGGCGTCATTGCGTATCTTCCGGGAGATCACGGCACGCACTACGTGCCGCCCGACGTCTCGTGCGATCCCACGATTTCACCCGACGTCACGCTCGACGACGCGAAGCTGGCGTTCACCACCGACGTGTACCCGGCGTTGGTAGGCGGTTCGAACTCGTGCGTCTCGTGTCACGACGTGAGCTCCAACCGCCAGTTCATCGTCAACGACGACTCGTCGCAGACGTTCTACCGCGCGCGCAGCGGCGGCTTCTTCGCCGACGAACCGGGCTCACTGCTCTCGCGCGTGACCAACCCCGACGACAGCGTGCGCATGCCCAGCGGAGGCCCGCCGCTCGACGACGAGACCGTGAAGGCCATCGCGCGCGTCGGCTGCATGGTGCGCGCGACCGAAGCCGATGGCGGCACGCTGGCCGACGAGGAGTTCCCGCAGGAGCTCCTCAGTGCGTACGACGGCGGAGTCATCGACGCCTACGACAACCCGTTCATCAACTTCGTGCAGCTCAAGAACAAGGTGAAGGCGGTCTTCAGCGATTCGTGGGTGCGCAACGGTGAAGACCAGTTCGAGAAGAACATCGGCCTCTTCGGCGGCGTGAACTTCACCACCCACTTCGTCGAAGCGCGCGTGGCGACGCCCGACTTCCTCCTTGGGCTCGACGTGCTCGCGCCCGACGTGTGCGGCGCGGCGGTGACCAATCACACCGGCCCGTTCACCAGCCTCGATTTGAGCGCCGACATCATCGACCAGCCCGCGCAGGCGGAGACGAAGTTCGAGGTCGAATCGCTGACGCTGCCGCCCACCACCCAGGGCAACGCGACCAGCAACCCCGCCGGCTGGTTCTGTTGGACCAACTGCACCTTCGCGTCGGCCTACAACGTCCCCGCGGCGGGCACGTACCGCGTCACCGTGCGCGGCAAGGCCCAGCTCGCCGGCGGCGTCGGCCCTGAAGTGAGCGCGCAGATCGGCACCGTCAGCTCGTCGCCGAACATGAGCTTCACCAGCACCACCGCGTACGAAGAGAAGTACGCCGACCTCGCCGTCACGGCCGTGGGTTCGTCGGCGGTGACCATCAACTTCACCAACGACTCGAACGTGAACGGCGAAGACCGCAACTTCTACGTCGACTACCTCAAGGTCACCGGGCCGCTCGGCAATGGCACCGGCACCGCGCGCGCCGACGCCGCGAAGACGAAGATCAACGCGCTCTACCAGCGCATGCTCTATCGCGACGCGACCGCCACGGAGCAGACCAGCACCTACGCGCTCCTCAAGGACCTCTCGACGCTGGGCTCGCTCAACGACGCGTGGAGCGGCGTGTGTGAAGCGCTGGTGCGCCACCCCGACTTCATCTTCACCATGCCCCCCGCGGTCGAGGTCGCGCCCACCGAACCTCTGAAGGAGAAGCTCCGCTTCATCGCGCTCACGCAGCGCCTGCTGGGCCGCCCGCCGACGTCGGCCGAGTTCACGAAGCTCACCAGCGACGGCTTCGCGTCGATGGTGCATCAGCTCATCGCCACGCAGGAGTTCCGCGACTACTACTTCAACCGCATCCAGCTCCGCATCGAGAGCCAGGGCACGCCGGAGTCTGACGAGCCGGCCCGCATGTGGACCTTCATCACCACGCAGGGCCGCAACTACGAAGAGGTGCTGACCGCCGACTACACCGTCGACACCAACTGGCAGATGCAGGAGCGCCCGCCCGAACACGGCCGCACCGGCGTGCTCACCGCGAAGGGCTACATCTCCAACAAGCAGGGGCTGCCGCACTACAACTACGCGGCGCGCGTCTTCTCCGGCTTCATGGGCAGCATCTTCGAGGTGCCCCCCGAGGTGTTCGACCAGCGCGGCACGTCGACCGCCACCTCCACCGTCGCGCCCGGGAGTCTCTGCTTCCAGTGTCACAAGCTGCTGACGCCGCTCTCGATGCAGCGCCTGCGGTGGGACGACACCGGCGCGTACCGCACGATGCTCGATGGAGAGCTCATCGACGACACCGACCGCGGCCTCGTGCCCTCGTACGAATTCAAGGGTCAGGGCCTCGAGGCGTTCTCCACCCGCGCGGTGAAGAAGGAGCCCTTCGTGCGCCGCATGATCAACACCCAGGTGAAGCTGCTGCTGGGCCGCGAGCTGCGGTACTCGCTCGACGAACGCGGGCTCTACAAACAACTGTGGGACCAGGCTCACGCCAGCAACGGCGACATGCGCGTCATCATCGAGGCCGTCGCCAATTCGCAGACCTTCAAGGGAGAGACGCCATGAACCGCCGCTCGTTGCTCAAAGGGGCCGCGGCCATCTCGGTGCTCGATTGGCTCGGGTACTTCCGCCAGTGGGGCGTGCCCGGCACCGCGAAGACGCTCGGCATCGCGCAGGCCCGCGCCGATGAGACGCTGCCGCGCTTCCTGGTGATGTGGTTCCAGGAAGGCGGGTGGGACAGCTATTCGATGTTCTCGCCGGTCGACACGCCGAACCACGCGACGATGACCATCCCCGCGGGCACGTTGAACCCCAACCCCGCGTGGTCGAGTCAGTTCTACCGGCCGGTGAAATACGGCTCCGACGCGACGCACTTCATCCCCAAGACGCAGGGGAACATCACCTACGGCTACCTCGCGCAGGACGGGCTCGAGCTCTTCAACGACCTCGCGGTGGTGAGCAGCCACAAGGGCAACACCTTCCATTCCGGCGGCCGGTGGGAATACCACTACGGCAAGTACGCGCAGTACGCGCCGCTGTCGGCGCAGCGTGGCACCGACGAGCGTTCGCTGATGCAGGCCTTCGCGGAGGTCTATGGCTCGCAATACCCGCTCGCGAACGTCGCGTGGCACCGCTGGCTGGCTGACGGCGAGCTCGAAGAAGCGAACTACCCCGAGGGCACCGGCTTCTACGAGAAGCTGGGGCCCGCCTACGCGCACACCACCTATGGCCGCACGCCGACGGAGATGCGCAACCGCCTCTCGCAATTGGGCAACGTGACGGCGGGCGCGCGCAGCCAGCGCATCCGTTCGTTCGTCGACAACCTCCACCAGAACTTCATCGCCGATCACCACGGCGACTCGGTGACCGCGTTCTCGTCGGCGGTGAGCATCTACAAGCAGCTCACCTCGGGCACGGGCGTGGTCGTCGACCCGACGCAGTTGTTCAACAGCCCCACGCTGCGCGAGGAGTTCGGCATCACCGCCGCCGACGAGGCGACCAACGCGACCTCGGTGAACGGCAACCCCGCGCGCAGCAAAGACAGCCCGAAGGTCAACGTGCAGGCGATGATGGCCTGGGAGCTGATGTCGAAGGGCCTGTCCGTCGGCTTCTGGCTCGAGAACCGGCAGATCCGCGGGTTCGACACGCACAACGACCGCACCTCCATCTTCGGGCGCGGCGGGCAGACCGATCAGCTCTCGATGATGAAGACCGACCTGTGGAACCCGCTCAAGGTCTTCGTGAACAAGTTGAAGACCACGCAGTTCGGCACCAGCGGCAAGTCGTACTGGGACCTCACCACCATCGTGCTCGCGTCTGAGATGGGCCGCACGATTCAGGGTGACGTCGCGATGATCCTCAGCGGGTCAGATTCTGATTCGGTGAAGTACTCGAAGATCATGGAGCAGGACGTCTGCCAGCACTGGGAGGTGAACTCGGTGGCGTTCATGGGCGGCAACGTGCAGGGCAATCGCCAGTACGGCCGCGTCGGCACGAGCTCGCTGGCCGGCATCCCCCTGATGCCCGACGGCACGTTGGACCCCGCGTACAACCCCGCGACCGGCGTGCTCACCGGCACCAAGTCGGCGAACAGCTTCCTCGCTGATTCAGGGCACGTGTACTCGACGGCGCTCGCGCTCTCCGGCATCGACCCCGCGGGCAAGGGCCGCAACAACCGCCCGGCGATGAACTTCATCAAGAAGCCCTGAGCACGAAGCTCCCACCGTCGCGAAGGCGCGCCCCGCCCTTCCTCGGGTGTGCACACAGTTATTGATCAGCGCTCACACCGTTTCCGGTGCGCGTGCGCCACGTTTGCGTGTCTGGAACACCGCTTTGAGTTTCGGGCCGGCACGAAGTGATGGCACCGACACACCCTTCTTCCTCGCTTCATCGAACATCTGTTGCGCGAGACGAAGCTCCCTCAGCACGCGACCTTCCAACAGATTCACCGAGGGCGCGTCGCCCGGCCTGCCGGCCATGGCGAGCGTGGCCGTCGAAGTGTCCTGTAGTTCGGAGAGCGCGGCGCGCGCGGAGGCGAGCGAGGCGTCGGTGACTCCGATGTCGTCGAGCAGTGGCGCGAGCACTTTGTCTTTCGAGAGCGCCTCAGCGAGCGCGAGGGTCGCCGACAGCGAATCAAAGACGTAGCGAGGCACGATCGAGTTGCGCAGACGAGTGGCCTTCAGACGCAGGAGCCACGCTTTCTGCTGACCGATGACGCCGCGGAGCTGGCTGATGAGCGTGCGTCTCACGGCGAGGGCGTTCTCGAGTGCAGCAGAGCGGGCGCTGAGACGGTCACCACGTTCGGGGTCGACGGTGGCGGCGACTTCTTTCTCGAGCGCGACGAGGAGCTCCGCGAGCCAGGTGAGCCGGCGCTGCGAGTAGTTGACGCCCTTCTCGCGCTTCAGCGCGACGGCCATCGTCACGACCCACGGTTGCGCCTCGCGAATGATGTCGGCCGCGCGGCAGCGTTTGCCCCACGCGAAACACTGTTCATCAGTGAAGGCGGCGCGGAAACCGGCGCGCAGCTTCTCGTTCAACTCCGGGAGTGTCCGCAGGGTCTTCTCGGTGACGGAGGGCACGCCGTGGTTCTACCCGATGCTCATGGAGAGAACGTTGCCGGCCCGGTGGTGTCGTCGCCATCGATGCTGCTGCCTTCGGGTCGTTTCCCAGACGGCACTGCCGGGCTGAACCCATGTGCCTCTGCCGGCGTCCTCTGGCCTCCTCGCGCGTCGAATTGCCGTGAAGGCGTCATTGGCGCCGAGGTGTCACGTGGTGCTCGCCTCCGGCTGGCCTCTCGACTTCGAACATACGAGCGAGGCCGGTGAACACGTCGTCTCCTCGAAGGCGCGGAGTCACATGGCGACGGCCAGGTGATCTGTTCGAAGGCTCAGCGGCGAAGCCGGTCGCGGCAGGGGCCGACGACGGGCGGGAGCTCCGCGTACGTGAAAACAGTTCGGCGAGTGCTTGAGATGTTTGCGCGAAGTGAAGCGCTCGTTGGCGATGAGCAAGGTGTTCGAGCGTCGACTGCACGCGCTCATTCCTTGCTGCGCGTGTTCACTGCACGACGCGGGCGAGGCGGAGGACGGCCTTGAAGTCGGCGTTCAACGCCTTCGCCGTCGTCGCGTTGATGATCGGTTGCGGCTTGCCGTTGGAGACACCGACTCCGAGCAGCGCGCCGTTGGAGACCTCGTCGGCGCCCAGCGCGAGTGAGTACGCCTTCGCGCCGAGGCTCCACTTGAGCGCATCAGCGCGAACGTCATCAGCCACCGAGTCGAGCAACAGCACGGCCGTCGGCTTCTTCGCGTCGAGGTCCTTCACCGGCATCGCCACGAACCGGAGCGGGCGCTCGTTCAACGTCTTCACCTCGAGCGCGTCGCATTCCTTCACCAGCGCGGCCGCGGCCTCGACGTTCGCACTGAAGGGGATCGCGACGACGAAGTCTCCGCTGCCGTGGGTCGCGAGCGCCGGGTCGTACGAGAGCACCTTGAGCATCACCTTGAGCGCGAGCGCCGGAGGCACGGCTTCATCAGCGAACGCGGACGCCGCACTCAGCGCGATGAGCAACGCGACGGCTCTCACTTCACGTTCTCCAGCTCCAGCGAGGCGCGCAGGAAATATTCCCGGCCGCGCCCGGGGATCGGCGCCATGCCACCATCGTAGGGCTGCACGAACGGCACATTGGCGTTGAGGATATTCCCGACTCCGAGCTGGAACGAGAGACCTTCCAGCCCGACGTGGTCCGCTCCGAGCCAGGCGGAGAGCATCAACGAATCGTTCACGCGGCCGATGACGCCGGTGCCATCGAGCGCGTCGCTCGCGGAGACGAACCCGTAGCGCCCCGACATGAACACCGCGCTGCCGCCCGCGGAGAAGTAGCGATGAATGATGACCTTGCCCGAGAGCGTCAGCTTGTGCGCCGGCATGCCGAGGAACGGAACGCTCGTTCCACGCTCCGGCACGACCCAGGTGTCGACGTTCTTCGCCGCGACCGGCAGCGACAGTGAGTACGAGAGATTCACGTGCCCGCGTGAGCCGCGCACGCGCGCGAGGCCTTCGAGGCCGGCGGTCGCGATGGCTCCGCCGTTGAAGTAGCTCTCGGTGCCGCCGGGCGCGACGCCGTAGATGATGGGCAGCGCGATGAGTGTGTAGAAACCATTCACGCTGAAGAACGCGAGGTCGGCGACGCTGGCGCCTGCTTCCGCTTCGACGACGTGCGTGTGTTCGGCTTTCAGCGTGCCCGGAGGCGCGAGGTTCAGGTTCTCGATGCCCGGGCTGCGGAACGCGCCTCCGTACATCAGCTTCGCGTGGAACCAGTCCCACTGTTTGGTGAGCGCGATGCGCGGCGCGACGTTCACGCCGATGGCGGAGTGGTACTCGAGCCGGCCGCCGGCGGTGACGTTCAGGTACGGCGTCGTCACTTCACCCTGCAACCACAGCGCGGCGTTGCCGTAGGTGACGCGATGGCTGCCGTTCGCGAACGTGGTCTGCGCGCCGACGATGTTGCCGCTGTTGAGCCACGCCTGGTCCCAGAAGCCCTCGAGGCCGCCCGACAACGCGAACATCTCGTGGGCCTGCCAACGCGTGGAGACCGCGCCGAGCAGCCGCGTCACCGACTTGTCGTAATAGAACTCGGAGGTCGTGTCGGTCGTCTGCCAGGGGAGCTGGTGACGCAGATTGATGCGCGCCTTGAAGCTGAGTTTCTCGAGCGGTTTGAACTCGTAGCTGACGTCACCGATGGTCGAGCGGAAGCGCGTGAGGCCGCCGGGGGCCGCGGTGCCGAAGGCCGGCGTCGCGCCCTGTGTGTAGTCGTCGTAGATGAACCGCGCGCGCAGGCCCTTCCACTGAAACGTCGCGTTCACCAGCAACGGGTTGAGCGGGTCGTTGCCGAGACTCGCGGTGTTGCCGGAGAAGTCGACGAAGTCGCGCCGCGTGCGCACCGCCTGGCCGCCGGCCCCGTGGAGGCTCCATTCGAAGTCGTTGGCCTCGTTGCGCCCGCCGGCCGTCGCCGCGACCGACCAGTCGTGCAGACCTTTTTCACCGACGCCGACGCGTGAGGTGAGCGCCGCGCCGTTGAGCGCCTGCCCCTGCCGCGTGATGACGTTGACCACCGCGAGCTCCGCGAAGCCGCCGTACAGCGCGGAGCCGGGCCCGCGGATGACTTCGACCCGCTCGATGCTGCCCGCGAGGATGTGATGGCCGAACTGCGTGGTGCTGTAGAGCAGCTCGTTCATTTCCTGCCCGTCGAGCATCATCAGCAGCTTGCCTTCGTGCGCCCACAGCCCGCGAAACGCGATGCCCACGGTGCCCTGCACGTCGGTGTGAAACGTGAAGCCCGGTACGAGCTGCAGCACCTCGAGCAGGTCGCGCGCGCCCGACGCGAGGATCTCCTCGCGGGTGACGGTGAGCACCACGTTCGCCGACTCGCGCGTGGAGGTCTTCTGCTTCGTCACCTCGATCGGTGTGTCGAGCAGCTCTTCGAGTGAGAGATCGCTCGCGTCAGAAGCGAACGCGTGAAACGCCAACAGACAGCAACAGCCCCCGAGAAATCGCATCGCGGGCCTCATACGACGGTGCGGGCGCGTTCCCCAATTCGTTCAACGCCCGGTGAGTCGCACGCGATCCACTTCGATGTGGGCCTGCTCCAGCGCGGTGATGAACTCGTGGGGCATGCCCTTCACGCTGACCGGGCCATGACGCCCGCCGCGAAGGTCGACGAGGGTGACGAACGAGAGGCCTTCGCGCCCTTCGGCGATGTCGACCCGCGCGAGCTCGGAGCGCGGAATGGCCTCGCGGCCGACGCGCAGCGACAGGTTGCTCACGCGCAGCTTCGGAGCGAGCCGCGACACCGGGATGAAGATCAACGGGAACAGCGCGCACATCGCGAACACCGCCCAGCCCTGCAGCTCAGCCGGCAACTGCGCGAGGAGCCACACCGAGCCGAGCGCCAACGCCATCACGGGGATGATCCACAACCCGAATTGCGGAGACGTTGCGCCCTGGAAGAACACGCGCTCCGCTTCGAGCAGCTTCGCGCGCGCTTCGACGCTGCCGGGAGCCAGCCCGCGCGCATCGGCCTCCGCGTGCACCGCCGCGTCGATCGCCCCGAGCGCTGCATCGAGGCGCATGAGCAACTGCGCGAGCTCCGGTGCCTCCGGCGCGAAACGCTCGACCTTCTCACGCACCGGCTGCAGCGAAGCGCGTTGACGAAGCACGCGGGCCACACCCGCCGTGTCTCCATGACGCAGACGCTCGCGGCAGCGTTCGAACTCAGCGACAGCCGCCTCGACGGTTTCCAGCGAACCCTCGAGGCGGATGCGCAGGTCGTTCACTTCTTCTTCTCGGCCGCCTTGCCCCTGGCGATCGCCTTGTTCACCGAGTCCTTCACCGCTTTCAGCAGACTCCCCTGCACCAGAAACGGAGGCACCGAGCCCGCGGGGTCGCTGAACATCGTGTACGTGAGTCTGGTCTTGCCGCCCTCGATGGGCTCGAAGAACCACTCGCCCCACAGCTTGTCCATGCGCACGTAGCCCTTCGGCAACTCAGGCGCGGCATCGTTCGTCGCGCGAAAACGAATGCGGCACTTCTCGCCTTCCTGCTTGCGCGCCACGGTCATCGCGTAGTCGCGGTTGCTGACCACGGGGATCGCGAGCTGCTCGTAGACGACGCGAACATCACCGTCGTCGCGCATCATCTTGTGCAGCGCGAGGCCATCGGTCTCACCCGAGGTGCCCATTTCGTAGACCGCGTCGCAGAGCACCGGCACGGGAACGTCGGTGGTCGTGACCACGCGGTGCTCCGGGTACGGGCTGCCCTTCACTTCGCGCTTCGAGATGACGCCGTACGCGCCGTGGTCGAACTCCTTGAACTCCACGGAGTTCTCGAACACGTCCATCGGGAACTGCGACAACACGACGAGCAGGAAGGCGTTCACGGGAGTCTCTTTAACGTCGGCGAACCGATCGACGCGAGCATCGACGCATAGGCCTCGTCGGTGAGCGTGGGCGTGCGCGCGATGATGTCGAAGCCCGCGGGAGTGAAGAGCGTCCTGGTGAACGACAGCGCGAGCACCTGTTCATCAGCCGACACGGAGATGATTTCCCACCGGCTCACGAAGAAGCGGAGCCAGCCGCGCCCGCGCCACACGTATCTGCGAGGGCCGTCACCGGTGTCGACGCCCATGATGGTCTTCTCGCGCCCGCCCTGTTCGTAGACGACAGTGTCGTCGAACGTCTCGCGGCCATCGACGGTGCGCACGTTCGAATAGATGAAGCGCGGGCGCGTGCGGTCACCCTTGAGCCACATCGGAAAGTTGGTGGCGACGACATGCCAGGTGCCTTCGAGCTTCATGTCATTCCTCGAGGTACGGGCCCTTCACTTCGCCCCAGCCCCACTTCGGCATCGGTGAGTCGCCGCTGGTGTCGGCTCCGGGCTGCGAGTTGATGACCGCGAGCCGCGTGCCCCATTCGAGATACGAGACGAGCGCCGAACGGAACTCGGGGTCTGCCGGCACGCCGATTTCGTCGGCGCATTTCAGGAGCAACTGCATCCACCGCTGCCGTTGTTCTTCGGTGAGCGCGCGGCCGGCGTGATGCGAGACCATCGCCGGGTGACCTCCGTGTTCGGCGCTGTAGGCCTTCGGCCCTCCGAAGACCTCACCGACGAACGCCGCGACGTGTTCGACGTGCTGAGGCGACATCTTCGCGAACACCGGCCCCAGCACCGGGTCTGACGGCACGCGCTCGTAGAAGACCCGGAACAGTTTCTCGAGCGCGGGTTTTCCACCGAGCCATTCGTAGAGCGTGGGCGTCGTCATGTGGAGCAACTCACTTGTCGGACCTGCGAGGTAGAAGGCGCACCATGGCGAAACCGAAGACGCACTTCACCTGCCAGTCGTGCGGGTACCAATCGACGAAATGGCTTGGCCGCTGCACCGAATGCGGCACGTGGGGCTCGCTCGTCGAAGAAGTGGAGCTGTCGAACGCCTCGCAGGCGCGCCCTGCGTGGGGCACCGGCGGTGCGTCGGCGAAACCGGTGCTGTTGCAAGACGTCGAGTCGTCGTCAGAAGCGCGGCGGCTCACCGGCATCGCGGAGCTGGATCGCGTGCTCGGAGGCGGCGTGACGTTGGGAAGTCTCGTACTGCTCGGCGGCGACCCCGGCATCGGCAAGTCGACGCTGCTGCTGATGGCGGTCGACAAGCTGTCGCGCGACCGGCCGGCGCTCTACGTGTCGGGCGAAGAATCGCTGCGGCAGACGCGCATGCGCGCCGAGCGGCTCGGCGTGAAGAGCGAACTGCTGCACGTGTTCGCGGAGACGGATCTCGAGAAGGTGCTCGCCGCGGCGGAGAAGCTGGCGCCGGGTTGTCTCATCATCGACTCCATTCAGACCATGTTCCTCGCCGAGCTCGGGAGCGCTCCGGGCAGCGTCGGGCAGGTGCGTGAATGCGCGGGGCGCTTGATGGCGTACGCGAAGAAGACCGGCGTGCCGACGTTCATGGTCGGTCACGTGACGAAGGAAGGCAGCATCGCCGGCCCGCGCGTGCTGGAGCACATGGTCGACACCGTTCTCTATTTCGAGGGCGAGCGCGGGCACCCGTTCCGCATTCTCCGCGCGCACAAGAACCGCTTCGGCAGCACGAACGAGATCGGCGTGTTCGAGATGAAGGGCGCGGGGCTCGCTGAAGTGCCCGACCCGTCGGCGATGTTCCTGTCGGAACGGCCCAGGGGCGCCTCAGGCAGCGTGGTGACCTCGACGCTCAACGGCACGCGGCCCATTCTGGTCGAGGTGCAGGCGCTGGTCGCGCCGACGGGGTATGGAACCGCGCGGCGTACGGCGATCGGCGTCGATTCGAATCGTGTCGCGCTGCTCGCCGCGGTGCTGGAGAAGAAAGAAGGCGTGCAGCTCATCGGCTGCGACATCTTCGTGAACGTCGCCGGCGGCATGTCGTTGACGGAGCCCGCGAGCGACCTCGCGGTCTGCGCCGCGCTGGTGTCATCGCTGCAGAACAAGGCGATCGACGCGCACACGTTGATTCTGGGTGAAGTGGGGCTCGCCGGCGAAGTGCGCGCGGTGGCGCAGGTCGAGCCTCGCCTCGCCGAGGCCGCGAAGATGGGCTTCAAGCGCGTGATTCTCCCCAAAGGCAGCGCGCGCCGGCTCGAAGACGCGAAGCTCCAGGTGATGGCCGTCGAATCGCTTTCTGAAGCGCTCCAGTTGTTGAGTTAAGAGCTCGCTGTCGTGATCGAAGCGGTCGTCTTCCTCATTCTCGCCGCAGGTTTCCTCTCCGTATTCGCGTGGAGAGCGGTGCTGTTCGTCGCGCCGCAGACCGCGCGTATCGAAGTCGAGACCCCGGCTGACGCGACCACCATTCCTCCCGAGCTCGACGACGCGTGGGCTGAACTCAAGAAGCTCGGCTTCGTGCTGCTCGGCACGCACTCCGAGAAGTTCTGGTTCCGCGCTCCGGTGACGTTCATCGATGCGGTGCACGAGCGCGAGCCGATCGTCGCCTCCATCACGCTCGGGAAAGACGAGCAGGACCACACCACTTTGTGGACCATGAGCGAGCGCGGCTTCGTCATCACCGCCAACTTCAAACGCCCCTCGCGCGAAGACGCCGGCACGTACCTCTCGGGCAGCATCGACGGCGCGTCGTTCGAGCGATTGTTCAAAGTGCACCTGCGGCGCCTGCCTGAAATCGGAGCCGCGCAACGGCTCGACACCATCGAAAAACGCGTCGAAGCGGCGCGCACCTGGTTTTCAAAATCGGGAAAACCTGAGTTGCGTCAACAGCATGCGCTCGCACTGTTGTGGAGCATCGGGGCAATTGGCATGGTGTGCGCCGCTTTCAGCAAGCTCTGGGAAATTTTCGAGACCACACCATGAAGAGTGCATCGCAGCACGAAGAGATCGTTTTCCTCGCCGGCAAGCGCACGCCCATCGGCACCTTTGGCGGAGCGCTGAAGGATCTTTCAGCCACCGAGCTCGGCATCGAGTCGGCGAAGGCCACCATCGCGCAGTCGGGCCTGTCGGCCGCCGACATCGACCACGTCATCTACGGCAACGTGATGCAGACGTCGGCTGACGCCATCTACCTCGCGCGACACATCGGCCTGAAGACCGGCGTGCCCGTGAACGTGGGCGCGCTCACCGTGAACCGGCTGTGCGGTTCGGGCTTTCAGGCCTTCGTCAACACGGCGCAGATGCTGCTGCTGGGCGAAGCGAACCTCGTGCTCGCCGGCGGCACTGAATCGATGAGCCAGGCGCCGCACGCGTTGCGCGGCGCGCGTTGGGGCATCCCCCTCGGCAAGTCGGGCCTCGAAGACACGCTCACGCAGGGCCTGTTCGACACGTACCCGAACATCCCCATGGGGATGACGGCCGAGAACCTCGCGGAGCAGTACAAGCTCACGCAGGACGAGGTCGACCAATTCTCCGTCGAGAGCCAGAAGCGCTACCAGGCGGCGCACGAAGCCGGCCGCTTCAACGCCGAGATTTCGCCCGTCGAGCTCAAGACCAAGAAAGGCGTGACAGTGTTCGCGAAAGACGAACACCCGCGCCCTGAATCGACGGTCGAAGGTTTCAAGAAGCTGCCCAGGGTCTTCAAGAAAGACGGCGTGATTCACCCGGGCGCGGCTTCGGGCATCAACGACGGCGCGGCGTCGGCGCTGCTGTCGACGAAGAGCTGGGCCGACAAGAAGGGCCTCAAGCCCATCGGCCGGCTCGTGAACTGGGCCGCCGTCGGCTGCGACCCGCGCATCATGGGCATCGGGCCGGCTCCGGCGATCCGCGCACTCATGGAGCGCGCCGAGTTCAAGCCGTCGGACATCGACCTCTGGGAAGTGAACGAGGCCTTCGCGCCGCAGTACCTCGCGGTGGAAAAGGAGCTCGGCCTGCCGCGCGGGAAGACCAACGTCGACGGCGGCGCGATCGCCATCGGTCACCCGCTCGCGGCGTCGGGCGCGCGCATCACCCTGCACCTGCTCTACGAATTGAAGCGGCGCGGCGCGCGGTTCGGCGTCGGCAGCGCGTGCATCGGCGGCGGTCAGGGCATCGCGGTTCTCGTGGAGGCCCTGTGAGCGCAACGCCCGTCCCCGACGCGAAGGTGCTGCGCGAGCGCGCCAAGCAGTTGGCCGAGGAGCGCCGCGCGGAGCGGAAGAACCGCAAGCGCAAGTGCACCATCTGCGGCACCGAAGAGACCGACAAGGCGCCCTTCGTCGCGCACCCCGATGGCATCGGCCCGGCGTGCAAAGACCCCGCGAGCTGTGAAGCGAATCGCCTCCGCGCGATGGGTCGCTGACAAAAGCTGGCCAATTGGTTGCGATTCAATTGCAGCCCGGTCGCAAATGGAGGTAGGCCCACGCGGCTTACCCACCGCACAGGCGGTGGGAGCACTCACCGGAAGGTAACGAAGGGAGGGACCCCAACGTTACTTTTCAAAAATACGTGCCCGTGAACCGGGCGAAGGCAAGACCATGGCAATGATTCCATTCACTGGCGTGAAGGTGTTTTCGACGACGTTGGCGAGAGATCGCGAAGTCATGGGTGAGAACATCACCCGTTGGCTCAAGGAGCACCCTGACGTCGAGGTCGTCGACAAGGAAATCACCCAGAGCTCCGACAAAGAGTTTCACTGCCTCACCGTGACGCTCTTCTACAAAACCAAGCAGGCGTAACCCGGGTCGAGGAGCCGTGCGCCCATCCACCCAGTTTGGCGGCGTGCGGCTCCCTCCCGTTCGCAACGTTTCCACCGCGCTGGCGGTGCTCATCGTCATCGCGTCGGTCGTCTGGAAGGTCCTCAGCGGCCTCGACATCGACCTCTATCTCGTACCCGGTGAAGTCTGGCGCGGCGCCGTGTGGCAGCTCGTCACCTGGCTGCCGGCCGCGGCACCGCAGACCGGTTCGGTCATCTTCTCGGCGCTCATCGTGTGGACCACCGGCGGTCAGCTCGAAATGCTGTGGGGCCGCGCGCGCTACCTGCGCTTCATGATCGTCGTCACGCTGCTCGCGGGTCTGCTGACCACGCTGCTCGCGCTGGCGCTCCCGATGCTGGGCGGCATCCCCTTCTTCGGTGGCGGCATTCTGATGGGCATCGCGTGGGTCGGCTACGGCTGCGCGATCTGGCGGTCGCAGACGAACATCTGGGGCATCCCCCTGACGGGGAAGACCTTCGCGCTCATCGGCCTGGGCCTCGCGTGTCTCGACGCGGTGTTCACGCACCCGCTGCTGCTCATCGCGGAGTTCTTCGCGCTCGGCCTGACCTTCGCGTACGCGCGCTTCAAACTGCCGGGCTCGCTGTTCGAACGCTTCGGGTCGTGGCGCCTCGAACGCGACTTGAGGAAACGCTCCTCGCACCTGAAATCAATCGACGGAGGCAAGCGCAACATCGACTCCGGCTCGGATAAGTACCTGCACTAGATGCGCCCGCTGCTCCTCGCCCTCACGCTGATTCCGTCGCTCGCGTTCGCGTGGGGTTTCGACGGTCACAAGAAGATCGCCAGCCTCATGCAAGACGGCATGCCCGCCGGGCACTGCCTGCGAAACTGGTTTTCCTCGAAGCAGACCGCCGCGCTGCAAGACCACGCGTGCGACCCCGACCGCTGGAAAGAAGACGACGCGTCGAAGCCCGACGGCGAGAAGGAATGGCCGCGGCACTTTCTCGACATCGACTACGCGGCCCCCATCACCGCGTACCCGCGCAACTTCGCCGACGTGCAGGCGTGGCGGCCCCAGTTCGCGTTCAGCAACGGCATCGTGCCCTGGTACGTCGAGCAGAAGTACGGCGAGCTCGTCGCCGCCTTCCGCGCGAAAGATGAGGCGGCGATTCTCGACAACGCGTTTCTGCTCTCGCACTACGCGTCTGACTGCATGTCGATTCTTCACACCACGAAGAACTTCGACCCCAATCAGGCACCCGATGGCACCGACGGGCTCCACTGGCGGTGGGAATCGGAGATGTTCTTCGCGAACTCGCACGTCACGGGCATGGCCGCGGCGGCACAGCAGTACATCGGCAGCGCCGGCATCGCCGACCCGCGCAACAACACCTTCGACTTCGTGCTGGTGGGCAACGGGCTGGTCAATGGGCTCATCGCGGCTGACAACGCGAGCGATGGCGGGCCCGACAGCCTCTACAACCTGACGAAGGAAATGACGGCGCGCCGCTGGGCTGACGCCATCGTGTTCATCTCGTCGCTGCTGTGGAGCGCGTGGAATGACGCCGGCCGCCCCGAGCTGAGCGGCTTCACCACGGGTTGCTCGCGCGCGGAGCCGGTGGGTGACCCGGTGGTGAATGGCTTCCCGCCTCCCGGAGGGTTCACGCACACGCCTGATGCCGGCGCCGAAGATGCAGGCACGGACGCGGGTATCGATGACGATGGCGGCGTCGATGCCGGCCCGGTCGGTGGAGGCACGGGTGCGGTTGGCGGTGGCGGAGGAACGCTCCCTGCGACGGGTGGCCCCTGGTGGATCGGCGGCGGCCAGGGTGGTGGTGGTGATGAAGAGCCGGCCGGCTGTGGCTGCACCAACGCCCCCGGCGCGGCGATCGCGATGCTGGGTTTCGCGCTTCTGTTCCGTCGTCGCCGCTGAGAATTTCGAAGATGATTGATGTTCCGCAGACTGGCCTTTCTGTTTCGCGGACATGTCGCGAAGCCGGTGAATGTGCCTCAGGCTGCAGCCGCAACGCAGCCCAGCTGACGACGCAACCCGCGCTCGTCGCAGGCCGAGCTTCTGTTTCGCGCGAACGTCATCAAGCTGAGTTCGTCGCGAAGCCGGTGAACGTGTCGTCTCATCGAAGGCACGAGCAAACGCAGGGCGTCGCTGACCTCGCAACGAAGAGCAGTTGGCGAAGCCACTGGCGGCAGGAGACGACGAGGGTCGGGAGCTCCGCGTAGGTAGAACGGCTCGGCGAGTGCTTGATGTGTTCGCGCGCAGTGAAGAACTCGTTGGTGGCGAGCACCGCGAGCGCCGACTGATTCGTTGTCTTCTTGAAGCCGTTTTCGGCGTCACCCCAACCCACTCCCGCTCGTGGGACGGGGTTGTGCTAGCGCGCGTCGGCGATGCGCCGCCTCGCACTCGTCATCTTCTTCGCGCTCACCGCCTGTCGAGATCACGACGCTGAAGCCCTCGCACGCGCGCGGCTCCAATACGCCGACCTCGTCAACGAGAGCGCACGGCCGCAAGATGTCCGCTTCGACGCCCGACAGCGCCTTGCTGAAATCGGGGCCTTGCGGCC
>JBEHYH010000029.1:0-23253 GCA_048498275.1 Myxococcota bacterium | reverse complement strand
CCTTCGTGCGGCCTTCTTCCTTGAAGATGACCGCGAACCCGCGGCTCGATTGGAAGGGGCCGGCCAGCGTGCTTCGACCGACGAGCGGAGACGCGAGCAACGACTCACGCAGCGTCAAGAATTGCGCGGGTGGCAGCGCTGAAGACTGTTTTCGGTATTCGCGCACGGGTGAAAGCGGTCAGGAAATTTGCCTGTTGAAACCTGTAGCAGATGCTTCGCCGCATGTTGACCGAGCAAGAGCGCCGCCCTTCGCGAGTTCCGTTCAAGCACCCGGTGCGCGTGGAGACGATGGACGGGCCGCACCGCGTGATCCGCACGTTGTCGGCGAATCTGTCGAAAGACGGCCTCTTCTTCTGCATGCCGGAGCCGCTGGAAGAGGGCACCAGGCTGCTCGTGTCGCTCGAAGCGAAGGGCGCGCCGCACGCGCTGGCCGAAGGTGAAGTGCGCTGGGCCACGCGCAACGGCGTCGCCGGCTGCGGAGTGCTCTTCACGCGCTATTCGCACCCGCGCAGCAAGGAGCTGCTCACGCACCTCGTGGAGTCGATCGAGCACAACCGCCCGGTTCGCATCGCGGGCCGGCCGTTGAAGTGGCGGAAGTACCTCACCACCGCGGTGATCGCGTTGTTGGTCGGCGGCGTTCTGGCCGCGGTCCGCCCGGGCGAACCCGCGCCGGTCGCGGTCGCGCCTGCGGCGGTCGTCGTCGAAGCGCCTCCCGCGCCGATCGCGATGATTGAAGACGCCGCGGTCGCTCCCGAGGTGGTCGACCCTTCACCTGACGTCGTCGCGCCCGTTCGCAAGCACCCGAACGTCACGCTCACCAACATGCGCGCGCCCGCGAAGACGGCGCCGACGCTCGCCGAAGCGCTCAAAGGCGCGCCTCCTGCCGTCTCGGTGCAGCGCGCGGCGTTCGGTTCGACGCCGACGGTGGCCGGGTCGATGCGCGGTTCGATGAAATTGCCGGCGAGCGCCGCGAAATCGCTCTCGTGGGAGGTCTCGCCCAACTCCGTGCGCTTCGCGGCCGACGGTCAGGTGACGAAGACGATGTTGATCTACAGCCCGGCGCGCGCGGTCATCGACCTGAAGGGCGCGAAGCCGTCGAAGACTGAAATCCTGAAGCTCGTCGCGCCGCACGTGAAGTCGGTGCGTGTCGGTGAGCTGCCCGAGGGCACGCGGCTGGTCATCGACCTCGACAAGGCGCCCAGCTCCGCGAAGCCGGCTGGCAACGCCATCGTGCTGACGTACTGAAGTGGAGCTCTCTCCGCTCGTCATCGGTGGTCTCTTCGTCGTCGCGTTGCTCGCGGGTCTCGTCGATGCCATCGCCGGGGGCGGCGGTCTGCTCACCGTGCCCGCGTTGCTCTCGACCTCGCTGCCCACGCCGTTCGTCTTCGGCACCAACAAGGGCTCCGCGGTCTTCGGGAGTGGCGCTTCGCTCTGGCGTTTCTGGCGCGCGAACCTCGTCGATCGAAGACGCGCTCCGCTGTTGTTCCCGCTCGCGTTCTGCGGCTCGGTCTGCGGCGCGTTGCTGGTCACGTGGATGGACCCGAAGCAACTGCGGCCTGTCGTGCTGGTGCTCCTGGTGGTCGCGGGGCTCATCGTGGCCTTCGTTCGCCCGCCGAAACCCACGCCGGGTCAGGTCGCGGCGAACGCGACGCTCAAGGGAGCGCTCCTCGCGCTGATCATCGGGAGCTACGACGGTTTCTTCGGCCCGGGCACGGGCACGTTCCTCATCATCGGGTTCGTGTGGCTGCTGCACCTGACGCCGCAAGAGGCTTCAGCCAACGCGAAGGTCGTGAACTTCGCGTCGAACCTCGCCGCGATGCTGTTGTTCGCGTGGAAGGGCCTCATCGTGTGGAGCGTTTCGCTGCCGATGGCCGCGGGTCAGTTCATCGGCGGTGTGATCGGCGCGCACCTCGCGGTGAAGCAGGGCGACGCGCTGGTGAAGAAGATGGTGTTGGTCGTCGTGGTGCTGCTGGTGATGAAGCTGGCGAGCGATCTGCTCAACGCGTGAAATGAAAAACCGCTCCTCGCGAGCGCGAAGAGCGGTTCGGTGCTGCGAAGCTCCGCTGAATCAGCGCGCGGTGACGACGGTGTCCTGCTGCTGCGACTGGGCGCGCGCGATCAACTGCTGGCGGGCCTCGGCAGACAGCTCGACCACCGTCCAGTGGCCGTCGTCGTTGAGCGCGAGCGCGGAGTTCGGCGTCAGCTCACCCGACTTGATGATGTCTTCGAGCTCGACGCGCGCGATGGCCTTCTCGGGCTCGCCCAGCTTCTTGAACTGCGGGTGATCTTCGATGGCGTACATCGTCGAGAGCGCGTCCGGCGGGTCGGTGAAGGGGAAGTTGTCGCCGAGGATCACGACGAGCAGCGCTTGAATCGGGAACGTCGCCGCGTCGAGCGCGAAGGTCAGCGGCAGGAGGAAGATGCCGGTCGTCTTGCGCTGCGCGTAGGCCGGGCGGCGCACGGTGATGCCGAGGAAGGCACGGTCGACGAGGCGCGAGAGCATGCAGCCCTCGAAGAGAACCGCGGCAGCGACCGCGACGGTGATCAGACGGAGAAAACGGCTCTTCATGCGAGCTCCTTGGAGATGAGACGAAGCGTACTTTCGATCTCTTACTGAACTGATCAAGCAAATCGCCAGATCGAGACAGCCCGCTACAGGGTGCGTCAGGCCCGCGATTCCTTGCCGTCGCGCGCGACCTCCACCGCCGGGTTCTCACCGGTGGTGGGCTTCTCGGGCCGCACCCGCAACCCATAGCGGCTCGCCGCCGATTCGATGATCGATTCGATGAGCTGCGGGTAGTTGAGGCCGCGGTGCTCGGCGGCCATCGCGAGCTCGCTGTCTTTCTCGAGGTACGGGTTGGGGTTCACTTCGAGCACGAACGGCTCGCCCGTCTTGTTGGAGATGCGGAAGTCAACGCGCGCGTAGTCGCGGATCTTGAGCGCGCGGTATGCGAGCAGCGCCGAACGTTCGATGCGCGCGCGGAGCTCGGGCGAGATGTTCTCCGCGATCATGATGTGCGGGTGATCATCGCCGGTGTCGCCGAACTTCACTTCGCGGTCCGACACCTTGGGCACGTTCGGGTCCCACTTGCCCCAATCGAGCTCGACGATGGGGAGAATGTCGGGGCGCTGCGAGGTGCCGATGACGCCGACGTAGACCTCGCGGCCGTCGATGAACTCCTCGGCGAGCGCTTCATCATTCAGGTTCCGGCGGATCTCGCGCACGCGCTTGGTGAGGTCGTCCCAGTCTTTCACCACCGAGTGCTTGCCGATGCCGATCGAGGCGTCGCTCTTCGCGGGCTTCACGATCAACGGGAAGTTCATGCGCCCGAACGCCTCGAAGGCCTCGCCATCGAAGGTGAGGAAGTTGGGCGTATTGACCTCGTGGTACTCGAGCAGTTGCTTGGTGAGGATCTTGTCCTGCGCGAGGAGCAGTCCGGCGGTGCCGGAGCCCGTGAAGCGGTGCTTCGCGAGTTCGAGCACGGCCGCGACGTTCACTTCGAGGCGGTAGTCGTCGGCGAACGTCTCGCAGACGTTGAACACCAGATCGGGCTGCTGCTTCTCGAGCTCTCGGAGCAGATCACCGACGTGATCGTGCACGGCGACCATCGTCGGCGAGTGACCGAGGGAGGTCAGCGCGTTGGTGACATCGTGGACAACGGGGTCGATGGGATCGCCGTCGGGTTGATAGTGAAGGACGGAGATCTTCAGCGGAGGAACTGTCGCGGCTGCCATGCAGCCACCCACTGTAGATCAATCGACGTCGAAGAACTTGTCTGTGTAGAGGAAGTTCATCGCGAGCGTGGTGAGCAGCACCGTGAGCTTCGTCACGTAGTCGCGCGCGTGATCACGATGCACGGTGAGCTTGAGCGCGGTGACGCGCTCCACGAGATGATCGAGCACCGACTTCACCACCGCGCGCGAGACGCCCGAGTACTGCGTGACGGCTTGAATCAGCGCCTGACGTTCGGAGCGCATCAGCACGTCGGCGCCGGTGGTGCCGGTGCCTTCGGTTTCGAAGAGCTGCGCGAGATCCTGATCGAGCTGTTCGCCGATGGAGTGATCGATCCGCTCCTCGAGCGCGCGCTGCCGGTAGTGGTCGAGCACCGTCTCTTCCATCTCGCCGACGTCGAGGTCGCGATCTTTCAGCGTGACCGGCGCCGCTTCACGGCCGACCCTGGTGACGGCCTCCTGCATGTACTGGAGCTTCTTGAGCGCACCCCAGTTCTTGTAGCGCTCCGACCAATCAGCGTTGGGCGTGATGAAGACCGCGAAGGTCTCCGCGAAGTCTTCATCAGGGTGCTTCTGCGCGTACCAACCCGACAGGTGCGCCACGTATTTTCTGCTGAACGGGTGCGGCTTGTAGGTGTCGAGGTACGGCTTGCTGAAATCGCCGAAGAGCTTCTTCCATTCCTCGGTCTCGTAGAGCTTGTACGCGTAGTTGAACGCGTGACCTGCTTCGTGACGAAGGTACATCATGATGTCGCGTTCGGTTTCGGCGCCCGCGCCCAGCGTGTCTTCGATTTTCAGGAGGCCCTGATCGGCGAGATAGAAGGGGATGCCGATGACCGGCACGCCCGACGGGCAACCCCACTGGTCCGACAAGTAGCACTCCGGCCGATGCGAGATGCCTTTCGCCTCGAGCTCTTCGTAGAGCTGATGAATCAACTTCTCGAGCCGTGTCCCCGCGAGGTGGAGCTTGAGATCTTTGATGCGCGCCTGCAGCAGCGTCTGGCTGTCGGGAGGCAGCTCGCCGAAGTGCGGCTCAGGCGGCTTCTCACGAAAGGCTGCAGGCTGTGCGAGTACGGTCGTCATGGCGGGAGTGGGACGGTCGGCGGGCACCATAACCGACTGCCTCAACGCACCAAGGCACTCTCGCGTTCCGCACGTAAAGGCGCGGAATTACTCAATCAAACGTTTTAATGTCGTCAGATTTTTTGGGTGTGACTTTCTTTGGAACTCCCTGTTTCGGGAGGTTTTCCAGCGTGTAGTCAAATGTCTGGTCGCCTTCCGGGCGCAGCGACTTCGTCATGTCTTTGAAGCCTGCGAGCTTGAAGGTGAGTGTGCGCGTCGCGCCCTTCTTCCAGTCGATGATCTGAGGCGTCGTGCCGATGGTGACGCCGTCTTCGCTGATCTCCGCGCCGCTGGGCGTGGTGTTCAGCGTCACCTTGAGATCAGCGACGGGTTCAGGCGTCGCGACCGGTTCGACCTTCGCGACTTGCGAGGGCTGAACCGGCTGCTGCGGCGTGGTGAGCGGCGGTTGTTCGGCCGGCCGCGTGAGCTTCCACCCGAGCGCGGCGATCACGATGAGCAACAACACCACGAGCGCTCCGACGACGGCTCCGACCGGCACGCCTTGCGCGGAAGCAGACGCCGAGCTCGCCTGAGAAGGGCGCGAAGGCTCTTCAGCGCGCGACCCCACTCCCGAGCGGCTGCCTTTGGGCAACGGGCGCGCGACGGCCGTGACGCCTTTGCCGGGTACGCGTGAGACGCCCGACTTCTTCGCGCCGGATTTTGCGGACGAAGATCCGCTCCCGCTCTCAGACGCGACGAACTTCGGCACCGCATCGAGCACGGAATCAGGAACTCCGGCGAGCGCGGCCTGCAGCGCCTGCACGAAGTCTTCGCAGGTCTGAAAGCGGTCTTCTTTTTCGGGCCGCAGACCTTTGAAGATCAGCTTGTCGATCGCCTCCGGCACCGGAGCGCCCTGACGATACGTGGCGACCGCCGGCACGTTGCCCTGCAGCGACAACGTGAGCGCCTTGCGCACCGAGTTCGCGCCGTACGGCGAGTGGCCGGTGAGGCAATAGAAGAAGACGCCGGTGAGCGAGAAGAGATCGGAGCGTTGATCGACCGCCTCGCCGCCGGCCTGCTCGGGCGGCATGTACTGCGGCGTACCGAGCACCTGACCGGTCGAGGTGAGGTGTTCTTCTTCTTCCTGCTCCACGGCTTTGACGAGGCCGAAGTCGAGCACCTTGACGTACTCGTTGCCGTCGACGGAGCTCAACATGATGTTGTGCGGCTTGATGTCGCGGTGAACGACGTTCTGGTGATGCGCGTGCGCGATGCCGGCGGCGCACTGCTCGATGATCGCCGCCGCTTCACGCAGCGTGAGCGGGCCCTGACCCTTCACGCGTTGCCGGAGCGACTCACCTTCGAGGTACTCCATCACGTAGTAGCAGAGGCCTTCGGGCGTCTTCCCGAAGTCGAAGATGGTGATGATGTTCGGGTGGTGGAGCCGGCTGGCGATCTCCGCTTCGCGCTTGAAACGTTCGAAGAACGTCGGCGCCATCGCGAGCTGCGGGTGCAGCGTTTTCAGGGCGATCGGCCGCTGCACGCTGGTCTGCAGGCCCTTGAAGACCATGCCCATGCCGCCCGCGCCGAGCGTCGATTCGACTTTGTAGCGGCCGTCCAACGTTTTGCCGATGAGGGCGTCTGCGTTGACGGCTTCGAAGGGTTCCTGCGCCATGGAGTCTGCTTTCGATGCTATTCGCGGCGGTGCCGTGAGTCTCGTCATCGTTTCAGGGTTGTCGCTGTCATACGGGTCGAAGACGCTGTTTGACGACAGCGCCTTCACGATCGGTCCCACTGATCGCATCGGTCTCGTCGGCGCCAACGGCACCGGCAAGTCGACACTGCTCAAGGTGCTGATGGGTCAGGTGCACGCTGACGGCGGCACGATGACGTTCCGCCGGAAGTCGCGCGTCGGGTATCTGCCGCAAGACCTGCAGGCGCTGCCGGAGGGCACGCTCGTCGACGCGGTGATGTCGACGGTGCCGGGGCGCGATGCCCTCGATGAACGGCTCGCGTCGACCGAAGAGCTGCTTGGCAAGACGGAAGATCCTGATCTGCAGATGGAGTTGGCCGCCGAGCTGTCGGAGCTGCACGAGGAGCGTGAACATTTCGACGCGCACTTCGGCAAACACCGCGCGGAGCAGATCCTCCTGGGGCTCGGCTTCAAGATCGCCGAGTTCAGCAAGACGACGGAACAGTTCTCAGGTGGCTGGCGCATGCGCGCGGCGCTCGCGGGGCTGCTGCTGCAGGATCCTGACCTGCTGTTGCTCGACGAACCCACGAACCATCTCGATCTGCCGACGCTCGCCTGGTTCGACGCGTTCATGAAGCGCTCGCGCAAGGCGATGGTGCTCATCAGCCATGACCGCGGGTTCTTGAACCGGCAGATCAATAAGGTGATCTCGCTCGAGACCGAAGGCGTTCGCACCTGGAGCGGCAACTTCGAGGACTATCGCCGCCAACGCGCCGAAGAATACGAACGGCTGCTCGCGCAATCGGAGAAGGTCGCGGCGAAGCGGCAGCAACTCGAAGCGTTCATCAACCGCTTCCGCGCGAAGGCGAGCAAGGCCGCGCAGGCGCAATCGAAGATGAAGCAGCTCGCGAAGATGGAAGACGTCGCGCTGCACGAAGAGCGCGCCGTCGTTTCATTCACGTTCCCCACCGTGGCGCAGAGCGGGCGTGAGGTCGTCGACTTCAAGAACATCTCGAAGTCGTTCGGGCCGAACGTCATCTACAAAGACATGAACGCGCAGGTGCTGCGTGGTCAGCGCATCGCGGTCGTGGGTTTGAACGGCGCGGGCAAGACGACGTTGCTCAAGATGTTGGCGAACGAGCTCGAGCCCGACGCGGGCACCGTGCAGCTCGGGCACAACGTGGTGCTCGGGTACTACGCGCAGCACCACGCCGACACGCTCGAGCGTTCGCACACGATTCTCGAGGAGATGATGGAGCTGGTGCCCGACAAGCCGCAGGCGTTCGTGCGCAGCGTGCTGGGGTCGTTCCTTTTTTCCGGTGACGACGTCGAGAAGAAGATCGGCGTGCTGTCAGGCGGTGAGCGCGCGCGCGTGGCGTTGGCGAAGTTGTTGCTCAAGCCCGCGAACCTGTTGGTGATGGACGAGCCCACCAACCACCTCGATCTCGATTCGTCTGAAGCGCTCATCGAAGCGCTCGAGGGTTACAGCGGCACGTTGATGTTCGTTTCGCACAACCGATCATTCCTCGACGCGCTGGCGACCCACGTGTGGGACGTGAAGGACCACAAGATCGTCCCGTACCCGGGGAATCTCGCGGAGTACCTCGTGCATCTCGACGCCGAGGCGTCGGCGAGAGCGAAGGGCGAAGAGCTGCCGGCTCCCGGGCAGGCGAAAGAATCGAGTCAGAAGGATCGCAAGCGCGCCGAAGCCGAAGCGCGTCAGGCGAAGAGCGCGAAGACCGGGCCGCTCAAGAAGGAGGTCGCGAAGTTGGAAGCGCGCATCGCCGAGCTCGAAGCGGCGCAGAAGGAACGCGAGACGCAGCTGAGCGACGCGGCGTTCGCGGCCGACTTCGCGAAGTCACGGCCGGTGCTGGACGCGCATCGCGAAGCGGCGGAAGAACTCGAAGCGGCGATGGCGCGATGGGAAACGGCGAGCAGCGAGCTGGCTGAACTCGGCGGCTAAGCGAGGGCCTACGACCGTATCGGCACTTCGATGTGCGCGATGAGCGATCGATCATCCACCGGGTAAGCGGGCCGTCACGAGCGTGGAGTTGAGCGACGCCGGCATCGAGCTGCTGGGCGTCTCCGATTCGCCGGAGAACCGGCGCCGCCTGATGGACGCCCTCGACGAGCGCCATCAGTGTTCTGAACCTGGTTTTCTTCCAGGCGTTCTGGCGGCGCTGACGAATTCGCGGCGAGATCGCGCGCGGGTAAGATCACTTTCGTGAGTCACGTCGACGAGTTCTTGCGGCACCTGGAGATTTCGCGCGCGGCGTCTTCGCACACGCTGACCGCGTACAAGCAGGACCTCGCGGCGTTCTCGAAGTACCTCGCTCCGCAGAACGTGCCGTTCGAGAAGGTCACGCACCTGCACATTCGCGGCTTTCTCGGCGTCGAATCGGTGAAGTTGTCGCCCGCGTCGCGCGCGCGCCGGCTCGCGGGCCTCAAGTCGTTCTACAAGTTCCTCACGCGGCGGAAGATCATCGACGTTTCCCCCGCGCGTCGTGTGAAGAGCCCGAAGTTGCCGCAGCGGCTGCCGCGCGCGGTGCCGGTCGATGAGACGTTCGCGCTGATGGAGGCGCCCAGCATCGACAAGCTCCTCGGGTTGCGTGACGCGGCGATGCTCGAGTTGCTCTACGCCTCGGGTCTGCGCGTGAGTGAGCTCTGTGGGCTCGATGTGAAAGACCTCGACGTGCGCGCGAAGACCGTTCGCGTGATGGGCAAGGGCAGCAAGGAGCGCATCGTGCCGCTCAACGAACCGGCGCTCGACATGTTGAGGGAATGGATGGCGCGGCGCCCTGAAGTGCTCGCGAAGCCGGCGAAGAAGCAGGCACCCGAAGCGATGTTCTTGAACGCCCGCGGTGGCCGCCTCACCAGCCGCTCCGTCGAACGCCACTTGAAGCGCTACGTCGCCGAGCTGGGCATTCAACGCAAAGTCACGCCGCACTCCCTGCGCCACTCGTTCGCGACGCATCTGCTCGCGGGCGGCGCCGACATCCGCAGCATTCAGGAGCTGCTCGGTCACGCCAGCTTGTCGACCACGCAGCGGTACACCGCCGTGTCGTTCGAGCAGTTGCAGAAGGTGTACGACTCTGCGCACCCTCGCGCGTGATGAGTAAGAAAGAGCAGCCGTTCAACAACCCGTTTGGCGCCATCAAGTTGAAGCAGGCTGAACCGCCGAAGAAGCCCGCGGCGCCCGCACCTCCGCCTCGCGTCGCGCAGAAGAAAGAGGCGCCCCTCTCGGACGAAGCGCGCCTGTTTCTCGAAGCCGTCGGCGCCGTCGAGCCGGTGAAGGTCTCTCCGACGCGCGTGGGCCCGCCTCCGCCGCGTTCGGTGAACGACGTCCGCATCCCCACGGAAGAAGCCGAGAGCCTCGCGGCGTTGGCCGAGCTCGTCTCAGCGACGGGCGAATTCGAGCTCGCCGACTCCGACGAGTTCATCGAAGGCGCGGTGCAGGGCTTCGACGAACGCGTGATGCGCAAGCTGCGCGCCGGCGACTTCTCCACGCAGGCGCGCGTCGATCTCCACGGGTTGACGCGTGACGAGGCGAGGTTGGAGCTCGAGCGCTTCCTGACCAGCGCCCGCACCGCCGGTCATCGCTGCGTGCTGGTCGTCACCGGGCGCGGCCTGCATTCGGAAGATCAGGTGCCGGTGCTCAAGCAGGGCGTACAGCAGTGGCTCACGCACGGCCGCGTGTCGAAGTTCGTGCTCGGTTTCTGCACGGCGCGCCCGAAAGACGGAGGCGCCGGGGCGATCTACGTGTTGCTGCGGCGCTGAACGCGGCGCGTGAGCATCAGCACGCCGAAGAGCAGGGCGCTCCACTGGCCACCGGCTTCGGAGCACCCGCACCCGACGTTGTCGTTGTTGCCGAAGTGCTGACCGGAGCCGCCGCCCTTGACGCCGGCGTCGGTGCCCGCGTCGGTCGAGCCCGAGCCGCCACCCGAGGGCAACGGCGCCGGGAAGCAGTAGTTGCCGTTGTCTTCGTCGCAGAACTCGTTCGGGTTGCACGCGCTCGGGTTCGACGGGTCACACTGCACCGTGCACAGACCGTTCTTGCACGTCAGCCCCGACTTGCAGGCCGCGAGCGTCGGCTGGGTGCCGCACGTACCGCCGCGTTCGCTGACCTGTTCCGGGCAGGCGCAGACGCCCGCGCCGTTGTCGTTGGTCTGCACGCACGTCGCGCACTGGTTGGTGTTGAAGACGTTGCACGGCGGGTAGCAGCCACCGGCGAAGCACTGCAGCGTGCCGTTGCACGAGCCGGTGTTGGTGCACGCGGAGCACTGGTTGCCGTACGTGCCGGGCAGACACACGCCCTGGCCTCCGACGAGGAAGCAGGTCTTGCCGGCGCCGCACGAACTCGGCACCTGCGGGTCACACAACTGACGGCAGAGGTTGCCCGAGCCGGAGTTGACGCAGGTGAGGCCGGGGTTGCACGCCGCGAGCTGCGAGGGGCTCAGTTGACCGCACGCTTCACCTTCGGCTTTGAGCTCGCCGGGGCAGGCACACGCGCCGCTGGTGTTGGTGCCGTCGTTGTACGCGTAACACGCCGCGCACGAGACGCCGGGCGCTGCCGGGTTGCAGGCCGCGCGACAGGTACCGGCGAGACACACCAGACCCTGCGCGCACGAGTCGTCGGCCGCGCACGGCTGGCAGGAGGTCGGCGCCGCGGTGCCGGGTTGACACACGCTGGAGTTGGGGCTGTCGGTCAGCGCCTGACAGGTGAGGCCGCTCGCGCAGGTCGCGTTCTGGCAGGTGCTGCACACGCCGCCCTGACCGTTGCCCGCGCAACACGTGCGGCACGTCGCCTGTGTGCCCGCGGTGTTGAAGATGCACTGATTGCAGTCGCTGCAGGAGCGCGCCGCGGTGCAGTCGTCGCCCGCCGCTCCGCGGAACACGCACGTCCCGTTGGTGCAGTTGTAACCGGCGGCGCAGTTCGCGTTGGTCGTGCACTGGTTGGTGCAGGTGCCGGCGTTGGGCACGCAGTACCCGTTGTCGCACGAATAGTTGGTCGGGCAATCGAGCGTGCCTTGGCAGGTGGTGCTGCAGAAGGTGGTCGTCGAGTTGTTGAAGCGCAGGCACTGCCCGGTGCTGCACTGCGACGCGTTCAGGCAGAACTTGCACTGATCGGGCGCGCCGATCTGCGGGAGGCACGCCTGGCCACCGGCGCTGGTGTTGTCGCAGGCGTAGCCGGCGGGGCAGGTGGTCGGGCACAGCCTGGTGCAGATCTTCGCCACCGCTCCGGAGCGCGCGCGGCACATCGTGTAGTTCGGGTCACCGCATTCGCCGTCGGCGGTGCAGGGCGTGCCGATGGTGCCTCCGACCGGCGGGTACACGGTGCAGATGTCGTCGACGTCGACGTCGGTGAGCTGCTGCTTTTGATCAGCCGTCGCGTAGTACGCGTACATCACCGCGCTGCCGGCGGCGGAGTGATCGATGCCCGCGAAGTGACCGGCCTCGTGGAGCACCACCGATTCGATGTCGTACGTGTTGGCGGCCGCGTTGGTCGACCAGGTGTACGAATCGTTGAGCTCCATGTCGGCGTCGATGATGAACGAGTCGCTGAGGAAGTAGGTCGTGGTGGTGAGCGCGAGCTCGCCGGCGCCATGAGTCCAATTCGCGGAGTGGACCCAGATGACGTTGTTCAGGTTGTCGCCCGCGTTCACCGCGTCGTGCTCCTGCGGGCTGCTGAACTCCTCGAGGTAGTTGACCCGGTAGGTGGTGGTGCCGTTGTCACACGCAGCCGCCGTCCACCGGGGGAACGCGTTCTTGATGATGGTCTTGATCGAGCTCCACGCGACGCCGCCGTTGACGGTGGTGGCGCCGGTGTTGCCGACGCTCGTCGCGATGCGGAAGTTGGGCTGACAGCGGCCCGAGGTGCACGTCTTGTTCGGCGCCGGGTCACCGTTGGTGGTGCAACTACTGGTGCAGGACTCGAGCTGCCAGCGGCGGCCGCTCGGGTTGGCGAACGCCACGGTCGACAGGAGACACAGTGCGAAGACGCGCGCGTTCATTTCGCACCGCCCTTCGCCCAGCCGCGCAGTTGCGCGACCAGCTCGTCGGCGGTGCCCAACTGCTCGACGCCGTCGACCGGAGTCACCTTCCCCGTGGCCGGCGACGCGAAGCCGAGGCCCGCGGTGTCGCGCTGCGCGATGAGCTTGCCCTTCATCGGCACCAACGCGATCTTGCCCGCGGCGAGGCTGTACACGCGCCACACACCGGGCTCGTCGGGGGCGGGGAAGAGCAACACCACGCACTCCTCGTTCTCCCTGAACTTCGCGGTGCCGGCGACGGCCTGACCCATGCCATCGACCTCACCGCCGGGCTGCTTGAAGAGCAGCACTTTCGGGGCTTCGCCTTTGATGGTGTCGGTGGTCGTGAACTCGGTCCACGTCCAGATGCGGCGATGTTCCGCGTCCCACCCGGCGACGTTGCGGTTGACGTGACCGCGCACGATGAGCGGCACCCGGTGCGTCATCTCTTCGAGCGTTTCTTTGACGACGACGGTGGCCGACGCCGAGAGGGCCAGCAGCGAGGCGGCGAGGGCGAGGCGATGAATGCGCATCACTTGAAGCTCCTTTTTCGAAGAGTGACTGTACAGTGCTCTCGCGATGGCGGGACGAGTTGTCTTCTTCGTGAACTCTGCGGGCTACGAGGCGGCGTGGCAGGTCACCTCTCTGGGTATTACTGCCGCGGCGATGGGCGACGAAGTGGTGTTCGTGTTCGCCTTCGAAGCGCTGCGCAGCCTCGCGAATGGAACCTTCGGCAAGCCGCTGTCTGAGAAGGAACGAAGCGAGTCGTTGCGCGGTAAAGGGCTCGGCGCGCCGTTGCCGGCGGCGATGCTGCACGATTCACGGGCGATGGGCGCGCGGGCGATCGCCTGCGACACCACGGTGAAGCTGTGCGGCCTGAAGGCGCAGACGCTGACCGCTGAAGGCGTGCTCGATGAAGTGATGGGTCTGCCGCAGTTGTGGCGGCTCACCGAAAACGCGCGCGTGCTGACGTTCTGAAATGAAAAGAGCCACGGCGAACCGCGGCTCTTCGTTCGACGGTTGCGAGTTCTCTCAGAGCTTCTCGACCGCGCGAATCTCGAGCTTCACCGGGTTCTGCGCGGTGGAGTTGTGGAGCTTGTCGCAGGTCGACCCGAGGATCGTGATCGCCTTGTCGCCGTCGTAGAAATACGTGTTGCAGCCGGTGTCGGTGGTGCACGCCTGAATCGTGACGCCGTCGACGACCACGGCGATGAAGCGCGGGTCGCTCGGCTTGCTCGCGAGCGTCTGTTTGCACGGGTCGCCCTTGAGCTGGTCGATGATCGCGCGGAGCGCCGTCTTGAGCTCGTCGCTGTTGGCCGCCTGGTAGAACGCCTGCGAGCAGATCTTGTCGCTGTCGCAGGTCTGCGTGTTGCCACAGAGGTTGGGCTCCTGCTCCGTGCACTTGCGCGGCTGCTTGCCGGCGCGCGCCATCGCGTTGAGCACGTCGGCCGCATCGCCGGTCGTCAGGTCGTCGCCGAAGCCGATGACGATCGTGCCGATGCTCTTGTTGCCGTAGAGCCCGGTGATGGTGTCGACGGTCGCGTCGCGATCGAGGCAACCCACGGCGCAGAGCCCCGGGGAGTCGCACGAGCCCTGCGTGCACGCGCAGGCGTCTTTGCGCGCCTGATCGCACGTGGTGCCGCAGTCACAAATGGCGTTGGGGTTCGCGTTGTTGAGGTTGGGGAGACCGTCGGTGAGCAGCAGCACGAAGTCGGCGCGGTTGTCGGTGGTGTTGTTGAGCCCAGGCTCCTCACCCACGAACGCGAGCGAGGCGGCGGTCGGCGTACCGCCCGCGGGCGTGAGCAACTGAATCGCGTCGTTGACCGCGTTGGCCTGCGTCGAGAGCGTGGCATCGGTGCCGTCGTCAGTCGACGTCGGAGCGGGAAGCGCGACCCGCACCGTCTGCGAGCCGACGCCGTTTTCGGGGAACACCGTCAAACCGAAGCGGGCGAGGGTGCCTGCCTCACCGAGGAAATCGGCCATTGCAGATTTCAGGTTGTCGATGCGCGTGCCGCCGGACGCGACCGGCTCCGTCATCGAGCCGGAGTTGTCGACCAGCAGCATGATGTTCGGCTTGAGCGACTTCGCGACGATCACCTGCGACTGGCTTTCCTGCGAAACCGCGAGCGGCACTACACGTTCGAAGTCGTACGTCTGACACGCAGCGAGCGAGAGCGCAGCCGCGATGGCGGGAATGACGCGTTTCATGGCGCGAACCCTACCAGCGTCGCCCACAAGTCACAGCATCATCAGCCGGGGTATCTCACCCGCTGAAACCCCCTGTCGCGACCTACAGCTTCTCGACGGCGCGAATCGCGACGCGCACCGGGTTTTGCGGGGTCGAATTCTCCGCCTGCGCACAGGTCGCACCTTCGAGCGTGATGGTGCGATCTCCGTCGTAGCTGTACGTCTCCGGGCCCGCTTCGAGCGTCACATCGTTGACGAGCACCGAGATGTACCGCGGGTCAGACGGCCGCTCGTCGAGGGTCTGCTCGCATGGCCGGTCGAAGATGTTGATGATGTGGCTCAGCACTTGCTGAAGCTCCGCTGCATCGCCCGCCTGGTAGAACGAAGTCGCGCACGACGTGCAGGGCTGCGCGCCGGCGATCGCCATCGCGTTGAGCGTGTCGGTGGCGACGCCGGTGCCGAGATCAGCACCGAACCCGATGACGATGGTGTCGATGTTCTTCTGTGAGTGGAGCGCTGCGATGGTGTCGACGGTCGCATCGCGATCGAGACAACCGGCCGAGCAGAGACCGGGTGAATCGCACGAGCCCTGCGTGCACGCGCAGGCATTCTGGCGAGCCTGGCTACAGGTCGTGCCGCAATCGCAGATCGCGTTGGGGTTCGCGGGGTTCAGGTTGGGCACGCCGTCGGTCAGCAGCAGAACGAAATCGCGGCGTCCATCGTCAGCGTTCAGCCCCGGTTCTCCTCCGACGAAGGCGAGCGACGCGTTGGTGGGCGTGCCTCCGTTCGGTACGAGCGCTTGAATTGCGGCGCTCACCTCGTCGGCGTTCGCCTCGAGCACAGCGCCGTCATCGACGTTCGACCCGGGCGGGAGCGCGACGCGCACCGTCTGCGACGGCCCGCTGTTTTCAGGGAACACGGTCAACCCGAAGCGGGCGACGTCGGGGGCGTCGGTGAAGAAGCCCCCCATCGCCGATTTGAGATTGCTGATGCGAGTGCCTCCGGTCGCGACGGGGTCGGTCATCGAACCGGAATTGTCGACCAGCAACATGATGTTCGGTTTGAGCGAGTTCGCTTTGATCTCGCGCACGTGGCTCTCTTGCGACAGCGCCATCGGCGTCACATTTTCGAAGTCGTACGTCTGACAGCCCAACACCAGCCCCGCACTCAGCGCCGCGATCACGTTTTTCATGGGGCGAACGCTACGCGCGCGGCCATGTGCGCATGCAAGGCCCGGCTTTCAGAGTTTCTCGACCGCGCGCACGTGAATGCTGGCCGGGTTGCGAACCGTCGCGTCGTGAACCGTCTCGCACGTCGCACCCGTGAGCGTGAGCAGCGCGCCCTCGAGTCGATACGTGTCGGGCCCGGCTTCGAGCGAGACGTCGTTCACGACGACCGACAGGTATTCGGGTGTGCCGGGAGCGGTATCGAGCTGAATTCGACACGGGTCGCTCGTGAGCAGAACGATCGAATCGAGCAGCGACTGCGCGAACTCGGTGCTCGCGTTCGCGGCGCTCCAGAACGCCTGCGAGCAGATGCTGTCTGAATCGCAGGTCTGACCGCCGCCACACGCATCGAACGTGCAACGGCGAGCCGACCCACCGGCGCGTGCCATCGCGTTGAACGTCGCCTCGGCGCTCGGGTCGGGGTCGACGGCGATGATCGCCGTCGGAATTCCGCGGTCGCGATACAGCATCTCGAGGAAGTCGATCGTCGCCTGCACGTCGCCCGAGGGGAGCCCTCCAGTGACGAGCACCAGGCGTGCGCCGCGATTGTCGAGCGCGTTCGGCGTGGCGTTGGTGCCCGCGAACTGCAGCGCCGCGAGCGCCTGGGTATCGCCGCTCGGCACGAGCGCCTGAATAGCCGAGTCGATCGCGTTCGCGTGCGAAGCGAGCGGAGCGGCCAGATCTTGATCGTCATCAGGTGGGAACGCAGTCACCAGGGTGGGTTCAGGGAAGGTGGTCAGCGCCCAGCGTTGGGGCGCGTTGTCGGTCAACAGCGCATGCGTCGTGGCTTTCAGTTGCGAAGCGCGAGAAGTCGAATCGGTGACGTCGCCGAGCGCGCTCGAGTTGTCGACGATCAGCATGACGTTCGGGAGCATCCGCTTGCTGACGACCACGCGAGAAAACTCGGTCTGTTCGAGCAGATAGGGCGAGATGTCGGACGTTCGTTCTGCCCGGCACGCGACCAACCCCATCGAGAGCAGCAACGTCATTCGCATGTGACCAACGGTACCGCGCTGCGCACGCGACTGGAAACCGCGCGTGCTTTTCGCCATACCTGCGCGCACCGTGAAGCTCGCTGTCCTCTCCCGCTCCCGCGGAATCCCCTCGACGAAGAGACTCGTCGATGAAGCGCAGGCGCTCGGGCACACGGTGCGCGTGCTCAACCCGTCGGCGGTCTCGGTGTTTCTCGGGCAGAAACCGTCGCTGCTCTACAAGGGCCGCAAGGTGCGCGTGCCTGAAGTCGTCATTCCGCGCATCGCGTCGTCGATCGCGAGCTACGGGCTGTCGATCGTCGATCAATTCGCCGCGCACGGAGCGCTGGTGCTCAATTCAGCGCGCGCCATCGGCCTCTCGCGAAACCCTGCGCGCTGTCTGCAACGGCTCGCGTCCGCGGGCCTTCCGATTCCCTCCACGGTGATGTCTCGTGACGTGAGCGAGCTGCAGTCGATGGTGGAACGGCTCGGCGGTGTGCCGGTGTTGGTGAAGTTGCTCGCGGGCTCCGAACGCCGCGGCGTGATGCTGTGTGAATCTCGCCAGTCGCTGGAGGCGGCGTTGGAAGCGGTGCTCGGCCTCGGCCACAACATCGTGATGCAGGAATATGTGCGTGAAGCGCAGCGCGACGTGCGCGTGTTCGTGGTCGGCGGCAAGGCGCTCGCCTCGGTGTCGCGCCGGCCCAGAGCAGGGCGCCTCGCACGTTCACTCTTCCGTTCGGCGGAGCTGGAGCCGTGCACGCTGAGCGACTCACTGCGCCACGCGGCGGAGACCGCGGCGAAGTTGCTCGAGCTCGAAGTGTGCGCGGTCGACCTGCTCGAGCTGAGGAGCGGCGCCGAGGCGCGGCCGTTTGAAATCAACGCGTCGCCCGCAATTCCCGACATGGAGCAGGCGACCGGCGTCAACCTCGCCCGGGCGATCGTGCAGCACGCGGAGGCGCGGTTGAAACTTCAGCTCGAGGCCGGGCATACATGAATCAGATGCTCGCCCTCGCGCTGTTGCTGTCGCTCGCTGCCGAACCCGAAAACACGTTCTACGACGTCACCACGGCGGGCTCGACCACGCGGCTCAAGGCCGGCGAATCGGGCAAGTTGATCATCGCCATCACCCCGAAGAACGGCGCGCACATTTCAGACGAAGCGCCGTTGAAGATCGAACTGTCGAGCCGTGAATCGACGTTCGCGAAGAACAAGCTCTCGCTCGCCGACGCGGTGCAGAAGAGCGAGCCGCGCTTCGAAATACCCTTCACGCCGACCGCTCAGGGCCCCACGTCAGTGGAAGCGAAGATGACGTTCTTTGTCTGCGCAGAGAAACAGTGTACGCGCCAGACGAGAACGCTTTCGTTCCCTGTCGAGGTCTTGTGAGCACTGTCATTTTTGGAGTGAACCCCGTGTTGGAGGTGCTGCGTGCGTCTCCAGACTCGGTGGAGCGGTTGATCATTGCGGACGGTGCTCTCACCCAGCGCGTTGCGGGCGAAATCATGGAGCGCGCGAAGGAGGCGAAGGTGCCCGTCGACCGCTCCGATCGCGAGCGCCTCAACCGCATCGCCGAGGGTGGCGTGCACCAGGGCGTCGTCGCCGAAGTGAAAGACTTCGAATACATCGGCCTGACCGAGCTGATCGGCAAGTCGAAGAAACAGAAGCAGCCGTTGCTGGTGCTGCTCGACGGCATTCAAGACCCGCACAACCTCGGCGCGATCATCCGCTCGGCGTACGCGTTCGGCGCGCAGGGCGTGGTGATCATGAAAGATCGCGCGGTCGGTGTGACCGCCGTCGCCGTGAAGTCGTCGGCTGGCGCGACCGCGCACTGTGAAGTCGCCCGCGTGACGAACCTGTCCCGCGCGATCGACGAGCTCAAGGAGGCGGGGTTCTGGACCGTCGCGGCCGAGCCGGAGGCCAAGCAGCTCACGTGGGAAGCGAAGCTCACGGGCCCGCTCGCGGTGATCGTCGGCGCCGAAGGTGGAGGCGTTCGCAAGGGCGTGCTCGAGCACGCCGACTACAAGGTGCGGATCCCCATGGCGGGTCAGGTCGCGAGCCTCAACGCGTCGGTGTCTGCGGGCGTGTTGCTGTACGAAATCGCTCGGCAGCGCGGCTGAAGGTTGATCTCCGTTGACTTGCCGCGAACTGCGAGCATAGAGAGCGCCGCCCTCGACGGGGTGGCGGTTTCTGAAGAGAAACTTGCCGGTGTAGCTCAGCTGGTAGAGCACCTGATTTGTAATCAGTAGGTCGCGGGTTCGATTCCCGCCGCCGGCCACGATCAAAGCCCCCTGGGGCGACGACGTGAGGGGTAGGGAAGCAGTCGAGGGGACACAAGAGAATACGCACAGCCCTTTCACGGAGGGGTAGCCAAGTGGCCAACGGCAACAGACTGTAAATCTGTCGGTCCTCGACCTTCGGTGGTTCGAATCCACCCCCCTCCACAGCACCCGATGAACAAGGGCCCTTACGAAGTGCGGGGATAGCTCAGCTGGTAGAGCGTCAGCCTTCCAAGCTGAATGTCGCGGGTTCGAATCCCGTTCCCCGCTCCACTTTTGAAGTGCCGAAGAGTGCAGTCGAAGTCGCAGCGCCGCAGTGAAGAAGAAGCAGTGCCTTGATAGCTCAGTTGGCAGAGCGCGTCCTTGGTAAGGACGAGGTCACCAGTTCAATCCTGGTTCAAGGCTCCATTTTGAAGTGAACAACGAAACAAGGAATCACAATGTCCAAGGAAAAGTTCGAGAGAAATAAGCCGCACGTCAACATCGGCACCATTGGCCACGTTGACCACGGCAAGACCACCCTGACGGCGGCGATCACCAAGGTGCTCGCGAAGACCGGCGGCGCGACGTTCCTCGCGTACGACCAGATCGACAAGGCGCCCGAAGAGCGCGCCCGCGGCATCACGATCTCGACCGCGCACGTCGAGTACCAGACGCAGAACCGTCACTACGCGCACGTCGATTGCCCCGGCCACGCCGACTACGTGAAGAACATGATCACGGGCGCCGCGCAGATGGACGGCGCGATCCTCGTCGTCTCCGCGCCGGACGGCCCGATGCCGCAGACGCGTGAACACATCCTCCTGGCCCGCCAGGTCGGCGTTCCCTACATCGTCGTCTTCCTGAACAAGGTCGACATGCTCGATGACGCGGAGCTCCGCCAGCTGGTCGAAGAAGAAGTCCGTGACCTCCTCAAGAAGTACGAGTTCCCCGGCGACAAGATCCCGGTCGTTCCGGGTTCGGCGCTCAAGGCGCTCGAGGGCGACACGTCCGACATCGGCGAGCCCGCGATCCTGAAGCTGATGGCGGCGGTCGACGAGTACATCCCCACTCCGCAGCGCGCGATCGACAAGCCCTTCCTGATGCCGGTTGAAGACGTGTTCTCGATCGAAGGCCGTGGCACCGTCGCCACCGGTCGCGTCGAGCGCGGCATCATCAAGATCGGCGAAGAAGTCGAAGTCATCGGTCTGCGCCCCACGCAGAAGACGACCGTGACCGGCGTCGAGATGTTCAAGAAGCTCCTCGACCAGGGCATGGCCGGCGACAACATCGGCGCGCTGGTTCGTGGCCTGAAGCGTGAAGACATCGAGCGCGGCCAGGTGTTCGCCAAGCCCGGTTCGATCACGCCGCACACCAAGTTCAAGGCGCAGATCTACGTGCTGACCAAGGAAGAGGGCGGTCGTCACACGCCGTTCTTCAAGGGTTACCGCCCGCAGTTCTACTTCCGCACCACCGACGTGACGGGCACCGTCACGCTGAACCCCGGTGTGGAAATGATCATGCCCGGCGACAACACGAACATCGAAGTCGAGCTGATCACCCCCGTCGCGATGGAGAAGGAACTCCGCTTCGCGATCCGTGAGGGTGGCCGCACGGTCGGCTCCGGCGTCGTCGCCGAAGTGATCGCGTAAGCACCTCGCTGTTTTGCGTAGGCGCGGAGGCTCTCGGGAAACCGGGAGCCTTCGTCGTTTTGCGAGGGTGAGTGGGTTTGGCGCTGATCCACTGTAGTCGCGCTTGACTTACACGCCGCGCTCTGTCAGGTGGCGCACCCTTTCGTCGTCTTTTCTCTTACGGAGTCAGTCATGCCCAAGGGCAATCGCAGCCTCATTTCTCTCGAGTGCACGGTCTGCAAGGACCGCAACTACACGACGACCAAAAACCGTCGCAAGCAGCAGGACAAGCTGGAGATGTCGAAGTTCTGCCGCCGCTGCCGCAAGCACACCGACCACAAAGAAGGCAAGGTCGGCTGAGTTTCAGTTCGAAGGACGCCGGTAGCTCCAACGGTAGAGCAGCGGTCTCCAAAACCGCGTGTTGCAGGTTCGAATCCTGCCCGGCGTGCCAGTTTTGATTGGGAAACCCCGCCTTCAAGGCCCCGGTCAGGTGCTTTGAAGGTTTTGTCTGTTCTCTTGGAGTCAAACCATGTCGGCCTCAGAAGCGAGCCAGCAAGCAAACCGCGCGGAGATGGACCCGCGGCGACTCGTCGTCGTCAGCTACCTGGTGTTCGGCCTCGTTCTCGTCCTCTTCTTCGGGAAGATGGTGGAGCTGGCCTTTGGTGCCTTCAGCATCAACAACGGTGAGTTGTTGACTGGTACGGGCATCAAGACCGGCAACGTGATCGGGTTCTTGATCACCGCGGGTCTCGCCGCCTACGCGTGGACCAGCCCGCGTATCAAGTCGCTCAGCCTCGAGGTCGCGACGGAGTTGATGCGCGTGACCTGGCCGTCGTTCGATGACGTGCGCGTCTCGACCATCGCGGTCGTGGTGGCGTCGCTCATCGCGGCCATCCTCCTCTTCGGCATGGACACGCTCAGCTACAAGCTGATGGTCGAGTGGCTGCCCAAGCTCGTGGGGGGCATGTGATGACCACCGAAAACAGCGAGAAGAAGTGGTTCGCGGTTCACACCTATTCGAACTTCGAGAACAAGGCGAAGAAGAGCCTCGAAGACAAGATCAAGGTCGAGAACCTCCAGGAGTTCTTCGGCGAGATCCTCGTGCCCACCGAGCAGGTGGTGGAGATGCGCGACGGCCAGAAGCGCACCACCAAGCGCAAGACGATGCCGGGCTACATCCTCGTGCAGATGGCGATGAACACCCGCACCAAGTCGCTGGTGAAAAACACGCCGAAGATCACCGGTTTCCTCGGGCAGGTCGGCAACGATGACCCGCCGCCGCTCCGGGAGAACGAAGTGCAGCGCCTGACGACCCAGCTGTCGGAAGGCACCATGCGCCCCAAGCCCAAGGTTCAGTACGACGAGGGCGATACCGTGCGCGTGATCGATGGCCCGTTCGCGAACTTCAACGGCACCATCGAAGAAGTGAACCCCGAGAAGGGCCGCGTGAAGGTGCTCGTCAGCATCTTCGGCCGCTCGACGCCGGTGGAGCTCGATTTCATGCAGGTGGAGAAGACCACCGCGTAACCGACTTTCCTTTCGGAGATTCACTCCGGGGAAGCACAGTGGGAGGCCGCTTCAACGGCCGCTTGAACCACAGGAGAAGTAAGCAATGAAGAAGGTCACAGGGCAGGTCAAGCTGCAGATTCCCGCCGGCAAGGCGAACCCGGCTCCTCCGATTGGTCCCGCGCTCGGTCAGCAGGGCGTGAACATCATGGAGTTCTGCAAGCAGTTCAACGCCAAGACCCAGGCGCAGATGAAGGAAGCCCTGATCATCCCCGTGATCATCACGGTGTATCAGGACCGCTCGTTCACCTTCGAGCTCAAGACGCCTCCCGCGTCGGTGCTGCTCAAGAAGGCCGCCGGTCTGCACACTGAGAAGAAGAAGGGCTCGGGCGCGAAGAAGGCCGGCAAGGAACTCGTCGGCAAGGTGACGAAGAAGCAGGTCGAGGAAATCGCGAAGCAGAAGATCCAGGACACCACCGCGGGCAGCCTCGAGGCGTGCGCGCGCACCATCGCGGGCACCGCTCGTTCGATGGGCATCCAGGTCGTCTGAACCCTCCACCTCTCACTCACACTTTTCGAAAAGGACTCATTTCCATGCCTGGTAAGAAATTCAAGGCGGCCGCCGCCAAGGTTGACCGCAACAAGCGCTACACGATCGCCGAAGGCTTCAAGATCGTGAAGGAGACGTCGGACCTCGTGAAGGGCAAGTTCGACCAGACGGTCGACGTCGCCATCAACCTCGGTGTCGACCCCAAGCACGCGGACCAGATGGTTCGTGGCGCCGTGGTTCTCCCGAACGGCACCGGCAAGAGCGCGCGCGTCGCGGTCTTCGCCAAGGGCGAGAAGCAGTCTGAAGCCACCAACGCCGGCGCCGACTTCGTCGGTGAGGCCGACCTCGCGAAGAAGATCGAAGAAGGCTTCATGGACTTCGACACCGTCATCGCGACCCCCGACATGATGGGTG
>JBEHYH010000028.1:0-23276 GCA_048498275.1 Myxococcota bacterium | reverse complement strand
AGCCCGGGCAAACGTCTCAAGCTCGGCAGAGCACGTTTTCGATGCGGGAGCTCCCGCCCCTCGTCCCCTGCCCAACTGAGTGCTCGCGCCTTCGATGCGCGTGTCCGGCCTCCGGCATGAAGACCGCGCATTCTCCACTTTGAGATGAGCCCAACCCACGTCGCGGAAGCCACTTCGCGCGGGACACGCCCCCTCGGAGAAGCGGGCTCAAGTCTGAGGAGCATGTTCCGCATCTCCCGAGCTCGGGAGAGGGAGTTCAAGACTCCTCAGCGCACCGAACGCCGGCGGAACAGCAGCAGGAACGCGATCGGCAGCAACTCGAAGCCGCTCGTGCAACCGCAGCCCTTCGGCGTGTCGGAGCCGCCTGTACCTCCGTCGACCCCCGACGTCCCCGCATCGAAGGTGTTCATGCCGCCGTCGGTCGTCGTGTGTGTTCCACCATCCGTCGTCGTCGCGCCGCCATCGGTCGTCGTGTGTGTTCCACCATCTGTCGTCGTCGCGCCGCCGTCCGTCGTCGTGCCACCATCGTTCTGCGTGGTGCCTCCGTCTTCTTCAGTCGGGCCCGCATCGAGCACCACGCTGCCGATGACCGTCACCGTCACGGTCGCGGGAGCCGACGTGGCGACGCCATCACTCGCCGTGAAGCTGAACGTGTCTTCACCGGTGAACCCCGCTTCGGGCGTGTACGTCACGTCGGGAGGCGTGCCGGAGAGCGCGCCGTGCGCCGGCTGCGACGAGATGTTGAACGTCAGCGCATCACCTTCGGCGTCCGTCGCTTCGAGCGTCACGTCGACGGGAACGCCGCTGTGGGTGGCCGTCATCGCGGGCGTCGCCACCGGCCGGTCGTTCACCGCGGTCACCGTGAGGCTCACCGTCGCCGTGCCGACGGCTGCGTTCTCATCCATCACCGAGAAGGTGAAGCTGTCGCTCCCGTTGAAGTCGGCGGCGGGCGTGTACGTGACCGCGGCGCCGGTGCCCGTCACCGAGCCATTCGCCGGCTGCGTGAGCACCGTGAACGTCAGCGCGCCCGTACCGCCCGTGGCCGTCAGCGTGATGGGCAACGGCAGGTCTTCGGGTGTCGTCAGGACCTGCGCCTCGGCCACCGGAGCCGGCGGCGTGCAGAAGGCCGTCTCCGCGACCAGCGTCGCGAAGGGCGTATTCGTCGCGCCCGTGAACGCGAGGTCGTCGATGTCCCACCCCGGTTCGCCCGCCGCCTCGTCGGTCCCCACGACGAAGCGCACACGCACCGCCTTGTTGGCGACCGCCGTGCCGAAGTTCACGGTCTGGGTCACGAACGCAGGCCAGCCGGCGCTGTCGCCAGACCACGCCTGCTGCCCGCCGAGCGGATTCCCCGACTGCGAAGTGATGGCCACGCCGTAGGTCGGCAGCGCGACCGTCTGCCACGCGCCGCCGTCGGTCTGCACCTGGAGCAGCGCTCCGTCCCACGCGGTGTTGTTCGACTCTTCGAAGCGATACCGATGCCGGAAGCTGAGCACCAACCCGGCGTCACCCGCGTTCATCACCGGCGAGACCAGCGCGGTGGCGGAGACCTCGGCGGAGTCGACCGCGTGCCACGAGATGTCGCCCGCATAGGTCTCTTCACGGAACCAGACGAGCGACGCCGCAGCGCCTCCATCGAGCAAGGTCACCGGCGACCAGGTCGTGGTGCTGGCTTCGACGTCGTCCGTCGCCGAGCTCGCCGGCGCTTCATCGACGTTCGCGTGCCAGGAGCGCCTCACCATCGCGCTGGGCGAGCACACCGAGGTGCTGTCGAGCAGCGCTGACACGGTGAGCACCTTCGCGCCGGTGACCGACGTCGCGAGCCGCACCGGCACCTGCACTTCGATGCGCGCGAACGACGCCAACGTCGGCACGTTCACCGTCGCGCCGGAGGGGAAGTCGACGCCCGCGAGCGCGCTGCTCAAGGTCAACGTCGCTCCGGTGAGTGAACCCATGCCCTGGTTGTCGATGCGCACCGTCACCGTGCCCGTTTCGCCGGAGTCGAGCAGGCCGTCGTGGTCGCACGACACGCCGTCGTCGGTGAGCCCCAGAATCGTCACCACCGGGTTGGCCTTCACATCGAAGCTCTCGACCGCACCCACGAAGTCTTCGGAGTCTCGCGGAGGCGACACCGCGCACGAACCGAGCCCGCGCGTCGCGAAGGCCTGCGCCATCGCCAGTGCGTCATCGGCATCAGCGGCGACGGTGGTCGTCAGCACCGCGTCGCGAATCTCGGTGAAGGTCGCGTTGGCCGGCGACAACCTCATGCCCGCCACCACGTAGTCGGCCATGCGGCGGCGCGCTTCGGCGAAGGTGTAGGCGCCTCCCTGCGCGCGCGTCTGCAGCGCGAGGTACGCGCCGAACATCGCGTTCGCCCAGAGCTCGCCGGCGTTGTGCACTTCAGAATTGGGCGCGCCGTTGTCGAGCACCGGCACGTTCGTCGGCAACGCGACGCCGTCAGCCACGTACTTGAACGTCAGCGGGTTCTTCGTGAAGTCGGTGGTGTACGGGTAGCGGCGAATGCCGGAATACGGGTCACCCATCGAGTACTGCGCCATCGGGTACATGCCGTCGAGCGCGTCGCCCGGGCGCAGCACCATGAAGAGCGACGAGAAGTCGGCCCAGCCTTCGCTCTCCGCTGCCGTCATGTACGACGAGCTCTGCGTGAGGCGGTGATGCAGGTAGTGACCCCACTCGTGCGCGACGATGGTGTTGTCGACGGCGGAGTCACGCAGCGGGCTGGTCTGACGCACCATCGTCGCCGTCAGCGCGCCTTCCAGCAGCAGTTGCTTGAACGTCGCGCCATCGGCCTGCGACGCCATCATCACCGGGAGGTTGAGGGTGCCCGTGCCGTTCATCGCGAACGGAGCGCCGGGCACGTTGTTGGCGATGATGAGCCCGATCGCGCCCGCGTTCTGCGCGTTCAAGGCCTTCGCGGAGAAGTTGCAGGTGCCGCGGTCGGCGAGCACGATTTTCCCCGCGACGTTGTTGGTGAGCGCGTTGCACGCCAGCGTCGGCGCCGCGGAGCCGTCATTCGCCAGGGCCACCTGCCCGACGACGTTGAACGTCTGCGGCCCGAAGTCAGCCGGCGCCCACGCGTAGCCGGCGCCGTTCACCGTGAGCGAGCCCGCGGGCACGGCATCGAAGAGGAAGAAGTGCAGCTCCGGCGATTCGCCGTCTTCGGGCGTGCTGGCGTTGGCGTTGTTGCGCTGCGAGGTGGGCGCGTACTGCACCGCGACCAGCAGGCGGTCACCTTCTGCGCCTCCGCGACCGTAGTTGTCCTGTTGCGCGTTGCCGCCCGCTTCGTCGAACCCGGAGTCGTACCAGACGTCGTGCAGCCAGTTGGTCACGTAGAACGCGCTGACGGCCGACGCGCGGCGCTGCGTGGTGTTGGCGGTCGGCGCCAGCGCCGTGTCGTAGGTGAGGTCGAAGGTGCCGGCGCTGGTGGTGATGCCGCGCGTGTCGTTCGCGGAGAAACCCTGCGGGTTGGCGTCATCGGTGTACGCGTCGACGTTGTTGCCCTGCGTCTGCGTGGCGCCGCTGGCCAGCCACGGGTCTTGCGTCGCGTTGAAGCCGTCGATGGTGACGAGCTGCGGCGTCACGAACGACGGCTGCTGCGCTCCGGGCGCGCCGGTGTTCGGCGTGGTGTCGGCGATGGGCGCGTCCCACGGGGTCTTGTTGCCGGCGGCGTCGGCGAAGACGCGGTAGTTGAAGTTCGCGTTCTCGGTGAGGCTGGTGACGCGCAGCACGCGCGCCGCGAACGCGTCGACGATGACGCTGTACGAGTCTTCGGTGCGCAGCAGCTCCACCTTGAAAGCGGGCACGAGGAATTCATCGGTGGGGAAGAGCACGCGCCAGGTGCGCACCGGCCGGCGCAACATCGTGGAGCCCGGCAGCGCCTTCATCGCCAGCGCGACCGCGTCGTCTTCGCTCAACACGAAGGGCAGGTGCGACGACTTCGGCGTGGGGCGCGTCATCAGCGTCACCGGTGACAGGTCGCGCTTGAGGAGCACCTTCACGTCGCGCTCGATGACGTCGACGCCCTGCTGCCGCGCGCGGAAGGTGACGATGATGCCGCCGCGGCCGGTGTCGTGGAGATGAACCATTCGCAGCGCCGACGGCGTCAGCCCGTGCGAGCGCGCGTTGGCGTCGAGGTACGCGCACGCGGCGCTCTCCGGCGTCTGGACCTTCAGCGGCAGCGCGGTCGTCGATGGTGCTGACGCGCTCGGCGGTGAAGAACACGAGAAGAAAGCGGCAGCCAGGAGCAGCGCAGTTCGGTTCATGGAGCGGCGACTTACTCGCAGCGCTCGAACGGCGAAACGCACGCGGTGCAGGTTTCAATCTGACGGTTTGATGCACTCCGACAGCGTCGCGCAGGGGCGAAGTGGCGACTCCTCTCCATCGGCGCGGGAGTCGTCGCACGCCGGCTCCTCGACACGTCGCGAACTTCATTCACGTGACGAACTCCATCGACGTTCTCTGGAACCGGCATTGATTGGCCAGTGTGGGGCGCGCCAGTTGATGAACGCGCGCTGGTCCCCCGACGCGAAACGAAGTCATCGGAGCGAAGAACAGACGCTCGTCCGTCGAGTTCGCGCACGACGAACTGTGCGTCACTCGTTCGCTCGAAGAGAGGGCTCGCGCGCAATGAGCAGGGCGCGAAGCTGAACCCGCGCCACCGCTCACGAGCTGATCATCACCAGAGTACGGACTGGTCTTCAGCGACTCCCGGCGCGTTCTTGAACGTGTACGTGCGGCCGTCGAGCTTCACTTCGCCTTCCCACTGGCCAACCGGTTGCTTGAACGCGCTCTTCACCAGCTTGAGGTCACGCAGTTCCTGATGCGCGGCCCACGGCTTGAACTTGAGGTCCAACACGCCGTCGACGGTGCGCACCGACCAGCCATCGAGAATCGCGCCCGCGTTGTACGTGAAGCGCGCGCGGTCGACGGGGATCAACCGGTCACCCAACCACACTGCGTTCTCGTTCACGTCCTCGCGCGATTCGTTGAACCCCTCGACGAGATTGATGGCGAGCGGCGTGCCGTCATCGAGCCGGCCGCACACGAACGCCCAGCGCCACGACGTCTCACGCGCGAGATAGCCGTGCGTGTAGTCGAGCCCGCCGACGCCGCCGTCGAGCTGAAAGGTGCGGCCCTCGGCGGTCAACGTGCCGCGCGTGAGCAGCCCCGCGGCCTTCTGCGTGACGTTGACGATGCCGCCGTCGACCGGCGCGACGACGGTGAGCGCAGGCGCCGCGCCCGCCGCGACGAACTCCACGTCGAGCTTCATCTTCGGCGCCGAGAACGGGCTGGGCAGGCCCAGCGTCACATGGGCGCGGTAGGTGTCTTCGCCGAACGCGCGCGACGCGTGCCAGCGGCCAGACGGGTGCGTGAAGCTCGCGTCGAGCCCGCCCGCCGGGTGCCCATTCACCGCCGCCATGCCGCGCAACCCGAGCGCGGTGCCATCAGCGAGCACGCGGCCGGTGGTGAAATCGACCGCCATCGCGAACGCGTTCGACGAGTAGCCGAGGTCGACCATCGCGAAGAGCGCGGCGACCTCCTGCGTGGCGCAGAAGCCGTAGACCCACTTCTTGCGTGACGTGAGGCGGCTCAGCGGGCCGAGCGCGTAGCTGCCGCGCAGGCGCTTCAAGTCGACGACCTCGAGCGAGCCCTGGTAGGTGCCGAAGCGCGGAGCGCCTCCCGGATCTTCGACGGACGGTGGCGCGGGCGGCAGCTTGTTCGCAGTGACCATGCGGCCATCTAACGCGTTCTTCGCGACGCCACGCACGCAAATTCCCGGCGGGTGAAGAGGCTACGGCGCGATGTACGGGCGCTGTTCGCCTTCGAGTTCGGCGACGCCCTTCGCGCCGGCTTTCAGCGCGCCGTCGGAGTTGATCACCTCGACCGAAACGAACCCGTCACGGCCGTCTTCGGTGAGCGCGTAGGTCTTTCGCGCGAGCGGGAAGATCAGCGTGATCAGCCGGCTCTTCTTCGCGACTTCTCCGTCGGGCAGCTTCACGCGCGCGAGCAACGTCGACGAATCGATCAACTCACCGATGACCTGCTTCGCGGTGACGGTGTCTTCCGCTTTCACCGACGGCGAGAACGCGCCGGCGTGCGGCGCATCGATGGTGCTCGCGGCGAGCTGTTCGGAAAGCTGCGCGAGCTCCGCGTTCAACTTCGCCAGCGGCTCCTCCAACTGCGCGTTGGGAATCGGCCGTGCGGCGTCCTTCGCCTTCGCGAGCTCCAGCTCGCGGCCGCCGAGCACCGCGGTCATGTACGGCTTCATCTTCTTGCTCGCCTTCGCGAGGTCTTCGCGCGCCCGTTTCACGTTCTCTTCCGCTTTCGTGACGGCTTCGAGCAATTCGGGAGGAATCGGCTCGTGTTCGAGCTTCTGCACCAGCGCCTGGCGTTCGGCTTCGATCTCCACGCGCCGCTGCTCGAGCTTCGAAAGGTCGTAGCGCGCGAGGACCGCGTCGTCTTCGACCGCGCCCGCGTCAGCGACCTCCAGCAACGTGCCCGCGTAGGGAGCGCTCACCGCGAACTTCCCCGCGGGCACCAGCTCGTACTCGCAGCGCACGGTGCGCGGGAGCGGGACGAACATCGCGCCCAGCAGACCCGCGATGACGAGCAGCAACAGCGTGACGAGGACGAGCCGGCCGAGAGACATGCCCGGAGATCATCTCACGGCGGTGGTCAGTTCCTCCGATTTCCTCCACAACGCCGCCGCGCCCTCGAGGTCGAGCATCGATGGCCAGGTCTCTTCACGCTTCGCGGGGCCATCGCCTTTCCCCGGGCCGAACACTTCACCGCCCCGCACGCTGTCGAGCATCGCGGCGTCGATGGTCGGCCGCGCCCCGCGCTCCGGAGGTGACGCGAGGACATGAACGAGCCTCGCAATCACGCCCATCACCCCGGTCGGCTTCTTCTGCATTTCTGTCGCCGCGACGCCGGGGTGCACGAGCACGCTCTTCACCCTCGAATTCTTCGCGCGCAGCCGCCGGTCGAGCTCCGCGCCGAAGAGCGCGTTCGCCAGCTTGCTCTGCATGTACGCGCGGCCCTGGCCGTAGCCGCGGCTGCCGTCGAGATTGTCGAGGTCGAGCTTCCCCTTCTTGCCGAAGCCGGAGCTCACCGTGACCACGCGCGGGTCGTTCCCCTGCTCCAGCTTCGGCAGCAGCAGGCTCGTCAGCAGGAAGTGCCCGAGGTGATTGGCGGCGAACTGCGAATACACACGCTCCTTCGAGAGCAGCAGCGGAGCCGTTCCCAGTCCTGCGTTGTTGATCAACACGTCGAGCGAATCGATGCGCGACGCGAGCGCGCGCACCGAATCGAGGTCGAGCAGGTCGACGATTTGGAGCTCGATGCGCGCGTCGGGGAGCTCGGCGAGCACCTTCGCGCGGGCCGCTTCTCCGCGTTGTCGATCGCGCACCGCCATGATCACGTGTTCGCCTTTGCCTGCGAGTGCGCGTGTCGCTTCGAAGCCGATGCCGCTGTTGGCGCCGGTTATCAGATGGGTTCTCATGAAGCGGATAGATATTCCGGATTGCGCGGTTCGCAACTGAAACGGATTTTTGTTCCGTTTGTGGTTATGAAGCTCGCGTGGCGACGAAGCGTTCAGACGCGCGGTTGAATCGCGAACATCTGGTGAAGGTGGCGAGGTCGCTCGCGAAGAAGGGCGGGCTGCCGGCGTTCAACGAACTCGCGAAGGCGGCGAACGTCGGCGTGGGCACCGTGTACCGGCACTTCGCTGATCAGAAAGCGCTGCTGCTGGCGCTCGCTGAAGATGATCTCGCCGGGTTTCGTGAAGAACTCGAAATCGCCGCCGCGAATGAAGACCCCGCGAAAGCGCTCGATGCCGCGCTCCACGGCGCGGTGAACATGGTGTTGGCGCGCCCGAATGTCGCGACGTTGCTGGCGACGTCTCCGCGCGAGTTCAAGGCGCTCAGCGGCATCGTGGAGAAGATCGTCGATCGCGCTCGCAAAGCACGCGTGCTCCAGTTCGATCTCGACGCGAACGACTTCCGCCGGCTGGTGTGTGGCATCGAGTACGCAGCGCGCGCCGGCGAGAAGCCGCTGGAGGCGGGCGAGCGCTACGTGGCTCTCCTGCTCGCGGGGTTGCACGCATCGAGAAGCGATGAGCGTTGAGGCGCGGCAAGCGATTGCATCGAGCGCTCGTTTTCGCCGCGTCGCGCGCGTCGACGGAGAAACGATGCGCACGAAATCAACGCGAACGATTGCGTTGCGGCGGGCCTGGCGCTCGCTCCACTGATGTCCGCCGCAGTCGCTCGTCGGGGCTGAAGGGCTGAGCGCGGCGAGTTTGCGCCCGCGCAGTTTCATTGAAGGTGCGCGGTTTGTTGAGCTGGGTCCTGCCCGTCACGCGCGCGAGCTTCATCAAACGGGAGCTCGCACCCGGCATCGTTGAGGGCGCCTTTGCGTTTCTTCAGTGAAAGTCGTCGCACACTCCGTCATCTCTTCTGCGGGAGAAACGATGAGCACACCCTTTCGCGTCTTGTTCATTGGCGGCACGGGCCAGGTCGGAGCGGCTGCCGTTCGCGCGCTCGCCGCGGAACCGTCGTGCGCCGAAGTCGTGATGATCAACCGCAAGCCGCTGGCTGAGCTCGCCGGCCCGCGCGTGCGACAGCTCGTGCTCGACACGTCGGCGGCGAACTTCGAAACCGAAATCACGAAAGTCGCGCGTGAACTCGTGGCGACGGGTGACCGCGTCTGCGGCGCGTCGTGCGTCGGCGTCGGAGCGGGCTCCAACAAGTGGACCGAAGACGAGCTCAAGGCGCTCGAAGTCGGCGTGGTCGGGGCGTTCGCGCGCGGCTGTCGCGCGGGCGGCATCGCGCACTTCGCGTTGCTCTCCGCCGTCGGCAGCAGTTCGAAGAGCAGCGTCAAATACATCCGCGTGATGGGGTTGAAGGAAGACGCGGTGCAGGCCATCGGGTTCAACCGGCTCGCGTTGTTCCGCCCGGGGATCATCGGAGGCAACGTTCACACGCCGAAGCTCGTCGACTGGCTCGGGCGGATCATTCCCGGAAAGTTCGGGACGATTGATCAGACCGACATGGGCCGCGCGTTCGTGAGTGAGTTGAAGAGCGGGGCGAGCGGCGTCGCGATTTTTGAAAACGGGGCGATGCGCGAGATGTCGCGCGCGCTTCAGCCGCCCAGCTTCGCGTGATGGAGCGCGTGGTAGCGATGGTGCGTGCTCTCGTAGAGCGTGAGCCCCGTCACCTTCCACGGGCCGGCGGTGAACGACGACAGCTCTTCACGCGCCGGCTCGAGAAACCCCGGCGACTTCGCGCGCGCCAGCGTCAGGTGCGGCACGTATTCCTTCAGGTCGTGCGGGATCAGTTGAGCCACCGACTCCGCGTGAAGTGCGCGGAGCGAAGAGACGTCGCCCTCGACGCCGAGCCACAACACCGACGGCGCACGCGCGGTGACGAATGTACCCGCTCCTGAAATGCGCAGTTCAAACGGTGACTGCTTCGCCGCAATCGCGTCGACGATTTCGAACGCCGGCTGCAGCTCCCCGAGAAAGAGCACCGTCACGTGCAGCTTCTCCGGCGGCAGCCACTTCGCGGGGTAACGCGCGGAAACGGCCGTGGTCATTTCCGCGACGTTCGCGCGCACCGCATCATCGAGATCAACCGCGAGGAAGATGCTCACTGACGCCGCGCCGCCTGTTCTTCATCCGTCCACGGTTTGCCGGTCAGCTTCAATTCGTACGTCACCCTGCCATCGACATTGCTCGGGAAACGCCAGCGCGCGAACGACAACCCGCACAGCTCGGGCGGCATGGTCAGCAGCGCGCTGTGCGGCACATTGGGTCGCGCGAGTTCTGAAACCATCTTCAGCTCCATCGCGGCGTTCATGACGCCCGCGTTGAGGTTCGTCACGATGGTCACGTTTGCTTCGGACCACCGGTGTTCCCACCCGTGCCGCGCGAGGCACAGGCGCAGCGCTTGCTGCACACGTTCAAACGCGAGGCGTGCGTCGGCTTCGTTCACCGGCGCGTCGGGCGTCACGCGTTGGAGTTGCAGCTGATAGCGGCTCGACAATTCATCGGTGCCGACTGACGGCGGCATCAGCGGCCCCGTGTACGCAGTGTTCGCCGAATTGAGCACCGTCGGCGGCGTCACGGGCACCCAGGTGGTCGTCGAGAACAGCGGGCCTTCGGTGCCCGAGACGAGCTCGAGGTACAGCAGCTCGTTCGGCAGCAGAAAGCGAAGAAACGGCCCATCGCTGACGCTCGAGGCTTCATCGAAGAAGATCAGCGTGCCGTTCTCGCGGAGGTCCGCATGAAACGGCGTGTTCGCGACGATGGCGTCGAACGCGCGCGGGCGCGGACTCGCGACCCACTTCCACGCGTCGGGGCCGGGCTGAAGACCATTCACCAGGGCTCCGTCGTAGTCGGTCGTCGGTTCAAGCGTGCCGAGCAGCGTCTTGAACGCTTCCTGATGCGCTGAGAGGTGCTGCGAATCACCGGCTTTGGGAATTTTCGGGAGCAGCTTGCGGATCAATTCGAGTTCGTTCGCGCCCTGAAAGCCGCGTGTTTTCGCGAGCGCCACGAGTTGTTTTCGTTGAGCGATGGCATCGACCAGCGTCTTGCGGTCGAAGCCCGACGCGAACGTGAACCAGCGCGGCAATGTGTCGAGCGCCTCGCGCACTTCACCGACCGTGACTTCACCGTGAGCCCAGTGCGCGACTGGCCGCGCATCGTCGATGATCACCGGCGCGGGAGGTGGTGGGGCGCGGGGTATCGCTTTCATTTCGGGAGGCTTCGCGACCACCTCGGCCACCACGCTCGGCAACGGCGGCCGCGCTGGGGCGTGAGGGCGGGTGGCCACCACGATGAAGACGTCAACCATCAACACGCCCACGACCGCCAACAAATCGCGCATTGGTTGTCAGCGTATTGCAGCAAGACGCTCAAGACTTCATCAGTTACGCTCCCGCGAACGATGGCCGGAGACGACGAGGACTTCGAGGAATTCCGTACGGCGGTCGCGGTTCGGGTGAAGGGTTTCAGGCCCGTCACCTACCGGCCCCACGTGCTGATCTCGAAGAGGCGTGGCGAGAAGTTCGTGCTCGACGCCAACGACTACGTGATGGGTCGCGGCGAGCAGGCGACGTTGATGCTCGATTCCGAAGAAGTCAGCCGCGCGCACGCGAAGCTCACGCGCACCGACGGCGAATACACCGTCGAAGATCTCGGGAGCCGCAACGGCATCATGCTCAATGGGCTCAAGGTGCACGCGGCGGTGCTGCGCGACGGCGATGAGATTCAGCTCGGCGACGTGACGCTCACCTACCGGGAGGGTACGTGAGCGACATCTTCGTGCGCTTCTGGGGCGTGCGCGGTTCCATCCCCACTCCCGGCCCGAGAACGCGCCGTTACGGCGGCAACACGTCGTGCGTCGAGGTGCGCGTCGGCGAGACGATTCTCATCTTCGACGCGGGCACCGGCCTGCGTGAGTTCGGCGTGCAGCTCTCGCGCGTCGCCAAACCGCTCACGCTGCACCTGTTTCTCTCGCACCCGCATTGGGACCACATCCAGGGCTTCCCGTTCTTCGGGCCGGCGTATTCGAAGACGACCACGCTCTCGGTCTACGGCCCGCGCGGCGACGACAAGAACTACCAGTTGCTGTCGGGTCAGATGTCGAACGCGTACTTCCCGGTGCGCTTCTCCGACCTCGGCGCCAGGATCGTCTCGCGGAGTTTCTCGGGCGAATCGGTGCAGATCGATGATGTCACCGTGACCGCGTTCGGCCAGAAGCACCCGGGAGGCTCCGTCGGTTTCCGCGTCGAACACGAGGGCCGCAGCGTGGTGTTCGCGACCGACTCCGAGCTCGATCAACTGCTGCTCGACCCGGAAGGCCCGACGCGCGAGCCGAACGCGCTGCGACAGTTGCCGCCGGAGCTCGTTCAGGCGATCCACGGCGCTGATCTGCTGATCGCCGACGCCCAGTACACCGACCAGGAATACGCCCAGAAGGTCGGGTGGGGTCACCCGCGCGCGACCACCGTCGTCGACTTCGCCGCTCAGGCAGGTGTTCGCCGCCTCGCGCTCACGCACCACGACCCGATGCACAGCGACCGCGAGGTCGAGATCATGGTGCTCGAGTGCCAGGAGCGCGCCGAGAAACGCAAAGCCGAGCTCGAGGTCTTCGCCGCGCGCGAGGGCGTGACGCTGAAACTCTGAAATAACGGCGCTTTCATTCCGTACGAAGGCAGCTATAGGGGCCCCGATTTTCGCGGTTTCCCTTTCGGAGGCTTCACATGTCTTTCAAGTCATTCATCAGCGCGGCGGTCCTGTTCGCCAGCGCAGCCCACGCCGAGTTCAAGGCGGCGTACGTCGACATCCAGCGCGCGGTCACCGAGGTCGATGAGGGCAAGGCAGCCAAGATTCGTCTTCAGTCGCAGGCCGACGCGAAGCAGAAGGCCTTCGAGAAGGAAAAGGCGGCGCTGCAGGCCGAAGTCGACGCGTACACCAAGCAGAAGCCGACGATGGACGACAAGGTCGCGGCCCAGAAGGAGATGGACCTGCAGAAGAAGACCTACGAGTTCGCGCAGAAGGCCGAGAAGCTGCGTGGCGAGCTCGCCGACATGGAGCGCAAGGAGCTGGGCGCCATCTTCCCCAAGCTCGAGCAGCTCCTCGGGCAGATCGCGCAGCGCGAAGGTTTGACGATGGTGTTCGACAAGAGCAGCTCGGGCCTCGCGTGGGCGCCGGCGTCGCTCGACCTCACCAACGAGCTGATCCGCATGTACAACACGCAGTTCAAGGCCGCGGGCGGCGGGAAGAAAGACGCGGCTCCTGCCCCGGCGCCCAAGCCGTAATCAGCTTCAGCGTTTCGTAGGCTCCAGACCGGCAGCGCTCCCCCCGAGCGCCGCCGGTTTTTCATTTCTCGAGCGAACGCAGGTAGTCGCGCACCGCGTTTTCCGACGCGTCGCCGCGGGCGAGCAGCTCGGAGAACGCTTCACGCGTCGCGCTCATCGCTTCGTGCTCATCACCCAGACGATTCAGGAAGTGCGAGAAGAGGACCGCACCGAAACGTTTGTAGAGGAGCACGGGTGACATGGTTTTCGGGTTGTCGCGCTCCGGGGTGCTCAAGTGCGCCACGGAGCAGGACACATCGCGCCATACCGGGAGTGCGGTAAGTAGAAGGCATGCGATTTCTGGTGCTGATGAGTGCTGCCCTGGCGTTCGCCGGGTGTGACGTCGCGGGCCGGCCGGCTCGCGGGCGTACCGAGGTCACTTTTCAAGGTGGCACGCCGGTCGCCGACAACGCGCCGGTGAACTTCACGGTGACGGTGCGCGACGCCGAGGGCCACCCGGTGAAGGACGCGGCCGTCACCTACAAGGTCGATGACGAGGAAGGCATCACCTTCACCGGCAACGGCGACCGCTCGGACAAGGACGGCGTCGTGAAGGCCTCCATCGCGTCGACCAGGGTCGGTGAGAAACAACTGACGGTGACCATCACCGGGAGTGAGAACACCATTTCGCTCGCGCCCGAGAAGGTGACCTTCGTGCCCGGCGCTCCGGAGGCGCTCAAGTTCGTCAGTCAGCCCACACTCACCCGCGCCGGCATCAAGATCTCGCCGGCGGTGACGGTGGAGGTGCTCGACCACTACGGCAATCGCGCCACCAACGGCATCTTCTCGGCGTACGTCGAGCTGGTGCGTTCTTCGGGCGGCGTGGTGCAGAACGGCGGCTCGGCGGCGCACATGGTCGACGCCGTGCAGGGGTTGATCACCTTCGACAACCTGATCATCAACAAGCCGCAGACCGGCTACGCCCTGCGCGCGCGCACCGCCGAGAACAATGGGCCCACCGACGAGAGCGCGCAGTTCGACGTGCTGCTCGGCAACTTCTCCGCGGCCACCAGCACCATCAACAACACGCCGACGGTGAGCCTGCCCGCCGACGGTTCGACCGCCTTCACCATCACCATGACGGCCAGAGACGACGGCGGCAACCCGCTCGCCGACGAGCAGCCGACGTTCTCGGTGAGCCCTCCGGTGGGCTGCGCGTTCGATACGCCGGCGACCCTGCCGACGACGGGCGATGACGGCGTGACGACGCCCGGCGTGTACCTGCGGTGCACGGCGTCGGGCGCGAAAACGGTGACCGCCACCATCGGCACGGTCTCGGTTTCCGCTATCGTCTCGTTCTACTGAGAGGACCTCTTCATGCGGGTCGCATTGCTGGTCGCGCTTGCTTCGTCGTTGGCGTCGGGGGCCACGGTCACGGGCCGCATTCAAGACGGAAACGGTACGGGCGTCGCCGGCATGCAGGTGCGCCTCTGGGGGCCGACGCCGAAGGGCTACAGCTACCTCGCGGGCTCCACCACGACCGCCGATGGCGCGGGCAACTTCACGTTCGGCGGTGTCGCCGATGGTTCGTATCTGCTCGACACCCGCATGCCGAACGGAGTGGACGGCAACTGGGGCGACCGCTGGTACGACTCCGATGGTGACGGCTACGAGCAGTCGGGCGCTGACGTGTTGAACGTCACCGCCGCGGGCTTGAGCGGGCTCGTCATCACCGTCGAGCAGCTCGGAGGAATGGACGGGCGCGCGGTGAACACCTCCAGCGCGCCGCAGGGCGGGCTCATCGCGCGCGCGGAGTTGATGAGCAACCGCGCGGTGCACCACAACGACACCACCAAGAGCATCGTGGAGCGGCCCGGTGAATTCTCCTTTCGCGGGTTGCGCACCGGCCCGACGCGGCTGGTGCTGCACGACCCGAACTTCACCTTCGCCGACACGGTGGTGCCCGACTACGGCATCTCCGGCGGCAACGTGCTGCAGGCGGGCAACGTGACGATGCAGGGCGCCGACAACAGCGCGCACGAGCCGAACAACTCCGACGCTGATTCTTCGTCGGGCATCGACGGCACCTTGTTCCGCGCGACGCCGCCTCAGCCGTATGACGCGACGGCGACCATCGGCCCCCGTTCGGCGCAAGACACCGACTGGTACTGCTTCAATGCGCTCGGGCCTGACCGCTACATCATCACCGTGCGCGGCACGCTCACGCTCGAAGACGACTCGGTGGTGACCTCTCCGTGGGTCGACCCGATGGTGTCACTGTGGCGCAGCGGTTCACTGCTCGCGCAGAACGACGACGCCCCGGGCCTCGGCCTCGGGGCACGTCTCGACACCGGCGAACTCGGGAGCGACGGCCGCTACTGCGTCGTCGTCTCCACCTTCGGCGACTCTTCGTGGAACGGCGCGGGCCAGACCTCGGCCGGGCCGTACGCGCTGCGCATCGAAATGGGCAACCGCCGCCCGCTGCTGACGGTGACGCTGCCCAACGGCACGCCGCTCAACGGGCCGGTCACCATCGATGAAACCGACAGCATCGGCTTCCGCTTCAGCTTCCTCGACCCTGATCAGAACCTCACCGGAGGGACCGTCGAGATTCGCGATGCGTCGGGGACCGTCGTCGGCGGCGCGACGATGAACGTGGCCACCGGCAGCTACGTCATCAACTGGACCGCCTCGCAGACCTCCGCGCGCAATGGGCCGTATGAATTCGTGGGCACGGTGACCGACGGCGAATTCACCGCGACCGCCGCGGCGACCGTCCTCGTCAATGGCGTGAATCTGCCTCCGACGGCGCCGGTGCTGAGGTCGCCCGACGCTGGAGCCATCGTCAGCACCCGGACGCCCGACCTCGTGTGTCTCGAGGGCACCGACCCAGACGAAGAGACGCTGACCTACGAATTCGAGCTCACGCTGGTGGCCGATGGCGGCGTGCTGAGCGGCTCCGTCGCCGGAGTCACGGGCGGCTGGAAAGCCGACGCGGGTACGCCGCGCCCGGAGGTGACGTTCACGGCGCCGCTGCTGCCGGAGAACGCGCAGGTTCGCTGGCGCGCGCGCTCGTACGACGGCACCGCTTCAAACGGTCACAGCCCGTGGACCAACGTGTGGACCTTCTTCGTCGATTCTTCGAATGACGCGCCGACGACGCCGGTGCTCAACAAGCCCACCAACGGCGAGACGATTCTGGTGCGCAAGGCGACGCTGCAGGCGACCAACCCCGTCGACCCTGAAGGCGACGCGGTGACGCTGCAGTTCGAAGTCGCGAGTGACATGGCGTTCACCACCCTCATCGAGACCAGCGCGCCGGTGCCGACGGCGCTCGGGTCGACCACCACGATGTACACGATGGCCCAGAACCTCGAGTGGGGCGGCAGCTACTTCGCCCGCGCGAGGGGGTTCGATTCGCGCGGGGCCGAGACGCCGTACAGCAACGTGAATCAGTTCAACGTGCGCGCCAACTCGAGCCCCACCGCGCCCGCGCTCGGGAGCCCGTTCAACAACTGCGGCGCCACCGGCTTCACCGTCACGCAGCCGCCCGGGCAGTTCACCGTGCCCAACGTCAACGACGTGGAGATGGACGTCATCACCGTCGAAGTGCAGCTCTTCCACGCGTCGGACGACCCGGCGACCGCCACGCCGCTCTTCGCCACGGCTGTCAACCAGCAGGGCGTGCTCGACACCATCGTGCTCTTCACTGGCGTGCAGTGGGAGAACGGCGACTACCGCGTGCGCACCCGCTTCAAGGACCCGTACAACACCACCGCGTGGACCGAGTGCGTCTTCACGCTCGCCGTCGCGCCGCCGAGGCCTGACGCGGGCATGAGCGACGCGGGCACGGGCGGAGGCTCCGGGACTGACGCGGGTGTCGCAGATGCCGGCACCGGTGGCAGTGGAGGCGGTTCGACCCAGGCCGCGAAGCCCGGGTGCGGGTGTTCCTCGGCAGATCCACTCTCGTTGACGGCGCTGTTCATGGCGCTGGCGCAGGCTCTGCGCAGCAGAAGGCGCCACTGAAGGCATCAGCGGCACTTTTCCCACCCCAGCAATTCACTTGGACACGGCTGGGGCCTGTGACAAATGCCGCTGCCGAAATGCACGGAAAGTTGAAGTCGTTGTCTGCGCTGGCGCTGACGTGCGCGTTGAGCGCTTGTCACCCCGCCGACGCTCGGAAGCCGTTCACCGGCCAGGAGCTGTATGCCTCGTGTACCAGTTGCCATGGTCCCGATGGCCAGGGCAACCCGTCGATCGCGGCTCCCGCCATCGCCGGCCTGCCTGCGTGGTACCTCGAAGCGCAGTTCGTGAAGTTCCGCACCGGTGTTCGCGGCGCTCACCCTGACGACATCGAGGGCCTGCGCATGCGGCCGATGACGCGGCAGATGCTCAACGAGGCCGAGATCAAGGCCGTCGTGGGCTACGTCGCGCAGCTCCCGGCGCGCGTGCAGCCGAAGTCGCTCGAGGCCGACGCGGCCGCCGGCGCGGCCTCGTACGCGACCTGCACCGCGTGCCACGGCGCCGACGGCAAGGGCAACGAGGCCTTGAAGGCTCCGCCCATCGCCGGTCAGTACGACTGGTACCTGGTCAGCCAGCTCAAGAAGTTCCGCGCGGGCATCCGCGGTACGAACCCCAACGACATCACCGGCGCGCAGATGCGCCCGATGGCGCTGACCCTGGCCGATGAGCAGGCCGTGAAGAACGTCGTGGCCCACGTCGGCACGCTGGCGAATTCGAAGTGAGAGAGACATGAGCGATACGCCCACCAACCCTGATCAACTGTCGAAGACCGTGTTCGTCCTCACGGCCGGAGGCGCTGTCGCCTTCTTCGCCCTGGTCTTCATCTTCGTGCTCCGGAGCTGATCATGATCAGTAAGTACGTCGAGAGTGCGTCTTCGTTCGCCGGGCAGATCGACTTCCTGATCCTGCTCGTGACGGCCATCACCGGGTTCTGGTGGCTGCTCGCCGAGGGCGTCTTTTTCTACTTCATCGTGAAGTACAACCAGCAGGAAGGCGTGAAGGCTCAGTACGTCGCCGGCGAAGACCCGAAGGAGAAGCGCTGGGTCTCGGTGCCGCACTACGCGACGCTGATCTTCGACCTCTGCATCATGTATTTCGCCGTGTCGGCCTGGCAGGAAGTGAAGCAGACCATGCCGCAGGCTGACGCCACCGTGCGCGTCATCGCGCAGCAGTGGGCGTGGACCTTCGTGCACCCCGGCCCCGACGGGAAGCTCGACACCGCCGACGACATCCGTCTGGTCGATGAGCTCCACGTCGAGAAAGACAAGACGTACCACTTCGAGCTGCAGAGCCGCGACGTGCTCCACAGCTTCTCGGTGCCCGTCTTCCGCCTGAAGCAGGACATCATCCCCGGCCGCACCATTCGCGGCTGGTTCAAGCCCACGATGACCGGCGGCTTCGACATTCAGTGCACTGAAATCTGCGGCATCGGCCACGGCCTGATGCCCGCGCGCATCATCGTTCACACCCCTGAAGACTTTGCGGCCTGGCAGCTCTCGCAGACCCCTGCGACTGCCGCGCTGACCACTCCGACGGAGCAGACCGGAGGCATGAAATGAGCAGCACCACCGCTGAACACGGCCACGAAGGCCACGGTCACGACGCCGGGCACGGTCACCACGCCGAGCCGAACTTCTTCCACAAGTACCTCTGGTCGACCGACCACAAGATGATCGGCATGCAGTACATGTTCACCGGCCTGCTGATGGCGATCATCGGCGGCTTCGCGGTGTACGTGTTCCGCATGCAGCTCGCCTTCCCGGGCATGTCGGTGCCGGGTTGGGGCCGCGTCACGGCGACCGACTACAACGCGCTCGTCACCACGCACGGCTCGGTGATGATCTTCTGGGTGGCGATGCCCGTGCTGATCGCGGCGCTCGGGAACTACCTCATCCCCCTGATGATCGGCTGCGACGACATGGTGTTCCCGCGCCTGAATCGTCTGAGCTACCAGATCTTCCTGCTGTCGGTGATCGTGCTCATCGCGTCGTTCTACGCGCAGGGCGGCGGCTTCGGCGGAGCGTGGACGGCCTACCCGCCGCTGTCGGCGAAGGCTGAATACAACCTCACGCCGCACGGCGCGACGCTCTGGCTGCTCGCGGTCGCGCTGGAGTTCGCCGCGTTTCTGCTCGGCGGCATCAACTTCGTCACCACGGTCATGAACAGCCGCGCGCCGGGCATGAAGATGTTCGACGTGCCCATCGTGGTGTGGATGATCATCATCGCCTCCATCCTCTTCATGGCGTCGGTCGGCCCGCTCATCGCCGGCGCGGTGATGCTGATGTTCGACCAGACTTTGGGCACCGGGTTCTTCGACCCCAACAAGGGCGGCGACCCGATTCTCTGGCAGCACCTCTTCTGGTTCTTCGGCCACCCCGAGGTGTACGTCGTGCTGTTGCCCGCGATGGGCATCACCGCCGAGGTCATCACCACCTTCGCGCGCAAGAAGCTCTTCGCGTACAAGACGGTGCTCTACACGGCGGTCGGCACGGGCGCGCTTTCGTTCTTCGTGTGGGCGCACCACCAGTTCATCGCCGGCATCGACCCGCGCATGGCGAACATCTTCTCGGTCACCACGCTGCTCATCTCGATCCCCGTCGCTGAGATGTGCTTCGTCTACATCGCGACGCTGTTCGGCGGTTCGATTCGTCTGCAGACGCCGATGCTCTGGGCGCTCGCGTTCATCGCGGAGTTCCTCATCGGCGGCGTGACGGGCATCTTCCTCGGTGCGTCCGGCGCAGACATCTACTTCCACGACACGTACTTCGTGCTCGCGCACTTCCACTACACGTTCTTCCCCATCGCGTTCATCGCCACCTTCGCGGCGTTGACGTACTGGTTCCCGAAGATGTTCGGCCGCTACATGAACGAGGCCTGGGGCAAGGTGCACTTCTGGGGCACCATCATCCCCTTCAACTTCATCTTCATTCCGCTCTTCCTGCTCGGCGCGCGCGGTGACCACCGCCGCATCTACGACTACACGCACTTCCCCGACCTGATGAAGCCCGGCATGCAGGACCTGCGCGTGCTGGCGACGCTCTCGCTGGTGACGCTGCTCGCGTTCCAGCTCGTGTTCGTCGCGAACTTCTTCTTCTCGATGTTCAAGGGCGCGAAGGCCGAAGCCAACCCGTGGAAGGCGAACACGCTGGAATGGCAGGCGCCGTCGCCTCCGCCGCACGGCAACTTCCCCGAAGGGCTGCCCAACGTGTACCGCGGCCCGTACGAGTTCAGTCACCCCGACCGCCAGGAAGATTACTGGCCGCAGAACGCAGCGAGCTGAGTCATGAGCATGCAACGACCTATTGCGACGACGCGCAGCGCGACGGGCATCTCCACCGGCAAGCTGGCCGTGTGGTGGCTCATCGCCTCTGAAATCGTCATCTTCGGCGGTGTTCTCGGCAGCTACGTCATGCACCGCATCGGCCACCCGGAATGGGCGAGCCACGCGGAGCACACCAACACCTGGCTGGGCGCGCTCAACACCATCGTGCTGCTGACCTCGTCGCTGTTCGCGGTGCTCGCGCACAACGCGGCGGAGCTCGGCGACGGCAAGAAGGCCGCGAAGTTCCTCTGGTACACGGTGGGCGGCGCCGTGATGTTCCTCGTGGTGAAGTCCTTCGAGTGGACGCACGAGATTACGACCGGCCTCACCATCACCAGCCACACGTTCTGGAGCTTCTATTACGTGGCGGCCGGCATCCACGGTCTGCACGTCATCGTCGGCGCCATCATCATGGGCATCATCGCGATGGACGCCGCCAGGGGTAAGGACCTGCAGCGCGTCGAAGCGGTCGGCCTCTACTGGCACTTCGTCGACATCGTGTGGATCTTCCTGTTCCCCCTCCTCTACATCGGTAAGTGAAATGTCCGACACGCACGCTCCCGCTCCCGCTGGTTCGACCGACGCCGGGCACGGCCATCACGAAGATCACAGCGCTCACTACAAGAAGATCTGGGTGATCCTGCTGGTGCTGCTGCTCGTCTCGCTGGTGCCCGCGCTCGCGGCGCAGCAGATGGGCTGGCACATCACGGGCATCGTCGTCACCGTGGCCTTCGTGGTCGCGCTGGTGAAGGCGTACCTGGTCATCAAGCACTTCATGCACCTCACCGTCGAGAAGCGGTACATCGGCTTCCTGATGCTGACGATGCTGGCGTTCATGCTGGTCTTCATCGGCGGGGTGTCGCCCGACGTGATGAAGCACGAAGGCCAGCGGTGGACGAACGACGCCGCGAAGAAGGTCGTCGACGACGGGCTGAAGGCTGACGCGGCTGCCGGTGAAGGTGGCCACCACGACGAGCATCACTGAACCCATGGAGTCTTCGATGCCCGCACCGCTTCCGCTCCCGCAACGCACCAAACCGGTGCTGCCGAGCGCGGTGCTGGGCACGCTGATCTTCGTGGTCTCGGAGGTGATGTTCTTCACCGGCCTCATCTCCGCGCACACCATTTCGAAGGCGAGCGCGTTGCCGGGCCTGTGGCCGATGCCGGGGCAGCCGCGGTTGCCCGCCGAAGCCACGATGTTGAACACCGCGCTGCTGATGCTCTCGGCGGTGGTGCTCTTCATCTCGTACCGGCTGTGGAAGAAGTCGGTGCCGAGCGCGCACTACGTGCTGCTCGCCGCGTGGGGTCTGGGCGCGGCGTTCGTCGCGTTGCAGGGCGTCGAGTGGGCCGCGCTGCTCTCGCAGGGGCTCACGCTGCGGAGCTCGCCGCTGGGGAGCTTTTTCTACGTCATCGTCGGCGCGCACGCGCTGCACGCGGTGATTGCGCTGCTCGCGCTGTTCGTCGCGTGGGTGCAGATGGCGCGCGGCAAGATGAGCTCCGGGCTCTTCTTCGGCACGCAGACGTTCTGGTATTTCGTGGTGCTGATGTGGCCGGTCATCTACGCGCGGGTGTACTTCTGAAATGAACACGCTCCTTCTTGCATGCGCAGTGTGTGGTGCCGGTGAAGACCGCGCGAGCGGCCCGTTGCTGGTGATGACCATCATCATCTCGCTGCTGCCGTTGGGCATGCTCGGCGGAGTCATCGGCTACATCGCGTACAAGTCGAAGCGCGCGGCGGCCGAGCAGCCGGCGGTGGCGCTCGAAACCGTCAAGTAACCCTTCGGTAGCTCGCGATTTCGTGACGCTCCCCGTGCGCTACAACTGCGCGCATGGGCGCGTGGGGGCACAAGAGTTTCGAAAACGACGCGGTGCTCGACTGGTTCGGTCGCGCCGAAGACGATTGGACGCTCGTTCGCGATGCGCTCCGGCTCGTGGCTGAAGCAGACAGCGATGAGTACATCGACGCCGATGAAGCGTGCGCCGCGCTCGCCGCCGCCGAGTTCGTCGCCGCGGCGTTGGGGAAGGGTGATGACCGCTTGAGCCGGAGCGTCGCGCCGTGGCTCGAGCGGCATCGCACCGAACTCGCTGGGCTCGGTGCGGCGCTGGCGCGTGCCGCGGTCGAACGCGTACTCGACAATTCTGAACTGCGCGAGCTGTGGGACGACAACGGCCCTGACAATGAATGGCACGCCGACGTCCGCGAGTTGATCCGCCGGCTGTCGTGATGGGCTCGCCAGCGCGCAGACGTCTGCACTTCCGTGAGGGCGGTTGGACGGCGAAGCTCCGCGAGTTGATTTCGCCGGCTGTCGTGGAGGCTGGTCAGCGTGCAAACGTCTGCACTCCCATTCTCCCGCAGCGACGTTCGCGAGTTGATCAGTTGATCAACAACGGCTCCGAGGGAGTCACTCTTCATGATTGCGGGCGCTGCTGTCGTCTCCATCGTGCGCGTTTGATTCGGGCACAGGTCAGCAAGCTGCGGCCGAGCTGTTCTTACGTACGCGGAGCTCCCGCCCGTCGTCGTCCCCCGCCGCCACCGGCTTCGCCGCTGAGTCTCCGAAGAGAACACCAAGCCTGCGCTGCGGTGACCGAGGCTTCGACGAGACGACAGACGCATCGGCTTCGCACGTCGTAGAACGCAACTCATGGGCGCGTGGAGTTTCGGGAGCTTCGACAACGATTCGGCACTCGACTGGTTCGCGGGCGGTGAGATCGATTCGTTGGAGGTCGCCTCGGTACTTCGTCAGGTGGCTGAGGCAGGCGATTCGCTCGTCAGCACGAACCTCGCGTGTGCAGCACTCGCGGCCGCTGAGTTTGTCGCTGCTGCCGGCGGCAAAGGAGATGAGCGTTTGGATGAAGTTGTCTCGCCGTGGCTCGTTCGACATCGCGCCGAAGTCGCGGCGATTGAAGTGTCGCTCGCGCGGCGGGCGGTGCAACGCGTGTTCGAGAACTCGGAGCTGCGAGAGCTTTTCAGTGATTACGCCGAGTGGCATGCCGATGTGCGCGAGTTGCTCGAAGTCGAGAGCGCGTGCGTGACGTTCACCGCGTCGACGTGTTTCTTCTGCGCATCATTCGGTGCCGAGTAGCGCTCGCTCGACGAGTGGTTACGTGGAGT
>JBEHYH010000027.1:0-23493 GCA_048498275.1 Myxococcota bacterium | reverse complement strand
GAGCGATCAAGCGTGGTGGCTGAATCAGCTCCAACCCAGGCTCGACGTGAGCGGCGCCAACCCGGGCTGCGTCACCACCGAGAAGCTCTACGACATGATGGGCAACCTGCACGAGTGGACCGCCGACCCCGCGGGCACCTTCCGCGGCGGCTACTACGTCGACACCGTCATCAACGGGAACGGCTGCAACTACGTCACGACCGCGCACGACGTGAGCCACTGGGACTATTCGACCGGCTTCCGCTGCTGCGCTGACGATTGACTCACCGCGCGGCGATGGCGGCGGCGCAGCGGTCTGCGAGCACCATGATGGAGATCTGCGGGTTGACGCCGAGATTCCCGGGGAAGATCGACGAGTCGGCGACGTACAGCGCGTCGGCCCGGTGATGGCGGAAGTCGGGCCGCACCACGCTGGTCTCCGCGTCGGAGCCCATGCGCGCGGTGCCGAACAGATGCGTCATCGACATCGTGTAGTCGCGCGCGTTCAACGAGCCGAACTCTTCGAGCTGCGCCATGCGCTCGCGGGTGGTGACGATGGGGTCGAAGCCGGGCACGCCGGGGTAGACCTCGGTCGCTCCGGCGGCGAGCAACGTGTCGCCCAGCACGCGCACGCCACGTCGCGCGAGGCGCACGTCCTCCGGCGTCAGGGAATACGTCACCAGCGGCCGCCGCCAGCCGCGCCGCACCCGGCCTTCGGCGCGCGCCTTCATCGCCGCGCCCCACACCGCGTAGTGCCCGAGCTCCCGGAGCCGCTCCGCGAAGCCCGCGCCCATGCCCGGCACGCGGCTGGCGAGAATCGAGAGGTCGAAGCCGAGCGCCTCCAGCTTGAGCCCCTCGCTCCGGTAGCCGGTGATTTCGTGACCCTGCGTCGCGCCTTCCCAGTTGCGCACCGGCTGCGCGAATCTGCCGGTGACCGACACGCCGGGGTGCGCGGTGAGGTGCCGGCCCACCGGGCCCTGCGTGAGGCCGCTGGCCAGCAGCAGCACCGGCGTCTGAATGGCGCTCGCCGCCAGCACCACCGCGTGTGTCGCGCGCAAGGTGAACGCGCCGCCTCCCGCGAAGGTGCCGCGCACGCCCACCGCGCGGAGCTTCTCGAGGAGGACCCGCTCCACCCGCGCGCCGCCGAAGATGCGCGCGCCCGTCTTCACCGCGTCGGGGAGGAGCGTGCGGTCCATCGACAGCTTGGCGCCATGCGGGCAGCTCTGCAGACAGCGGCCGGAGCCTCGGCAGCCCACCACGTTGCGCTGAATCGGCCGGTGCGCGACGCCCAGCACGCCGGCGCCGCGGCCCAGCAACCGGTTCTTCTCACCCGCGATGGCCTCGTCGGTGGGCGAGACCTGGAGGCGTTCGAGCACCCACGCCTCGGCGCGCTGCAGGCTGGCCCAGTCGAGCGCGGGCGCGAGCGCCGGGTCGTGTTGAAGCCACGCCTCGACGGCCTCCCGCGGGAGCTGCCAACTGATGGCGCCGTTGATGACCGAGGTCCCTCCGACAACGCGGCCCTGGAGGTACGGCATCGAGGCGTTGCCGAGCGCGATGGAGGTGCCCATGTCGCGGTACAGCTCCGCCATCGCCTGCAGACCGCTGGGCGACGCGGCGCGCGCCTCGTGGCCTTCTTCGACGACGATGACGCGCAGGCCCTTCGCGGAGAGCTGCCGCGCGACGGTGGCGCCCGCGGGGCCGCTGCCGACGACAATCACCTCGGTGGTCTCTTCGTGCGCGGCGCTGACGTCACGGCCGTCGAGTGCGACGAGCGTCACGCGAACCTCCCGCGCATCGCTTCGTCTTCGAAGAGCGCGAAGCACGCCAGCGTCTTGAGCGTGGTGAGCGACTGCCGCGCGAAGTACGAGCCGCGCGTCTCGACGTGCGCGAGAAACCGGGCGCGCCCCGCGGGCGTCATCGCGAAGAAGGGAGGCCGCAGGCGGAGCAATGGAGAAAACACCAGCGCCCACACCATGAAGCGCAGGCCGAAGCGCGTGAGCGGCGCGGCGGTGGAATCGAAGCGGCTCCACAGCGCGTCGGTGCGCGGGAGCGGCGCGTCGACGATGGCGGCGAAGAGCGCCTCGGCCCAGCGGCGTTCGAAGGCGAAGAGGCTCATGTCGATGCTCCGCGGCAGGCACGCCGGCGCACAGGGACGCAGCGACCCGTTGGTGCTTGCAGCCTGCGGGTCACGGGTGGCCTCCGGCGAGCGGCGCGTCGCGCACCAGCGTGAAGTACGTCGGCGTCTCCAGCGTGGTGCCGAAGACGTCGAGGTAGGTGACGCCGATGAGCTCGTCGCAGGAAGCCGGCGAGAGCGAGACCAGCGGGTCTTTCGCCAGGCGCATCAAGGGCCCGTTGGGTTTCGCGCCGCGGCTGTAGTCGATGATCAACCCGCGCTCGAAGCCGCGCGGCACCCGCACGCCGGCCGGCGAGACGACCTCATAGAACCACTCGCTGCGCGGTACGCCGTGCCGCAGCTTCGGCCGCGAGGGCGCGTCGAGGCCGTCCTGCTCCAGGCGCACGTTCCACCCGAAGAGCCGGCCGCTCCGCGGGTCGCGCCAGAAGGTCTTCTGAAACGTCGCCCACGAGAAGGTGCGCGCGAAGCGCGGCTGCAGCAGGTTGGTGCCGCGGTACGCGAAGCCCTCGAGCTGCTTCGGGTCGACGGAGAAACCGTGGACGATGGCGGCCCGCAGCTCCGGGGCCGACGCGTCTCTCAATTCGCGGGCAGTGGGCATCGGGAGCGACTGCTTAGCGCCGGCTGGCGGCCCGCTTGGTCACGCACCGGTCACAACGCGCCCGCGGTCGCGCGCCGAGAACTGACCCGCGCCACCGCGCTGCGTCATCGGAGCGTTCTGGCGCGCCGGGAATTTTTGCGCGACGAAGCGCGCATGACGAAGACTCTCGCGTTGATGGCCGTGATGTTGGCGGCTCCTGCGCTGGCGGGGCCGCTGTTGGGCGACGCGCCGGTGCGTTTTCAGGGTGCATCGCTGCTGGGCGCGAGTGAAGTGACACCGCCGAAGCCCGGCATCGGCTTCGGTGAACACTTCGGCAAGACGTCGGCCATCGGCGTCGCGTCGGTCACCGCCGGGTCGCTCATCGGCGCGGGCTTCGCGTCGCTCGGCATCACGCTCGCCGGGCCGGTCATCGGCATGCTGTTCAACGTCTTCCTCGCGCCCATCGTGACCACGCTGATGGCGCAGTTCATCGGCAACTACGATTCGCCGGGGAGGTTCGGCTTCTGGTTGCCGTTGCTCGGCGCGTTCGTGGTGAACCTGGGCGCGTTCCTGCTGACGAGCTTCGTCATCGGCGTCGCCTGGAGCAACCCGGCCGGCATGCTCGTGTACTCGCTCATCACCGGCTTGCTGATGAGCTTCACGTCGGTGGGCATCATGCATCTGACGGAAACCAGAGTAGCCGCGCCCACCATCACCAGCTTCGTGCCCGGCGTGACCGACACGCAGTTGATTCCGCTCGCGAAGGTGGCGTTGTGAGCGCTCCTTTTCCGGTCGGCTTCTCGGCGGCTGAAGTCTCCGCGTCACTTCGATTTCATCTCACCCGTCCGCACCAGCGGCGGACGAGGTTCCTGCGAGGCCTCGTCTCCGCATTGTTGGTTCTCTCGTCAGTGGCGTTCGCGCAGAACTGCCCGACGCGCGCGGTCTGGCCCGACGCCACCACCGGCGAGTGGCCCGCGCTGGTGCCCGTCACCGGCAAAGACACGCAGATCGCCGCGCTCGAAAAGTACGCCTTCACGCTCACCGGCAAAGACGCCGACCGCGAAGGGCTGCGCACCGAAGGCGTGATCATCATCAAGAGCGGCACGCCCATCTACGAGAAGTACGGGCACGGTTACTCCCGCGACAATCGCCACATCTCGTGGTCGGTCGCGAAGAGCTACTCGTCGGCGCTGATGGGCGTCGCGGTGAAGGAAGGCCTCGTCGACCTCAACGCGTCGATCTGCAACTACCTGCCTGAGTACAAGGGCAGGAACGTCTGCGCGATTCGCGTCATCGACACCATCACCTTCGCGCCCGCGATGCGTTGGCAGGAAGGCTACGAGCACGCGAGCTACCAGACGTCGTCGGTCATCTCGATGCTGTTCGGCGAAGGCCACCGCGACCAGCTCGCGTTCATTCTCGGCCACGACATGATCGGCACCCCCGGCAAGCACTGGATGTACTCGACCGGCACCGCGGAGCTCGCGTCGGCCATCGCGCAACGCGCGCTCGAGCCGATTCACGGCCGCGACGCCTTCTGGAAGCTGTTCTTCGAACCCATCAAGTCGGGCAACGCGGTGTTCGAATACGACACCAACAACACGCCGCTCGGTGGCTCGATGGTCTACGCGACGGTGCGCGACTTCGCGAAGTTCGGCTACCTCTTCCTCAACGATGGCTGCTGGGAAGGGTCGCGCATTCTCCCCGAGGGTTGGGTGGCGACGTCGACCACTCCGTCAGACGCGTTCGTGAACTACGCCGACCCCAGCGAAGACACGCCGTCGGGCTACATGTGGTGGCTCAACGCCGCGCGCCCGCCGCCGATGCCGCGCGAGCGCCCGTGGGCCGACGTGCCCGACGATGCGTACGTCGCCATCGGTCACTGGGGTCAGTACGTCATCGTGATTCCGTCGCTCGATCTGGTCGTCGTGCGCATCGGTGACGACCGCAACGAGAGCGTCGACCTCAATACATTCATCAAGCTGGCCATGGAGGTCGCGCAATGAAGCGGCTCTTTGTGTTGTCTCTTCTGTCGCTCGCCGCTGCGTGCGCCGACCCGAAATCTGACCCGCGTCTGTTCGACAACAACGACGTCGAGCTCGCCGTGGGCAACACCGCGCGCATGGGCTGCAGTTGCCTGTGGGTGATGAACATGAACGAGACGTACTGCCGCGCCTGGGTGAAGGCGTCGCCCGACGTCGCGAAGATGAACATCGACTGGGCGAACAAGCGCGTGGAGTCGTCGGCGTTCTTGAGCTCCGCGGCCGTCGCGCACTACGTCGACGACAAGCGCGGCTGCGTCCTCGAGTGACGTGAGCGCTGACGCAGGTACGCATGGAACATCTGCGTCAGCTCTTCGGACCACGCGTCGATCTCGGCGCGGGTTCGAGGTTGTTCCGAGAACTGTTTCCCCACCGAGCGCAGCGTGGCGATGATCAACTCGCCCGCGCGCCGGCGTCGAACACCTGAAACGTTCGGCAGCAGCTCGCGCATGAAGCGCAGCAGAATGCGCTCGTTCCCGGCGCGCGCCTTCATCGCCTCCGGCGCGTCGCGGTAGAGCGGCGCGGCGTCGTCGAGGGCCAGCCGCATCGTCGCCTCCTCGCACTCGGAGCGGATGAAGGCGTGCACCAGCCGGCGCAGCCGTTCGAACGGCGCGCACCGCCTGTCTTCGAGGATTCCGCGCAGCATCTCGGAGGTCGAACGCCATTCGTCGCTCTGGAGCCGGAAGAGGATCGCCGCCTTGTTCGGGAAGTACTGGTACAGCGAGCCGACGCTGACGCCGGCCTTCTCGGCCACGCGGATGGTGGTGAAGCGGGTCGCGCCTTCCGTCTCGAGAACGCGAACCGCCGCCTTCAAGATGGAGCTCACCAGCGCCTCGGAGCGCTCCTGTCTGGGCGCTTTCCGGGAGGAGAGTTGGTGTCGACGGGTCGTGCGCATGGCTCTTTCGGGGAACGCGAATATGAAACGCGAATGATTATTCGTATTTCTCCGGTCAGCGCAATTCAGCGCTTTGGAGAAAGCATGAACACTCTCAACGCCATCGCTCCGCTACTGGAGCGCCTGTTCAAAGAATCAGACGCGTCGTCGCCGGCCCTCGACGCGCTCTTCAATTCAGTCTCGCCTGACGAACAGCTGCGGCTGATGCGCAGCAAGGGCTCGTACAAGGAGCTCTACGGAACGCTCAAAGACTTCGCGCTCCCGGTGTCGCGCGAGACGGGCCGGTTGCTCTACCTGCTCGCGCGCAGCAGCGACGCGAAGAGCATCGTGGAGTTCGGCACGTCCTTCGGGCTCTCGACGTTGCACCTCGCGGCGGCGCTGCGCGACAACGGCGGCGGCAAGCTCATCACCAGCGAGTTCGAGCCATCGAAGGCGAAGCGCGCGCGTGCGCACCTCGCGGAGGGTGGGCTCATCGACCTCGTCGAGCTGCGCGAAGGCGACGCGTTGCAGACGCTCAAGACCGGCCTGCCGGATCGCATCGACCTGCTGCTGCTCGATGGCGCGAAGGCGCTCTATTCAGACGTCCTCGATCTCGTGGAGCGCCGGCTGCGACCCGGAGCGCTCATCGTCGCGGACAACGCAGATCACTGCCCGGAGTTTCTGGATCGCGTTCGCTCCTCGAACGGCTACCTCTCGCTGCCCTTCGCCGACGACGTCGAGCTCTCGATGAAGACCGTTTGAGCCCGGGCCGGGCGCTTCCCAGGCCGATTTACCGGCCTCCGTGCATTTTTCTGGATCACGCAGATCAACACATCCCATCGGGGCGACTGGCGGTTTCGGGTTTGTATGGATCTGCGCGAAATAGACCCCTTGCGAGTCGTGTCAGTGATGCGCACAGATAGCGTGCACAGAGGTGAACATGACCACGATGGACGCAATGAACGAAGGCCGTCTCCAGCAGTTCGAGACGATGATGCAGCAGTTCGCCGAGATTCAGGCGAAGTACAAAGGCGTGCGCGGCGAGCTGCTCGCCAAGGTGCGCGCCGAGTTGATGCGCCTGAACCCGAACGGCAAAGAACCGGCGCCCACGCCGATGCCCGCGCCGTCTCCGGCCGCCGTCATCGCCGCGCCCGCGCCGACGCCCGCCGCGGCTCCCGCCGTCGTCGCCAAACAGCCGCGCCCCACGCCGAACCCGGTCATCGCGGCGGCGCTGCCGTCGTGCCGTGTCTGTGGCCGCGGCATGAAGCGCGAAGGTGACTCGCTCAAGTGCGAGCGTGGCCACACCCGCGCGCTGCAGTGATTCACGACGCACGTTGAACCCCTCGGCACTCCGGGCGACCGGGGTGCCGATTGCGTTGTGGGGCGCAGTGCTCAGCCGCGCGCCCGCGCTTTTCAGGCATGCTGCGCGGGTGATTTCACGCTGCCTGGTGCTCGGTCTGATTCTCGTTTCCTGCGCTGAGACGAAGCCGGTGTCGCGCCGCCTGGGCCCGAAACCGCGCATCGGCTTGCCGGGCCCCAACGCGCCGACGCCGACGCGGGTGCGCATTCACGCCATCGATGTCGGGCAGGGCTCCGCGGCGCTCCTCGAGTTCCCGTGCGCGGCGGTGCTCGTCGACACCGGCGGTGAGAACTCGCTGCACTTCGACAGCGTGCGCGCGCTCAAGGCGTACCTCGAAGGCTTCTTCGCGCGACGCACCGATCTGAACCGCACGTTCGCCGCGGTGTTCATCACCCACCCGCACATCGATCACACGCGCGGGCTGCCGATGGTGCTGAAGGACTTCAATGTCCTGAACTTGATCACGAATGGCCGGCCGCGCGGGCCTGACGGGCTGGTGCACGAATCGGGCGGCGATCAGCAGGAGAAGGCCGAGAAGCTGATGGAGGGGCGCGGCGCGCTCCGGCGGGTGTCGCGCACCGAGATCGTCGGCAGCGACGGCGTGACCGATGAACACATCGACCCGGTTTCGTGCCCCGACCTCGACCCGAAGATTTCAGTGCTCTGGGGCGGCATGGAGAAGAACGTCGAAGCCTGGGAGCCGCGGGTCTTCAACAACGCGAACAATCACAGCGTGGTGGTGAAGGTGGAGGTCGATGGGCACCCGATTCTGATTACCGGCGACCTCGAGACCGAGGCCATCACCTCGCTGGTCGCGGCCCACGGCGCGCTGCTCAACAGCGACGTGTACTTCGTCGGGCATCACGGCTCCCACAATGGCACCACGATGCCGTTGATGAAGGCGGTGACTCCGTGCACGGCCATCGTGTCGATGGGCCCGTATGACCGCCAGGAGGAGTGGACCGCGTGGGCCTACGGTCACCCGCGCAAGAAGACCGTCGACATCGTGACGACCGCGCTCGGGTGTTCGCGCGCGACGAAGAGCGTGGAGGTCGCGACGCGCCCGCGTGAGTTCGAAGAGTTCGAGGAAACGCGCGCGCTCTACGGCACCGGTTGGGAAGGCACCGTCATCGTCGAGCTGTCTGACAAGGGCGGCTGGCGCTCGAGCACCGAACGCTGATTCCGTCTCGCGAAGCGAGGTGAGGGCGCTCAGTGATGCTTCGCCAACGATTGCTGAATCGGCGACACCACGAGCTCCATCAAGTTTCTCGGAGCCGGTGTCGCCAGGAAATCAACCGCGCGCGCCATCACGTCGAAGCGGTGAATCTCTCGCGTGTTGGTGTGCAGCTCGATGATCGGCCGCCCGAAGCTGTGTGACGTCGGTACGTCGTCGACCATCCACGTGCCTCCGAAACGCTGCTGCACGTAGTCGCCCAGCACCGCAGACAACGGCAGCCACCATTCGCGCTGTTCTTCGGCAGGAATGTCCTCGCGCTCGAACAGCTCACCAATCGCCGGCAGCGCGAGCTCGAGATTCGTCATCCACAACTCCGTCTGCGCCGGGTCGATGGTCTCGAGCAGCCAGTGCGACGCTTTGTGGGTCTCTTCGACGAAGCGCCCGAGGCGTTCCTGCGCGTCGAGCAGCAAGTCGTTGTCGCGGTCAGTCGGTGTGCGCATGGGCGGCCCTCACCCCAACCTCTCCCACGAGTGGGAGAGGGGGAGTGCAACTTTCAGTACAGAACTTCGACGTCGTACGTACGCGCCGTGCCGCCCGAAATCGTGAGCTCTCCGCCCGGAAAGGTGAGCGTGGTGCCGTCGAGACGCGCGGTGTGACCATCGACACAGCCGCGTTGATCAGCGGTCGCGCACGCCGGCAAGGTGAAGCCGGCCGCGCCGGTCGCCTTCACGACGTAGTGCGTGCCATCGCGTTCGGTGAACTCGCCATTGCCGCCAGCGGCCACGAGCAACTGACGCGCACCTTCGACGTCGGCGAGCGAAACGAGCGGAGCCGTCGCCGGCAACACCGTGTCGAGCGTGTCTGACACGCGCGGCAGCACGGTGCCCTTCTTCAGGAACAGCGCAATCTCAGACACTCCGACTTGTACGGAGATGTCCTTCGCGCCGGTTGTGTTGGTTTGACCGTCCCACGAAATCCAATCTCCGGGCGGGAGGTACACGGTGCGGCTGGTCGCTCCTTCATCGACGACCGGCGCCACCAGCAGCCCCTCACCGAGCAGGTACTCGTCGCTCACCGTCCACGACTTCGCGTCATCGGGAAACTCGACCGCGATCGAACGCATCGTCGACAGACCGGTCGCTTCTGCATTCGCCGAGAGCCCGTCGAAGAACGGGAAGAGCCGCATGTGGAACTTCGTCCATCGGCGGAAGTGCGCGAGCGTCTCTGCGTCGGTGTCGAAGTGCCAGTTGTTGCGCGCGTCGATGCCATGGTGCGTGCGCATCACCGGCGTCAGCGCGCCCAGCGTCGTCCAGCGGAAGAACACCTCCTTGGTGGTCGTGGGGTTGGTGTTCGACTGGTAGCCGCCGATGTCGTGGCCGTAGGTGTTCACGCCCGCGAGCCCGAGGTTGATGCCCATGGGAATGACCGTGAACATGCCGTCGTCGCGCTCGAAGTCGGTGCGTTGATCACCCGCCCACACCACCGGTGAGACCGCGTTCGAACCGATCCACCCTGAACGCGAGAAGAAGGTGCGCTGCACTCCGTCGCCCGCGCGCTCGGCCATCACCTCCGCGTTCAACTGCGCCCAGTCGCGCGCGTAGCGATTGTGCTCGAGCAACGGGTCGGCGCCGTCGAACTGCTTCGCGTCATGCGGGTACCACTCGCCGAAGTCCGCCATCCACCCGGTGAAGCCGACGTCGAGTGACGCGCGCAGGTACGACTTCACCCATTCGCGCGTTTCAGGCCGCGAGAGGTCGGCGAGGCCGCAGTTCTTGAAGGTGACGCCCTGAAACCAATACGTCTCGTCCTGCTTCGTGCGCAGGAAGTGCCCGCCATCGAGCCCTTCAGCGGCGATGCGCGTGTCGGTCACGAGGAAGGTGTTGAAGTACGCCTGCCACGAGAAGCCTTCGGCGGTGAGCTCGGCGGCGACGGCGCCCGCGTCGGGGTACAGCGTGGGGTCGAGATCCCACTCTTCCTTCAGTCGATACCCGGTGCCGTCATCGGTCGCGCCGCGGAAGTCTTCAGTCCAGATCACCGACGACGGAATGTCTGAATCACGCAGCAGCTTCGCGACGCGGCGCACTTCATCGCTCCCGTAGATGGCGTCATTCCACGGCGCGAACGCCAGCGGAGGCGGGCGCACCGGCCGCTTCAACGGCCCCGCGGTCGCGCGCTCGACGGCCTGCTTCGGCGGGCCCGCGTACACGTGCAGCGTGAACTCGCGCGCCCACACCTCGACGCGGAACACGCCGGCGTTGCCCTGGCAGACATCGAAGATCGACCGCGCGTCACTCTCGACGAGCCCTTGATACCCACGATTCGAGAGCCAGGTCGGCAGCCCGTAGCTCGACGCGTGGCGCGTACCTTCGAGGAACCACACGTCGGGGTACGCGTCGTCTTCCATGCGCTTGCCGATGCCGGGCTCGCTGGTCCACATCGCGACGAGGTGCCCGTGGTGATCGACCGCGTCAGCCTGCGCGCCGAAGCCGAGAAAACGATCTGCGTCTTCGCATTTGAACGAGAGCGCGAACCGATTCGCGTTTTCATTCGCCGCCGTGAACTTGAGCGAGACCACGCCATCACCGCTGGAGGTCGCTTCGAGGTTCGCGACCGCGTTCTTCGACGCGTCACTCCACGCGCCGTGAGAAGCGTCGCTCCACGTGAACGCGCTGCCTTCACTCCACGCGCCGGAGTTGTCGGTGATCTTCCACGCGCCGAATTGCATCTCGTACGTCGCGCGCCCCTGACGCGTCGACACCGGAGCGCCCACGCTCTCGAGCAGCACCTTGTCGCCCGACTTCACGGCGAACGATGAGGCAGTCGCATCGATGGTGAGCCCGCCGAAGGAATGAACCTCCGGCGCGCAGGAAGCGAGAACGAGAATCAGGAGTGCGCGGCGCATGGCCGCAGCATCTCAGTAGAAGCGCACGCCGATGGCGAGGTGCACGTATGACCACGCGGTGCGCAACGCCATCAACCGCGGGTACGTCTGCCAGACGAGCTCCGCGCGCAGGCGTTCGAGAATGGTGATGCCGAGCATCAATTCGGCGACCGGCTGCGTGCACGCGCGCTGGTCGAGTGAGAAGTCAGCGAGGCATTTCTGTGTGCCGAAGCCGTCGTACACGCCGAGCTGAACCCCGCCGCGCACCGCGAGGCTCGGTTGAATCACCGCGTTCGAGATGAACGACAGGTTGAACATCGGGCCGGTCGTCAGGTTGAACGAGAGCCGCGGCCGCTTGTCGGTGAAGAGCGAGAACAACTGACCCAGCGTGAGCGCTCCGTGAAGTTGGAACCAGCGCGCGTCGCGTTCGGCGGGTGAGAACCCGAGCCCGACCTCCTGCAGCGTGCCGAGCACCGCGTAGAGCGTGAAGGGCGCCGGGCTGTATTCGATGGAGTTGAGGCCCGCGCGCAACGCCGTGCGCGTCAGCACGCGGTCGACGAAGGTGGGTTGCGCGTTGCTCCAGGTGTCGACGATGGGGTCGAGCGCCTGCCGCAACATGAGCGCGCCGCGCTTCGATTCGTCGCGAGAGAGCCCGAGGTCCTTGAACTCGAACTGGTATTCGCCGAGCAGGCGCATCGTGTAGTCGAAGCCCGATTCGTCATTGCCGCGCTTGAGTTGCTCGCGCGACAGCTCCTTCACGCCGGGCACGTGTGGCGTCGGAATGCCGACCCGCGCCTCGAGGCACAGCGCGTTGTCGAACGCCGGCGTCTTGGTGTCGCGCGTGCACGCGTCCGTCAGGCGATCGAGGCTCACCTGCAACACGATGCGGAAGTTGATCAACGCCGGGTCTTCACACGCCTTGCGGTGCTCGGCGAAGCGCGTCTGCGTCATGCCCACCATGCAGAGAAACGGCGCCCATTCGGTGCGCGCTTCGTCGCTCGAGGCGATGAACTTCTCGAGCTCGATGGGTTGGTCCTTCCATTCGGGGGTCTGCGAGAGCTGCAGAAACGCGTCGTACATGCCGAGGTAGAAATCGAAGCGGCGGAACTCGGTCTCGAAGAAGCCGGCGAACGCGTTGAGCGGTGCGCTCGCGCGCGGCAGGTTGCTCTTCACGAGGTCCATCCGCTCCGCGAGCTCCGGCTCACGCGCGAGCTGCGAGAGCTCCGTCGAACGCGCCGAGCTGATGAAGCCGCCCGTGATCGACAGCAGCTTGGTCACCAGCCCGTCGTTCGCCGCGGCCTTCGGAGTCGCGCCTTCTTCGTCGGGGAAGCTGTTGGTGTACGGGTCGACGAAGATGAGCCGCGTGTCGGTGCGCAGCGCGGCGTCGCTGCCATTCACCGGAGATTCCCAGCGCGAGCCGCCATTCGGCGCCTGCAGCAGGCGCGAGTTCACCATCGACCACGCGACCCGCAGCGGGCTGTTGTCGAAGAGCCCACCGTCGATGAAGTAGTCGAGGTACTCGGGCTGCGTGCACGCGAGCGCCTTCTCGGGTTCGGCTCCGGGTTTCGACAGGCAGTACTCGATGGGCGCCGGCGAGAACGCGACGGGGAACGCGGCCGACGCGAACATCACGTCACGCAGCAGCGAGAAGTTCCGGTTCGAGGCTTCGGGGTCGTTGGTGTCATCGGCGAACGGCAGCAGCGGCACCGGCGCCACCATGTCGCGGCCCACGTAGTTCGAAACGCGCGGAGGTTTGCCCGGCCCGCGGCCTTCGATGCGCACCACGAACGTCTCCAGCACGCGCGGCGCGCTCAGGCCCGGCTTGATGACCACGTTGCGCGGCTCGACGCGAGTCACCGACGCGCCCCACACCACGTCGCAATCAGCGGGCAACCCTTCGTTCCACACCTTGTGGAGGTGCTCGACGCGCGCGCTCATTTCGTCGCGCACGAACAACGCGTCAGCCGACGCGCGCTTCTTGTCGAAGAGCTGTTTCAGACCGACCGGCCCCCAGAGATTCCACGCGAGGCTCTGCATCGGGAGCGGTTCTGATTCGCGGCACGAGCTGATCAACGCGAGCAACGCGTTCGCGCTGCCGGCGGAGGTGCCCGTCGCGATGCGCAGCCTGGTGGTGGGCCGCACCGCGTTCGCCTGCGTGTGGAAATAGACGTATCCGCTCTCCCACGCGCCGAGCGAAACGCCTCCGGAGATGGTCATGCCCGCCGGCGTCTCAGCCGCGAGCACCAGCGCCACCAGCAACGACGAAGTCATGCGGTGAATGTGCCGGAAAAGCTCCGCGGTACAAGCGCCGCCGTCAGCCGTTACTTCGTGCCCGCAGGTCGAAACTTCGATTCGAACTCGCCGATGTCGTCTTGCAACGCTGCGGTGACGCGTTTCGCGGCTCATCACGAGTCGTGAACGGACGCGCGCGTGCTTGCCATCAGGGTCGACGTGAATGACGTCGAACGTTCGAGCTCATCACTCCGAAGGCCAGCGCGCGGAGGTGTCGGCGCATGCGGCGAAATGTGTCACGAACGTCGAGCGCGGCGAGGCGCTTGAAGCGCGTTGAGCACTCGTTCTGATTCGCTCCCGGGTTCAGCCGTGTAGACGACGATGCGCAGATCGCCCTCGCTGGTGAACACATCGCAATCGAGCGTGATGGTGCCGAGCCTGGTGCTCATGGTCTTCGTCTTCGAGCGGTGCGTCTTCACCACCGCGCGTCTCCACAGCATCGCGAAGCGCGCGCTCTGCTCGATCATCGAATCGATCAGCGCGCGCAGCTTTTCATCATGTGGATATCGGCCCGCCGCGCCGCGGAGGTCGCTCAAGATGATCTCTTCGAACTCGCTCTGTTGCTGCCGCGTGCTCAACACGTTCGCGGAGCCGTCGACGAAGAGTCTCCACGCGAGGTTGCGCGACGCGCTCCCGGTCGGCGGCGGCAGAATCGTCGCCCACGCGTCGTTCCATTTGAGCAGCGTCCACGCCGCCGAGAACGCAGCGACGGGCGTGCCCTTGAGCCGGTCCATCATCCGCAGAACGCTGGGCGTCAGTTCCTCCGGCACGCGCGAGTCGCGCGGCTCGGCGACTCCGGCGAGCTCGTGCAGATGCGCGCGTTCGGCGGCGCTCAGCTTCAACGCACGCGCGAGCGACGCGACCACCTGCGGAGATGGATGCGCCGCGCGGCCCTGTTCGAGTCGCACCACGTAGTCGACGGAGAGCCCCGCGACGGCAGCGAGCTCTTCGCGGCGCATTCCCGGCGCGCGTCGTTTTGCGCTCGCGCGTACGGGCATGGCGCGATCTCTCCAGGCACGCAGCACCGAACCGAGCGAAGACATCGATGGGTCTCGTACGCGAGCCGTCATGACCGAGGGTGGTACCGCCAATCCATAGGCAGGCGCAGCACTTCTCGACACGCGTCTACGAGAGCATTTCTTCGCCCATGACCATCACACTCATCACCGGCGGCAATCGTGGAATCGGTTTCGAAGCGGCGAAGCAACTCAAGGAGAAAGGCCACGACGTCATCATCGGCGCGCGTGACGCGATTCGCGGAGCAGAGGCCGCGAAGAACATCGGCGTACGTTTCATTCAGCTCGACGTCACCGACGACCGGAGCGTCGCGGCGGCAGCGCGTTCACTCCCGGCGCTCGACGTGCTCATCAACAACGCGGGCATCTCCGGCGGCATGAAGCCGCCGCTCGAGGTCACGGTCGAAGATTTCCGCGCGGTCTACGAGACCAACGTCCTTCGGAGCCGTGCGCATGACGCTCGCGACGTTGCCGCTGCTCGAGAAGTCGAAGGCGCCCATCATCGTCAACGTCAGCAGCGGGCTCGGCTCGTTCACCACGGTGAACGAGAAGGGCCGCACCGAGAACATCTTCATCACGCCCGCGTACGCCTCGTCGAAGTCGGCGCTCTCGATGGTGACGGTGCAGTACGCGAAGTCACTCCCCGGCATTCGCGTGAACGTCGTCGACCCCGGCTACACCAACACGGAGTTCAACGGGAACACCGGGCCGCAGACGGTGCAGGAAGGCACTGAAGCCATCGTGTGCGCGGCGTTGGGTGAATACGAGACCGGCACGCTGCACGACCGTCACGGCGTGCTCGGCTGGTGACTCACGGCACGTCGACGGGGATCACCTTCCACGCGAGCGGCACGTCGTACTCGGGTGGGAGTTTTCCGACGGCCCAGCCCGGCGCGGTGACCTCGACGTACGCGTACTTCACGCCGCGATGCGCGAACTTCTTGCCCTGCACCGGCAACGCGACGCCGAGCGCGGCGTGACCCAACGACGAGCCCAGCAGAATCACCGCGTCGACGCCGAGCTGCCGCAGCACCACCACCGAGAGCAGCGCCTTCGAATCGCAGTCGCCTGAACCATCACCGACGACAATCGCCGGCGGGAGAATGCCGAACGCGGCGGTCTCCTCCGTCGGCAACCGGTAGGTGATGTTCTGCACGAACGAGACGACGAGCTCGGTGGTCTGCAGCGCGTTGAGGTTCTTCTCCTTCTGCACGCGGCGGAAGAGCCCGGTCAGCGGCGCGATGTCATCGGCGTTGTCGCGCGCGAGCGTGTCGAACACGCACTTCCATTCCTTGTCGACGCACTCCGTCGGAGGCTTCCACGTGAAGTTGGTGCCCACGCCCTGTTTGAAATGGAAGCGCGTCGAGAGCGCATCGAAGTTCGAATAGATGCTCGCGTGTTCTTCTTCCGAGAGCCCGTAGCCGAGCGCCCACGAGCCGACGAACTGTCTCCAGTGGTAGTGCCGCGCCGACGAGTCAGGAAGCTCAGCGGGGATCAACGCCGAGCCCAGCGACACCTCACCGGCCACCGGCACCCCTTCGGGAATCTTGATGCCCTTCCAGTCGAGCGGGTCTTCGGGGTTCCCCTCGAGCGCGGCGAGCGACAGGCAGCAGCAACACAGAAACGACCCGGCGAGTGCCATCAGCACCCACTTGAGACAGCCTCCTTTTTTCGCGGGAGGCGGTGGCCGGGGAGCCATCGGGGTCATGCGTGCGGCACGCCCATGTCAGCCGGCAACTCCGGCCAGGGAACGAGCCCGTTGAGCAGCGCTTCGAGGCCCGGCGCGGCGAGCAGCGCGAAGGTGATGAGGATCGCTCCCAGCACCAGCGCGGGCCCGAGGTGACCTTCGCGAACCTGCGCCACCTCATCGACGCCCGGAGTCAGGCGGTTGAAGAGCCACACGCTCAAGAAGAGCAGCACCGTGCCCAACGCGAGCGCCAGCCCGATGTGAATGGTGCCGAGCAGGAAGACCTTCGGCAGCGCCTTCACGATTTCACCGCGCGCGAGCAGCAGGTCGAGCGTGTCGTAGAACGACGAGAGCGATTGCCGCGCGAGCAGGCCGAGCGAGAGCAGGGCTGAGGCGTGCAGCACACCCGCGGCGGCGTTGTCCTCGAGCTTCGCGCCTCCGCTCAAGACGCGGGCCAGCACGCGGTACGCCGTGAAGACACCGAGACCACCGAGACCGATGCTGATGACCAGCTTCACCGCGCCAGCGGCGAGAAGAGCGGAGTTCATGGAGGCGGCGAAGGTTAGCAGCCGCCGATGAGAGTGCCCGCATCTCCAGTGAAGGGCGGGCTGATGACCGCTCCGCCGTTGCGACAGGAGTTGTTGGCGTTGATGCGGATCCGGCCGACGCCACCGCCGCCACCACCACCGCCGCCGTTCCCGCCCGCACCGTTGCCGGCCACGCTGGAGTTGGTGTCGCCTGCGCCACCCGCGCTGCCCGCGTAGTTGCCACCACCGCCGTTCGTACCCGCTGGCCCGCCGGCGGCTGCAGTCGCATCAGTGGTGTGACCGTCGTCGCCATCGGTGCCCGTACGGTTGTCTCCACCGCCACCTGCGCCGCCGCCGCCGTTGGCCACGATTCTCGCGTTGCCTGCGATGGAGACGGTGTTGGCTTCGAGGAGCAACGCGCCGCCGCTGCCGCCGCCGCCGCCGCCTTTACCGTTGTTGCCTCCGCCGACGCCGCCGATGCCCGGTGCGCCCAGACGGCCCGCGAACGTCACGGTGCCTGACGCCGAAATCTGCAGCGCGCCGCCGCCAGAACCGCCGACGCCACCATTGTTGGCAGCGTTGCCACCCGGGCAGCCGCCGCGGAGCGGGATGAGTTCAGCGAAGCCTGAGAGCGTGCCTCCCGTGCCGCCGGAGCCGATCTGTCCCGTCCCACCGCCGCTGGCTCCACCGTTGCCACCGCTTCTTCCGAAACCGCCGCCGCCTGCACCGCCGCTCCACGACTGGCCCGAGAGCGTTCCCGCCTGGCCGACGGCAGACCCGCATGCGCTGGGGTTGCGCGCGTTGTTGACGTTGATGATGCCGTTGCCGGCCACGGTGACGTCGCCCGTCACCGCGATGATCAACGGGAGGTCTCCATTGATGGTCAACGTGTGACCACTCACGTTCAACGCGTCGACGTGAAGCACCATCACGCCCGCGTACCCCGCGTCAGACGAGAGCATCTCCATCGGAGGCAGCGAGCCGGGCACGACGCTGCCGCCATCAGAGGTGTTGATGGTGACGTTGGAGCCGGTGACGTCGAGCACGTAACCGCCGTCAGTGCCCGCGAGCTGCGTCTCGGTGAAGTTGCTCGTGTCGTACGGGAAGTTGGGGATGCACTCGTTGTTCTTGTTGCAGACGCCCGCGCCGTTCGCGCACGACTCGCCGGGGATCCCGCTCGCACAATCGACGACGCCCGCGTCTTCTTTCTCACCGGCATCGACCCCTGCGTCATCGATGCCCGCATCGAAGCCTGCGTCGTCGACACCTGCGTCAAAGCCCGCGTCAAACCCGGCGTCGTCGACACCGGCATCGGTGCCCGCGTCGAAGCCTCCATCGAAGCCGCCGTCGTCGGTGCCTGCGTCAAACCCTGCGTCAAAGCCGCCATCGAAACCGGCATCGAACCCACCGTCGTGACCGCCATCGGTGGAAATCGCCGCAGGCTGGAGCGTCAGCTCCACGAGATTGAACGGCGCGGTCTTCTTCGGCGTCGCGGTCTGCGCGGGGCTGCGTTCAATCGGCTCGCCGCCGCAATCGCTGTTGTCGTAGCCGGTCGCTTCGACGGTGACGGTCTCAGCGCTGTCGAGCACCACGAAGACGTCGACGTCGCCGCCTGACGAAATGGGCGCTGCGGCGCTGTCCAACACCGTGGAGCCGCGCGTCGCGGTCACCTTGGTACACACGCTCTTGCTGGTGCCCGGAGCGATGACCTTCACCTGCACCGCGAAGTCGCCGCGTCCGCAACCGGCCACCAGGCCCATGACGAAGCACACCCCGAGGAGCTGTCTCATGGGGCGAGCCTACCCCGCGCGCGCACGCACCGGTAACGGAGCGCGTTTCTGGGCGAATCAGCCGCAGCTCCCTACATTGCGCGCGTGCGCATCCACGGTCTCGATCTGCTCCGCGCGATGGCCATCGTGTGGGTGGTGTTCTTTCACGCGTCGATTCTCGGGCTGGGTTCGCCCTGGCATGACGGCACGCGCTTCGGGTGGCTGGGCGTCGACCTGTTCTTCGTGTTGAGCGGGTACCTCATCGGCACGCAGTGGCTGACCTCGTTGCGTGAGGGCTCCGCGTCGTTCGCGGCGTTCTACACGCGCCGCGCGTTTCGCATCTTCCCGGCGTATTTCGTGGTCGTCGGCGTGTACTTCGCGTGGCCCGCGCTGCGTGAATGGCCGTCGATTCAGCCGCTCTGGCAGTTCGTCACCTTCACCGAGAACCTGCTGATCACCCTCGATGCACCGAAATCGTTCTCACACGTGTGGTCGTTGTGCGTCGAAGAGCATTTCTACATTGCCTTCCCGTTGATCAGCCTGGCGCTCGCGAGGAAACCCTCGATGCGGAAGACCATCGGCGCCCTCAGCGCGGTGTTGATGTTCGGAATGTTGTGGCGGGCGCGCGCGTGGTTCGGCTTCGTGGTGCCCGCGGAGGACCAGGGCGTCGCGTTCTACGAGCAGGTCTATTACCCGACGCTGCCGCGACTCGATGGCCTGCTCGCGGGCGTGACGTTGGCGCTGGTGCAGGTGTTCCGCCCGGCGTGGTGGGCGCGGTTGATGTCGAAGCCGCTCGTCGCGTTCGTCGCCGGCGTCGGGTTGCTCGCGGCGTCGATGGTGGTGTTCGACGCAGACCGGAGCGCAGGCACCGTCGTCATCGGCTTCCCGCTCGTCTCGCTGGCGATGGGGTGCTTCGTGGTCGCGTGCGTGAGCCCGAAGGCGATCGTTCAGCGCGTGCCGATGCCGGGCGTCGCGACCATCGCCGCGCTCTCGTACAGCGTGTACCTGAGTCACAAGCTCGCGCTGCACGTCGCGGCCGTGAACGGCTTCGATGACTTCGCGGGGCTGACGCTCGCGACGTTGTTCGCTGGAGCGGCGTTGCACTTCGGCGTCGAACGCCCGTTCTTGAAATTGAGAGAGCGCCGTCAACCCTCACGCCTCACGGAAGTTGCGGCGGCGTAGAAGCGAGAGCGCGAGCAGACTCATCGTCGCGCCCAACGACACGCTGCACGCCGGAGCGCGCTCCGTGTTCGACACGCCCGAGACATTGCCCGCGCGATCCATCACCTGAATCGCGACGGGGAACGAATCGCCCTTCGGGTGTGTGAAGCCGCAGAGCGCGCGAAGCGCAGGGTCTTTCATCGTGGTGACGTAGCTCGCGTCGGCCAGTTCGTCTGACCCGCTGGTCTGTACGAAGAGAAGGAGTTCATCTCGCGGCGTCGCGTCGTCAGAACCGCCTGCGAGTTCGACATCCCACCACTCCGCGCTGCACTCACCCGGCCGCGCCTTGTACTTCACGGAGTTCACCTGCAGCGCTTCGGGCGCCGTGAGATCTTCTCCATCGCCCGTCGTGAACTGGGTGGGGCCCAGCAGCGTGTTCATCGTGTATTGCGTCTGCGGCTCGAGCGGCGCACCGGGCGTCATGGTCCACAACCTGAAGCCCGGGCCGGCGCTGATGCGCAACGCGACTTCCTGTTCGTCTGACGTGCGCTTCAGGACGAAGACACCCGGCGTCGGAGCGCCGTTGCTCACGCGAAAGACCACGTTGGTCGGTACGTTCACGCTCTGATCAGGCAACAGCAGCGTGGGGTTCGAGGAACACACCGCGCACTTTGCCGCGAACGCGTGTGCAGAAACAAAGACGACGAACAGCGTGATTCGAAACACCGTTACCCCGCGTGAAACCCGGCCATTGGATACGGAACGAACACCACGTCGCGGAAGCCGGCGGTGATGAGCAGCGCGCGAATCTGTCGCTCCGCCGAAGCCCGCGCGCGGGCCTGCAGCTTCGCGTCACCTTCGACTTCACGCTCGAACGCATCCTTCGCGAGCTCGAACAACTTCGCGGTCTGCGCTGAATCGAGGTTCGAATCGATGATCTCCGTCTCTTCGGGCCGCAGCGAGACCTGCGCCTTGAGCGGAGGCAGCGCAACCTCGACACGGTCTCCCTTCGCGCGCAGTTGATCAGCGGTGAGCTTCGAGAGGTCGAGCCCCAGACTCACATCGGCGAACACGATGGCGCGGCCCTGCTTCTTCGCGATCGCATCACGAACGAAGTTCAGCACGTCGCCCCACACACTCTCCGCGGGCTCCGGCTCTGGAGCGAACGACACGCGCTTGTAGAGCCGCACCTCCAGCGTCTCGAGCCGCGCCACTTCGCGAATCTGTTCGACGAGCGCCGGCGGGTCAGGGCGCTCCACGCGCGGCTTGCCGAAGTACGCGAACAGCCCCGCGCCGCCGAGCGCCGCCACCAGCACCAGGGCCAGCCGGCCGAGCCATTTCATGCGCCAAGCGTCGCACAATTGAATCGGAAAGCCGTACCGTGCGTTTCAGACGTCACTTCATTCCCATCGGAGACACACATGAACCGCAAGACCATTACGCTGCTCTCGCTCCTGTCGCTCACCGCGCTCGCTGAAGGCACCGAGCCGAAACCCGAGAACGCTCCGCCGAAGGAAGGCGCGTCGACCGCCACCAAGAAGGGCGAGGGCAAGAAGAAGGAAAAGCCGGCCGAAGAGAAGAAAGACGACGCGGCTCCGGCTCCGAAGCCGGCCGACGCGCACTAAGGCCCGAAGCTGAACCCGCCATCAGCCGCGAAGGTCAGGGTGATGGTGGTGATGGCCGAAGGCGAGCTGTACGGTGTGGCGATGAGCTCGACGCGGTTGACGCGGCGCCAGTCGAGGCCGCTTCCCGCGGAATAGGTCCAACCGCCTCCACTGGTCTGCAACGGCACCGAGACGTGATTGCGCCCGACGCCGTCGGAGATGTCGACGATGGTCATGTACTGCGCCGCCGACGGCACCGCGCGCGACCAGCCGCCGTCTTCGCCGCAGAACTGCACCGTCATCGTCGGCAGCCGCGTGGTGTCCTTGTTGAAGCCGGCGTCGGCTCCGCCGATGAGCGTCGCGGCGACGTCGAGCGTGAGCGACCCGCCGGCCTTCGAGAGGTCCCACCACTCACCGCGTGGCGCTTCGGCGGAAAGCACCTGCAGGTCTCCGTTCGCCGACGAATTGCCGGAGTTGTTGCTGGCCAGCCACGAGGGGCGCACGAACGACGTCGATTCAGCGCCCACCGGGTCTCGCAGACAGCCGACCGGCGTGATGTGTCCCTGATTGACGAGACGGAACGACGCCATGGTGACGCCGGGTTGAGACATGACGTTGCGCGGGCCTCCGCAGCCGGGCGCGTCGTCGATGCCGCCGCTGCAATCGTTGTCGGCGCCGTCAGCGCACACGTCGACCGTGGGGAAGTTCTTCGCCACGCACTTCTTGTTGAAGACGCCCGATTCATAGACGCACTGGAGCCCGCCCATGCTGCACACGCCCTGCAGGCCGGTGTTGCAGGGGAACATGTGGCCGTCGTTGATGCCCGGGTTCTCGGTGTCGGCGAATGGCCCGTCGTCGGGCTGCCCGTTGCAATTGTTGTCGATGCCGTCGCAGAGCTCGTCGGCGCCCGGGTGGCGCAGGGCGTCGGTGTCGTCGCAGTCGCCGGCGCGTGAAGCGCCGCCATCGGGTTGCGCGCACGCCTGCAGCTCGGTGCCGTCGACGCCGAACGAATCGTGGTCGGCGTCGACGTACCAGTTGAAGCGGGTGAGCCCGTTGTCGACCTCGTGGTCGCAGTCGTCGTCGAGCGCGTTGCAGCGCTCGCTGGCGTGCGGGCTGATGAACGGGTCGCGGTCGTCGCAGTCTCCGGGCGTCGCCACCCAGCCGCCGAGCTGCGGAGCGCGGCAGAACGGTCGGCCGCTCGCCGTCGCGCCGACGCCGTCACCGTCGCTGTCGAGGTAGTAGTTCGTCGGCGACACGCCCTCGGGGCACGCGCCGTCGACGGGCAACGTCGGGCACGCAGGAGAACCTCCGGGCACGCAGCACACGCCGTCGTCGCAGCTGTACCCGCCGGGGCAGCCGCCGTCGGCTTCGCACGCCCACGGGCCTTCGCTGGTCCACCCTTTGAGGACGCAGCCGCTGCACAGCACCACCATCAGGAGCGCGGAGAACCTCATGGCATGAACCCCGCGTCGCCATCGAAGGTGAGGCTGAACGAGCCGTTGTTGTTGAACACCAGGAACTCGATGCGCCTGACGCGTGAAGAATCGAGCCCATTGGCCGAAGACACCAGCCACTGCGGGCTGACGCCGTTGAGCGGCAGCACCACGTCGGTGTTCGTCGTGCCGGTGATGAGCCCGTCGTAGTTGAAGGGCCGGTAGTGCACGAGCTGCGTGGTGGTCTCTCCGCACAGCGAGACCTGTGGGTCATAGAGCGAACCGACGGCGCCCCAGCCCGCGGTGGTGGATGTCGTGGAGATCCACAGCTTCGTATCGAGCCCGCTGAGGTCCCACGTGCCGCCGTCGATGGGCTCCACCGCCATCACGTGAAAGTTGTGGCCGGTCACGCTCGCGGCCGACCAGGTGTTGCCGCTGATGGTCTCGTACGCGCCGACGTTGTTGGTGTGGCAGATGGTCGACAGCGTGCCCGTGTCGGCGAGGTAGAACCCGGTGACGCGCGTGTCGGGCCCGAAGAGCTGCCGCGGGCCTCCGCATTCCGGCTGTTCGTCGACGCGGCCGTCGCAGTTGTTGTCGAGGCCGTCGCACACCTCATGTTCGGGCGTGCGCGAAGGCACGCAGACGCGCTGGCCCACGCTGCACGCGTTGAAGCCCGTCGAGCAGATGCCCTTGCCGTTCATCACCGAGCAGGGGAAGGCGGTGCCGACGTCGGCGAACACCGTCTCCGCGGAATCGGGCGCGCCGTTGCAGTCGTTGTCGATGCCGTCGCAGAGCTCCGGTGCCTGGGGGTGCCGGCCGGGCGCCGCGTCGTCGCAGTCACCGCCATCGGCGACGTACCCGGGAGGCGCCGCGCACGCGGACGTCGCGGTGGTGCCCCAGCCGTCGCCGTCCTGGTCCACATAGAACGCGCGCTGCGGGGTCAGCCCTTCGTCCCACACGCCGTTGCAGTTGTTGTCGAG
>JBEHYH010000026.1:0-23998 GCA_048498275.1 Myxococcota bacterium | reverse complement strand
TCTGCTCATCCGCCATCGTGAGGAAGAGCAGAAACGTGATTTGCTCGCGAAGCCGATGCAGGTGCTGTCTGCTCGAAGACGCGGACTTTGTGGCGAAGGCCAGGTGCTCTGCTCGAAGGCTCAGCGGCGAAGCCGGTCGCGGCAGGGGCCGGCGACGGGCGGGAGCTCCGCGTACCCCAAAATCAGTTCGGCCGGTGCTTGATGAAGTTCGTCGCGGAGTCGAGAGGCAAGCACGCGACGCGCACGACGGTGCGGTGTTCTCGACCTCCTCTTCACGGGCTGCTGTCGGCTCCCGAAGTCGGGGGAGTCAGCGCAGAATTTCTGAAGGCGTCACCGCCTGCAGCTTCATCGCCTCGGGGTGCGCGCGGTAGTGATTGCGAACGATGCGCGCCAGCTCCACGCGAACGTCCTCGGTGACGTGCCCGCCGCGCGCCGCGTCGACCAGGGCGCGCACCAGTTCATCTTGCGGCTTCGGCACCTTCGAGGCCCACGACGCGAGCAGCTGCGGGTCGATGAACGCCGGCAGCGAACCCATCACGCCGGCGTCATTCTGATCATGCGCGAGCAGCCCGGAGCTCGTGCCCCGGTCGAGCGTCAGCACCTGGAAGAAGTACGCCGTGTGGTACGCGCGCTGCGCGAGCCGTTCATTCAGCGTCGGCAACGCGCTCGGCTCCTGATGAAACAACTCCGCGTAGGTGTCGATGGCCGCCGCGCCGAAATTGCGCGCGAGCTTCAGGTCGGCCTCGAAGTCGCCGCTCTGGTACCCCTCGACGTAGAAGTGCGTGACGCCGCGCGTGCGCTCCAGCGCGGGAATGAAGAAGTACGCGTCACCATCTCTGCGCGCCTGCTCCGCCAGCTTCGGCGCCGACGCCGTCAACGCATCTCGAAAACGCACCGTCTGCGCGTCATTCGGCAGCGAGGGGTTGAGGTCGGCCATCATCCGCCAGGTGCCGGCGCCCGCGCGCGGCTCCGTGTAGCTGACGTGAATGTGCACCGAGGGCGTGCGCGGGTGCGCGGGGTGGATGATGGTCGAGAGCGCGGTCGCGCAACGGATCGCGCGCGACGCATCGTCTTCGTATTGCACCTGCGAGACGTTCACCGACGCGCGGTTGAAGCGCTCCGTCTCCGCGCGCCCGAAACGGAGCCCGCCGCCGTGCACGCCGCCGTCACGAAACCACTCGATGGGCGTGAACCCGCCACCGAGCGACTTCACGAAACGTTGCTGCAGCGACTCCGCGAGCTCCCGCGCGGCGCGCGAGTAGCTCGTCGTGGCATTCACCCGGCTCATGACGGGTCAGCGAAGCAACCCGCGTACCAGCACCTCGTTCAGGGAATGCACGATGGGCGTGTACGAGAGCGTGTCGCGGAAGAGGTTGTGCTGCACCACCACGCCGATGTTCCCGAAGATGACGGCGTTGGCGATGGTGCGCGCGTCGACGTCGGTGCGAAATTCCTTCGTCTTTTCCTGCCCGTAACGAACGATTTGCGCGATGGCGGTGACGTAGACGTCGAGCGCTTCGCGCAGCGCGGTCGCCACGTCGGCCGAGTTCTCCGCCGATTCGGCGCCGACCATGCCGTAGAAGATGCCGTGCTCGCGGTTCGCGTGGAGGTAGTTCGCCACCTGCCCGCAGAACGCCAGCAACTGCTCCTTGGCCGTCATCTTCGCGGCCTGCTGCAGAATGGGTTCGAAGCTGCTCACGAAGCGGCCGTTCAGCTCTTCGATGGCCGCGAGCAGCAGGTCTTCCTTCGTGGGGAAGTGCCAATACAACGCACCGGGCGTCATCTTGATGGCACGTGCCAGGTCGGCCATCGTCGTCGCGAGAATGCCGCGGCGTGCGAAGAGCGTGATGGCGGAACTCAGGATTTCCTGGCGCGTTTTGACGGCGCGGTCCTGCTTGATGGCGCGCTTTGCTGCGGGTCGAGGCATGGCGGCGCGCACACTAGCTTTCTTTCCGCGACTTCTGGCGTCCGACAATGAGACGATGTGTGCCCCATGAACTCTCGGACCATCGTCATCGTCATCGTCGCCGCCTTTGCGCTGTGCTGCATCGGGTCAGGTGCGGTGATGACGCTGTCGGTGCTCGACAAGGCGCTGGCGTCGGCGAAAAACCCCGATCCCACGCCCGTCGCGCCTCCCACCACGACGGACAAGGACGACGACGACTCCGACGACGAGAAAGATGACGCACCGGTCGCGCCTCCGGCCGACACCGACGACACGCCCGATGATGACGAGACCATCCCCACGGCGAACACCGACGAGCCGCCGGAGTTCCTGCCTCCGGAAGAGGGCGTTTCGACCTTCGCCGTCTACTACGCGAAGAAGTCGAAGGTGCCCGCGCTGGGCGCCCTGAAGCTGGCGTCGAAGGGCACGGTGCTCCACGCGCTCAAGAACACCGACGAAATCGAAGACGCCGAGACGCCGTTCGTGTCGGTCGAAGAGCAGACGACACTCGACTACCCGGTGAACTCCGAAGCGCTCGACGCCGATGAGTCGCTCGACGCGGTCAGCCGCAAGCTGGTCGCCGGCAGCCAGTCGGTGGCGGTGTTGACCGTCATCACCAGCGGCGCGCCCGAAGAGGAGCGTGACGCGCAGAAGGCGGTGCTCGCGTTCGCGAAGGCCACCGGCGGCGTGGTGTGGGACGACGACTCAGGCGAGTTCTTGAACGCGGTGAAGTTCAAGGCGCAGCGCCTCGACAGTTGGCAGGGCGAAGTGCCGGTGGCGCGCGAGTTTTATTCGGTGGTGCACAACCCGGGTTCGAAGACGACCGAGCTGGCGACCAAGGGGCTCAAGCGCTTCGCGTTGCCCGAGCTGGAGCTCGAGGTCTCGAAGGCCGACGAGCAACTCGGCGTGCAGTTCCTCGCGGTGGTCGCGCAGGCGCTGGTCGAGAATCAAGACACGCCGCCCGACCCGAAGACCGAGCTCGCCATCGTGCTCACGAATTTGAAGCACGACGGGTTCCGCAAGCAGGTCGAAGCGCAGGTGGGTTCGGGCACCGGCGCGGCGACGGTCGCGTTCACGGTCGGCGCTGAAGAGGCCGCGCTCAAGGTGAGCTTCAAGCAGGGCAGTCTGCGCGAGTTCTTCGGCAACTAGACAGGGGCTGGTCGCCTCCCGGCCCGGTCTGAGTGCCCGGAGGGGAGGGTACCCCCCTCCCTCCCATCGACTCCGAGGGGGTCGGAGGGCGACTCCGTTGCCTCCCAACCCACTCCGAGTGCCCTCCCCCCAGGGTCCCCCCCTGTCTCCCCGAGAGGAGCAGCGCTCGCGCCGGCACCATCACCGCGCGAACTGCACCCAGGTCTGCGTGTGCAGCTCCGTTTCGCAGAACGGGCAGCGGAAATCCGTTCGCTCCGCCGGCATCAACGTCTTCGCGCCGCAGCTCGTGCATGGCACCACGCCATCGGCGCGCAACAGATGCCCGCATGAATCACACACGCAGCGCTTCGCGCCGTCTTCGCGCGTGACGTCGGCTTTGCACACGCCGCACGGCGCGTGCGCGCCCTGCACCGGCTGCACGTCGACGTATTGAGCGCCGAGGCCGGTCTTCTCGAGCAGCGCCTCGAGCTCCTGCTTCTTCAGATACGGCGTCCACCCCTGCACGAAGAGCGACAAGCCCAGCTTCGCGTTCACCGGCGTGTCGCCATCAGGGTTCAGCTTTGCGAGCTCGTGCTTTTCCGACAGCCGCCTCCCGACCTCCGCAATCTCAATCACCGTGTCGTAGAGCGCCCAGAACGACCTCGGCTCGCAGGTCACGCCCATCGCGCCGCCGGGCACCCACTGGAGGTCTTTCATCGCCTTCGCCTGCCGCTCCGACGCGGCGGCCATCTCGGGGTCGAACGCGCTCTCGGTGGCGGTGCGGGCCTGCAGCTCGATGTACTGCGCGCGGTAGGCGTCTTCATTCACGCGCGGAGCGCACGCCGCCGGGCACGCTTCGACATACGCGGCGAACAGCTTGCGCTGCAGCGCGAGGTGCCGCGCCTTGTCGTTCTTCTTCTTCGCGGCTTCGAGCTCGGCGGTCAGCGCGTTCGCGAGCCGCGTGTATTCGGGCCCGGGCAGCTTCGAGCGCTTGTCGTTGATGGAGACCTGGAAATCGAAGTCGATGAGCGCACCGCAGTGGTCGCAATAGACGTACGCGGTGGGGCTCGGTCGCGCCTTCGCCGCGCCACACACGTGACACTTCGACGACTTGATCTTCAGGCTCATGGGCCCGCGAGCATAGGGTCAGTACACGCAGGTCAGCCCGCCATCTTCCGAGCCGCAGCGCAGCGGCGCGTCGCAGGTGTGGATGACGGTGAGCACCTGGTCCATGCAGCGCAGAATCGCGGCGCCGCCGTCGGGCTCGCAGCGCACGCGGCCCTCGGAGGTCGGCGCGCAGATGTCGCCCGCGGTGTTGCCTGACGTGTCGCAGAAGGTCGTGTCACCGTTCTGCGTGCAGCCGACCGGGCCGTGGCAGTCGCTGATGGTGACCCACTGGAGGTTCACGCATTGGAGCAACCGGTCGCTCCCGGTTTCACAGGTGTCGCCGTCGGTGCCGTCGCAGGTCGTGCCAGCGAAGGGCGCCATGCGCGGGGTGCAGGCGGCGAGGGCGAGAATGACGAACCAGCGTTTCAAGGTAGGGGAGAAGGTAGCCCGTCTTCGCTAAAGACGTGACCGTGACGCTCTTCGAGCAGGTCGACCCGCGATTGCAGAACGCGCTCAGCGCGGAGTTCGCGCGTCGTCGCGGCGAGCGGCTCGAGGGCATCGCCCGCGGAGTGACGGTGGTGCTCGCCGGCCATCGCGCGGCGGGGAAGACGACGTTGCTGCCGCAGGTGGCGAAGGCGTTGGGCCGTGAGGGCCTCGATCTCGACACCGAGCTCGCGCGTCGGAGCGGGCGTTCGTTGCGCGACTGGCTCCGCGAAGATGAACGCGGGTTCCGTGAAGCGGAGCGCGCGTTGTTCAGCGAGCTGCCGCGCGGGCTGGTGGTGTCGGTGGGCGGAGGCTTCCTCTCGCTGCACACCAGCGCGTTGAAGAGCTGCGTGGTGGTCGACGTGCCGGTGACCTTCGCGACGTATTCCGAACGGCTGCTCGCCGACGCGACGCGGCCGCGGCTGCGCCCGGAACTGTCGGTCGAAGAAGAGCTGCGTGAGGTCTACGCGGAACGCACCGAACGTCATGCGGCCGCGCGGCCGATGTCGCTCGTCGAGTTCGCGCTGCGGCTCGAGCGCGGTTCGCGTGCGCGACGGGTGGTGACGTTGCCTCCGGGCGCGGCGCTGGAGCCGTTCGCCTGGGCTGCGCGGCACGCGGGCGCGGAGTTGCTGGAGGTGCGCAGCGATCTCCATCCACAAGAGCTCGATCTTCTGCCGGCGTCGCGCGCGCTGCCGATTCTGGTCGCGCAGAGAACGCCGAGACCGTTGCCGGCTGCGTGGCTCAAAGTCGCCGAGCTCGTCGATAGAGAAATGAACGCGGAGCACCGGGGTGAAGGGCGCGTTTTTTCCCACCACTCACCGGCACCACTCACGACGCTCGAAGCGCTCGAACGCTGGTCGACGTTCTCCGGTGGAACGCACCTCAAACACGTCGAGCCGCTCGGTTCGCCTTCGCGCTTCCCCGAAGTTCTCGAGACGCAACGCGCGCTCCAAGAACGCTACGGCGCCGAACGCGTGACGGTGTTGGTGACGGGCCCGACGGCGCTGCCGTTCCGCGCGGTGTTGGCGGAGCGAAACGCGCTCGATTACCTCGCGTTCGACGGCGCGTGGGCCGCGGCTCCGGGGCAGCGATTGCTCGCCGATGCGGTGCGCGAAGCGAAGAGCCCGCGTCGCGCGCGGCTGGGAATTCTCGGGTCGAACGTCGGGCATTCACGCAGCCCGCGCCTTCATACGCAGCCGTTCGATCGCATCGACTGGCCGGCGGAAACGCCGCTCGACGAACTGCTCGACGCGTTGCGGCCGCACTACCGCGGCTTCGCGGTGACGAACCCGTTCAAGAAACCCGCGGCGGCGTACACGGGTTCGAAGTTGAGCGCGGTGAACACGCTGATTCGTGAGGGCGCGTCCTGGCGTTCAGAGAACACCGATGTCGACGGCGCGCGCGCGGTGCTCGAGAAGCTCGGCACGAAATCACTCACGGTGCTCGGAGATGGTGGCGTCACCGTTGCGCTGCGTGAAACCGGCGCTGAATTGAAGGTGCTGACGCGCGTGATGATCAACGCGACTCCGATTTCCGGAACCGTGGTGTGGACCTGGCCCGCGAACGTGGAGACGCCGGCGGCGCTTCGCTTCGAGAACGCGCGCGTCGCAGTCGTCGCCTATGGCGCACCCGGGCGCAAAATCGCTGCTGAAATTCGCGCGCGCGGCGGCACACCCGTCATGCTCGGCGCGCGCTGGTTCATCGCGCAGGCGCGCCGGCAGAAACAACTCTGGGAGTCAGCATCGTGAATTCCATCGGCGAACTCTTCCGCGTCACCACCTTCGGCGAGAGCCACGGGCCCGCGATGGGCGCGGTCATTGATGGCTGCCCCGCGGGCGTGCCGCTCACCGTCGAACAGCTTCAGGCCGCGCTCGATCGCCGGCGCCCCGGGCAATCAGCGGTGACTACGGCGCGCGCCGAAGCGGACCGCGTCGAGATCCTCTCCGGCGTGTACGAGGGGAAGACGCTCGGCACTCCGATTTCGTGCGTGGTGCGCAACACCGACGCGCGCAGTCAAGACTACGAAAAACTCAAGACCGTCGATCGCCCCGGCCACGCGGACAAGGTGTGGCGCGAGCGGTTTCAACATCGCGACCCGCGCGGAGGTGGGCGCACCAGCGGCCGTGAAACGCTCTGTCGCGTGATTGGCGGCTCAGTTGCTGAAGCGTTGCTCGCGCGCGAGTTACCGAAAGTAACCACGGTCGGTTGGGTGTCGCAGGTCGGCCCGCTGGTGTTGCCGCTGCCTGAAAGCGATGTGACTCGCGCGCTGGTCGATTCCAACTCGGTGCGCTGCCCCGACGCCGCGCTCGCCGCGCAGATGGAGTCGCTGATTCTCGACGCGAAGAAGACCGGCGACAGTTGGGGCGGCGCCATCACCGTGCGCGTCGACGGGCTGCCCATCGGGCTCGGCGAGCCGGTGTTCGGGAAGCTCAAGGCGCAGCTCGCGCACGCAGTGACAGGAATTGGAGCGGTCACCGGGGTCGTGTGGGGGCCTGAAGATCTCGAAGCGCGGCTCCGCGAACCCGGCACGAAGTTTCACACCACGCGTTCAGACGGTCGCCCAAGTGAAGTCTACGGAGGCATTCAAGGCGGGCTCTCGAACGGCGAGCCGGTGGTCTTGCGCGTGCTCTTCAAACCGCCGGCGACGCTGACTGATCACGCGAAGGCCGGCCGACATGATCCCTGCATTCTTCCGCGCGCGGTTCCGGTCGTCGAAGCGATGGTGTCGTGCGTGTTGGCCGACCTCTGGTTGCACGTGCTCGCGAGGCCGCATCGCGCATGACTCCCGGGAGCTACGTGAAGTGTCGCGATGTCGCTGGCCGCTTCGACGCGCTCGTCTCGCGTCTCGATGGCCCGGCGCTCGCGCTCGCGGATGAACGCGTTCTGAAACTGCACCCGCACGTCGGGAGGTCGTTGCGCGCGCGCGGAGTCGAAGTGATTCCGCTGCGCGCAGGTGAAGCGGTGAAGTCGTTGCGTGTGCTCGAGCGGTTGACGCGTGAGGCGCTCTCGCTGCCGCGTTCGCTCACGTTGCTCGCGATCGGCGGCGGCACCATCGGCGACCTCGCCACGGTGTTCGCGCACACCTTCAAGCGCGGCGTGAAGCGCTTCATTCAGGTGCCCACCACGTTGCTCGCGGCCGTCGACTCGAGCGTCGGAGGGAAGGGCGCGGTGAACGTCGCCGGCGCGAAGAACGTGCTCGGCGTGTTCCACGCGGCGGACGAAGCGTGGCTGTGCGCGGAACTGTTCGAGACGCTCTCGGAGTCGCAGCGGCGTGAGGGCCGAATCGAAGCGTGGAAGATGGTGGTGGCGCTCGACGCGCGCACGTTCGCGAAGTGGAGCCGCGCGACGCCGGGCGATGACGAAGTGATTCGCGTGTCGCGCGCGTTGAAGCATTCGATTGTGCAGCGCGACCCGTATGAGACGAAGGGGCTCCGCGTGGTGCTCAACTTCGGGCACACCATGGGGCACGTCATCGAAGCGCTGTCGAAATACCGGGTGCGTCACGGTGAAGCGGTGGGTCTGGGCATTCTGTACGCGCTCGATGAGGGCGTTCGGCGCGGAGTGACTCCGCGTGAAGTCGCGCAGCAGGTCGAACGTGTATTGCCGGTGGCGAAGAACGCGCGCGCCTTGCTCGCGAAGTGGACCGGGAAACAGTTCGCCGCGGACACGAAGCGGCTCATCGCCGCCGACAAGAAAGCGGGGTGGATTCTTCTCGAGCGCCCCGGAAAATGGCGCTTCCTCCCTCTCCCGCGTGCGGGAGAGGGGACGTGATGCTGGTTCCTCCCGTTTCGAAGTCTGACGCGCAGCGCGCGCTCGTGCTCGCCGACATCCTCGGAGTTCCCTTCGATTCGATTCTCCCCGCTGGTGAAGCGTTGCCGCGCGACATCGAAGTGCTCCGCGAAGGGTTGCAGAAGTTGCGTGCACCGAACGCGCAGCTCGACTGCCGCGACGGAGGCGCGCCGTTTCGTTTTCTCCTCGGTCAGGCCGCCGTGCTCCCGAATCGTCGCGTTGAATTCACCGGCACTCCGCGGCTCGGCGCGCGCCCGCATGAGCCGTTGCTCGATTCACTGCGCGCGCTCGGCATCTCCATCACCGGCACGCCGTGGCCGGTGCGCGTCGAGACTCGCGAGCTCCTTCGCGACGCGCGCTTCAGCGTCACCGGCGCCGAGAGCAGCCAGTTCGCCTCGAGTCTGCTGCTCGCCGCCGCGAGACTCTCGATGCTCACCGGCGACGCCATCGAGGTTCACGTCGAAGGCGCGCTCGTCAGCGAAGGCTATTTCGCGCTCACGCAATCGTGGCTCGCGCGCTGCGGCTTCTCGCTGAACCCCGTTCGCGCGCCGAAATCGCCGCCGGCGTTCCCCCGTATTCCCGGCGACTGGTCCTCCATCGGCTACCTGCTCGCGCTCTCGTGGGTCAGCGGGCTGGAGGTCGCGCGCATGCAGCGCGACTCCGGCCACCCCGACGAAGCCATCGTCACGCATCTCGAACGCGCGGGCCTCACCGTCACCACGAAGCTCGAAGGCACGGCCACGCGCGGCTTCGAGGTCGACGCCTCCACGTGTCCCGATTCAATTCCGACGCTCGCGGTCATCGCGACGAAGCTCCCGGCGCCGTCCATCTTCCGCGACGTCGGCATTCTCCGTCACAAGGAGAGCGACCGCGTGCAGGGCATCGTCACGTTGCTCACCGCGGCCGGCATCGACAGCGAGCTCGACGGAGAGACGCTCACCGTCTTCCCCGATGACGCGCGCGATTTCAGCTTCGACCCGCTCGATGATCACCGCCTCGCGATGTCGGCGGCGGTGCTCTCGCGGCTCCACGAGGTGCGGCTCGAGCTCACGCATCGCGACTGCGTCTCCAAGAGCTTCCCTTCGTTCTGGGACGAGTTCGCGAAGACCTCCGACGATCGATAGTGGGCGCATCGTCGAAGCGCGAGAGGTGCTGAAGGCGCGCAGCGTTCGCCGGTTGCTCACCGACTTCGTGAAGCCGGCGAGGCTCACCGCGTCGAGCCCGCTCGCGTGGCGCACTTCGTCAACGAAGCCGCCGCACGTGGGCGAGCTGTTGCAACTCGTTGAACGACGCTCGTCGTGACGAGCTACGCTTCCGCGAAATGTTCTACCGGTTGTTTCGCGCCTTCGCGTCGTTCAACCTCAACCTGTTCTTCCGCGTCGAGAAGCCGGTCGACCCGCATGGCGGCCTCTCGCTCGACGGGCCGGTGATGTACGTCGGCAATCACCCGAACGCGCTCATCGACCCCGGGCTCATCTTCGTCTTGAGCAAACGGCAGGTGACGTTCCTCGCGAAAGAACCGCTCTTCAGGTTCCCCGTGTTGGGTCAGGTGTTGCGCGGCGTCGGCGCGTTGCCGGTGTACCGGAAGCAAGATGGTGCCGACACGGCGAAGAACGAAGGCACGTTGACCGCCGCGACGCAGGCGCTCGTCGACCACCGCGCGATCACGATCTTCCCCGAGGGGAAATCGACGAAAGACCCGCACATCATCGAGCTCAAGACGGGCGCCGCGCGCATCGCGCTCGCCGCGAAGGAGAAGGGCGCGAAGCCGATGATTGTGCCCGTCGGCATGACGTACGAGGCGCGCAATCGCTTCCGTTCGAAGGTGCACATCGAAATCGGTGAGGCGTTCGAAGCCACCGGCGAGGTGCGCGAGCTGACCGCGAACATCGAAGCGGCGCTGCGCAAGGTGACGCTGAACCTCGAGGCCTGGGAAGACCTGCCGCTCATCAAGACCGCCGATGAGTTGCTCTCGCTGCAGACCGGCAATCGCAAGGGTGACCCCGAGCGGCTCAAGCGTTTCGCGCGCGGCATGCAGTTGCTGCGTGAAGAACAGCCGGAGCGCTTCGAGAAGGTGAAGGCCACGCTCACGTATTTTCAGCAGCAGCTCTCGTTGCTCTCGATTTCAGCCGACGACCTCACCTCGCGCTACCGCCCCGCCACCGTCGCGCGCTTCGTGGTCACCAATCTGTTGTGGATGCTCTCGTTGCCGCTCGTCGCGCTCGGCTTCGGGCTCTTCGCGATCCCCTTCATGCTCACGCGGCTCGCCGCGAAGCTCACGAAGGTGGAGTGGGACATTCAAGGCACCATCAAGTTCCTCACGGCGATGGTGCTCGCGCCGCTCTGGTGGGGGCTCCTCACGTTCCTCTCGTGGCATTTCCTCGGGCCTGTCTGGGCAGGGGTCACCTTCGTCTTCGCCATACCGCTCGCGCTCTTCACCCGTGTCTTCTACGAGCGGCGGCTCCGCGCGTTGCGTGACGCGCGCACCTTCTTCGTGCTCGGCAACCGGCGGCGCATGCAGAAGGAGCTGCTCGAAGAGAGCCGCGAGCTGGCGACGAAGATCGAAGCGCTCGCCGAAGAGTTCCGCCCGCGACTGTAGGAACGACGCTGCTAAGAGCCCGCCCATGAAACAGCGGCTGGCTGCGTGGGGAGATACAGCACTGCTCGCGTTGGGCCTGGTGGTGGTGAACGTCACCATGCACGGCTCCATCTGGGGTGACGGTTCTGCGCGCGCGAACTTCGTGCGCACGTTGCTCACCACGCACACGCTGACCTCGGAGCGCTACTCGGGCATCGGACCCATCTTCGCGCTGCCGCTCGCGGCGATCGACCGTCTGGTGGGCGAACCCGGCGCGGCCGAAGGCTGGCTGGGCCGCTACAACATCTTCCTCGTCACCATTTTCCTCCCGCTGCTCGCGCACGCGTTGACGCCGCTCTTCACGGCCGCGCGCGCGAAGGCCACGGTGCTGTTGGTGCTCGGCGGCTCGATGCTGCCGTTCCACATGCTCACGTTCTACGGCGAGATGTTCTCGGCGGTGACCATCGCCATCGGCATCGCGTGGGTGGCGCAGGGCCGCTCGACGCTGGGTTGGGTCTTCTGCGCGGTCGGCGCGGCGAACACCATGTCGCTGGTGCCGGGGCTCGGGCTCGTCGCGCTGTACTTCGCGTTCAAGGAGCGCCGGTTGCACCCGTTGCTCGCGCCGATGCTCGCGGCCGCGCTGGTGTTGCTCGAGGCGTACGTGCGCCGCGGGAGCCCGTTCGATCAGGGCTACGACAATGACGGCGCGTCGGCTCCGTCGATGCTCGGCAGCGGCAAGCCCGGCTTCTCGTACCCGTTCTGGGCCGGCTTCTTCGAACAGCTCTTCACCTTCGGCCGCGGCATCATGTTCTTCGCGCCCGGGTTGTGGCTGGTGCTGCGCGGGCTGCCTCGCACCGGCCGGCCGGTGTACGTCGCGTGGTTGCTCGCGGTGCTCGGCGCGATTCTCGTCTACGCGAAGTGGTGGGCGTGGAACGGCGCCATCTACCATGGGCCGCGATTCCTCCTGCTGGCGGTCTTCCCCGCGAGCGCGCTGCTCGCCGCGGCGTTGCGGCCTGAAGAAGAAGAACAACCCGGCTGGCTCGCGCCGGTCACGCTGGTGCTGCTCGCGCTCTCGGCGTGGGGCGCCATCGTCGCCGGCACGCAGCACTACTTCCTCTCGCTCGACAAGAACCCCGTCTGTCGCCTGCCCGGAGACCTCTGCATCAACGCGTTCCGTTTCACGCCGCTCTACGCCCCGACGTGGAACTGGCACCCGCTCGACTGGCGCGGCTGGAGCTTCATCATCTGGGTCGTGTTGACAGCGTGTTGGCTCGGCGCGCCGGCGGCGAAGCGTTCAGCGCAGACGTTCAAGGCGCTCTTCGCGCGCGCGCGCGCCCACGTCTTGCCGGTGAACGCATGGCGCTTCTGAACTCGGGAGCCGCGGTGTTGCCGAAGGTCTCGGAGAGCGCGTTCTTCTACAAGCGCGTCTTCCCCGCGTTCTGGTTCGGGTTCTTGAGCCTGTTCGCCATCGGCATCGCGTTCGCGAAACCCATCTTCGTCATTCACCCGTTGGTGATGATGACGTTCGGCTACTTCCTCTTTCGCAAACTGGTGTGGGACCTCGCCGACGAAGTGCTCGACGGCGGCACCTACCTGCTGATGCGCAAAGGCGAGGTGATGGTGCGCATCGAGCTGCGTGACGTGATGAACGTGAACTTCAATCAACTGAGCAACCCGCGTCGTGTGGCGCTGAAGCTGCGCACGCCGAACGAACTCGGAGACAAAATCGTTTTCATTCCGATGCGCTCGACGCTCAACCCTTTCGCGCGCAACGCGTTCGTCGATGAACTCGTGCTTCGCGTCGACGCCGCGCGCTCGCAGCGCTGAATCACTACGCTCACTCCATGGGCGACGCCGGTGAGTTCCCGAAGATTTCCGCGAACCTGTTCATGCAGAGACGCGTCTTGCCGGTCTACTTCGCCCTCCTTCTCGGAGCCGCCGCAGTCGGGACGATTGTCGCCCGTTCGCCCGCAGTTCTCGCGGTGCTGGCAGCGGCGGTCTTCGGCTATTTCGTCCATCGCTATTTCGTCGGGTCGCTGGTCGACGAAGTGCGCGACGGTGGTTCTTTTCTGCTCGTGCGTAAGGGAGACCTCGAACAGCGCATCGAGCTGCGCGACATCGTGAACGTCAGCTTTCAGTCTTTCGTGAACCCCCCGCGCGTCTCGCTGTTGCTGCGAACCGCAGGCCCGCTTGGGAAAGAAGTCGTGTTCTCACCGAAGCTCGGCTTTCGCATCAACGTGTTCGCCAATGCGCCGCTCGTTGATGAATTGATTGCGCGCATCGACGCCGCGCGCACGGCGGGGCGAAATGACGACGTGGAGCATCGAAGCTCCACTCGCGCCTGAGATTTACAAACGCGGGCTTCGCCGAATTTCGCGACGTCGCGACAAACCGGGTGGCGGTTTCTCCAAGGAGCCACACTCATGCGTCAGCTCACTCTCTGTGCCGTTCTCGCGTTCGCCGGTTGCGGTGAAGGGTTGCTCACCGAAGCAGGCAACGAAGCCGGTTCGCAGTTGAACAACACCAGCGAAGCCATCACCAACGGCATCTGCCCGTCGGCCACCGGCGTTCAAGGCGTCGACGTGTCCGTCTACCAGGGCAGCATCAACTGGGGTGCGGTGAAGGCGTCGGGCATCGCGTTCGCCATCGCGCGCATCGGCGACGGCACGTACCGCGACACCACGTTCGACACGAACTGGGCGGGCATCAAGGCGGCCGGGCTGATCCGCGGGTCGTACCAATTCTTCGAGCCCGGTGAAGACCCGACAACGCAGGCGAACATCGTGATCAGCAAGGTCGGCCGTCTCGGGCCTGGCGATTTACCGGTGATGCTCGATGTCGAAGTCACCGGAGGTCAGTCAGCCGCCACCATCACCGCGCGCATTCACACGTGGATCAACGCGGTCACCGCGGGCACCGGCAAGGTGCCGTTCATCTATTCAGGCGCGTATTTCTGGGACGACAACGTGCGCAGCGCCGACTTCGCGTCGTTGCCGCTCGATGTCGCTTGGTACGGCACGAACTGCCCCGGAGTGCCGAACGCATGGGCGAGCCGCGGGTGGACCTTTCACCAGTTCACGTCGTCGGGTCGCATCTCGGGCATCTCCGGCAACGTCGATGTGAATCTGTTCAATGGCACGTTGGCGCAGCTTCAGGCGTACGCGGGCTCGAGCGGAGGCGGCACGAAGGTGAACCCTGATGTGTTCGCGGTCGTTCGTACGTCGACGGGCTCGGGCATGACTGAAGTGCACGCGCTCAGCGCGGGTTCGGGGTTCGCGCAGTTCTCAGTGCACGCCGCGACGTCGCTCGGGCTCACGGGCACTGGAGAGAACTGGCAGTTCCTCTTCGGCGACTACGACCGCGATGGTGTCGATGACCTGTACGCGATCTCAAAATCGGGCACGGGCACGCACTCGACGGAGGTGCACGTGTTGTCGGGCGCGAGCGGTTTCAAGACGTGGCTGCTCCACACGGGTACTGCGCTCGGCGAGACCGGCGACAGCGAGGCGTTCAAGTTCGCGCTCGGAGACTTCAACCGCGACGGCGTGTTGGACCTGTTCGCGATTTCACGCACGGGCACGGGCACGCATTCGACCGAAGTGCACGTGCTCAACGGCGCGACGAACTTCGGCAACTGGCTGCTGCACACCGGCTCCGCGCTCGGCGAAACCGGCACCGGAGCGAACTGGAAGTTCCTCGTCGGCGACTACGACCGCGACGGCGCGCCCGACCTGTACGCGATCTCACGCACGGGAACCGGCACGCACTCGACCGAAATGCACGTGCTCAGCGGCGCGTCGAACTACGGCACCTGGCTGCTCCACACCGGCACGGCGCTCGGCGAAACCGGCACCAACCACGCGTGGGACTTTGCGCTCGCCGACTTCAACGGCGATGGCGCGCTCGATCTCTACGGCATCTCGAAGAGCGGCACCGGCACGCACTCGACTGAAGTGCACGTGCTCAACGGCGCGACGAACTTCGGCAACTGGCTGCTGCACACCGGCACCGGCCTCAGCGAGACCGGCACCGACAACAATTGGGAATTCGGACTCTGATGTGTCGCGGCGATCAGGCTTTGGTGAATAAAAGAGTTTGACTGACTCTTTTTTTGTCGTTAGTCGCGTGGCATGTCTGAACAAGAGCCCGAACTCGACTACTGCTTCGTCGTTTCGACAGCATCTGGTGACGGCGAAGTCCGAGTGCGCACAACGGGGGAGGTCTTGTTCACGTATGGAAATCCTTCGTTTGTCTCCGCGAATTTGGCGTTCCCAACTGAGTACAGGCCGCATCCGAAGATGCAGTTTGTCGACAGAAACGGAACGCAGTTCGTAGAGAACAAAGAACGGCTGCTGTGTCACTACACGAGGACGACGACCGCGTTGGATTTCATCCTCAAGGACCAGCGATTGTTGCTGTCTTCATTCGAGCGAACGAATGATCCGAGAGAAAATAAGGACTTCGATTTTTGCGTTGTTGCTGAAGCAGGCCGCGCGCCGGGTGGCGCGGCGATCACTGTGAGCCGAGAGTTGAGTCGTGAACTTCGGCAGCACGCTCGTCTGGTGTGTTTCTGCGCTGATGGTCATCACTACAAGGAGCCATCAGTCGCGCCGCAGGATGGAACCGGATGGCAGCATCCCCGTATGTGGGCCCAATACGGTGAGAACTATTCCGGAGTGGTTCTCGTTTTTGACCAGAGACAGCTACTTCTCAATGCACAAGCAGCTCTGGCTGAGCATGGTGAGCTCGTCGCCGGTCACGTCCTCTATTTGCAGGGCGGAAGGGCTCCGACGTTTTGGCCGTGGCTTGTCGAATACGAGCAGTGGGAGAAGCTCGGAGCTTCAGCGTTTTCGGCGCAACATCTTGCCGAATACGCCGACTGGCTCTTTTTCTCCAAGCATGCCGATTGGTCTCAAGAACAGGAGTTTCGAATCGTCTTGCTGGCGAAGGAACCTGTTCAAGCATTCGTGCCGATTACGAACGCGCTCAGAGAAATCTGCGTCGGTCATCGGATGTCTCAGCAGAACCTTGCGGAGATCTACGCCGCTGGTCAGCGACTTGGTGTTCCGGTGTCGATGGTCTCTTGGCGAAATGGCAACGCGATCAGAGACCCGTATTTGGGTCCGCCCGCGCTGCCTACCGTGACCTGAACGTCGCTGATTACAGCTTCACGTCGGTCTGGAAGATCGGCGGCAGGTGCACGAACGAGATGCTCGCGCTGCGGCCCATGAAGCCGCGCGCCTCTTCGATGGCTTCAGACAGCGTGTCAGTGCGGTCCCAACCCATGATGGCCGGTACGTGGTTGTTCTCGGCGCCCGCGGCGATGACCTTGCCGACGTGCTGGCGACCGTTCTCTCCCCAGTACCACATGTAGAAGGGGTGAGCGCCGTGGTAGCTGTGCCCTTTGCGGTACAGGTGCACGTAGCTGGGGTTCTTCGCGAACTCCTTCTCGTACTTGTGGCTCAGCACGTGCGCGTCGCGCGTCTCCGTCAGACACCGGTTGAAGAACTCGATGTAGGGCGCGTGATGGTCGGGGTCGAACTCGTCGTAGCAGGGGTGCGTGAGGATGATGACGCCGCCCTTCTTCACCAGCGGCACGCCGCGGTTGAGATTGAACAGGTACCCGAGCGCCATCACCTGCACGAGCAACGGGTTGAGAATCGAGTTCACGTTGTACGGCGAGACGTACGGCATGCCGAAGATGACGATGTCGCTCTGGCCCTGAACGGGCACCGAGTACTGCTTCCACGACATCTCCAGCGTCTTCTCGTGCGTGGGCTCGGTCGCGCCCGCGAACACGCCCGTCACCTCGTACGGCGCGAAGATGTTGAAGAACATCTTCCGCTTCATCGCGCGCGGCATCTTGCTGAGGCCGTACTTGAAGCTCTGGAGCTTCAGGCGATCGAACTCCGTGAAGTCTTCCTCTTTCTTCATGAGGAAGCCGACCGGCTCTTCGAACATGCGGTTGTTGATGGTGGTCTCGATGTGGAAGACCTTGAGGTTGTTGTCGATGACGCGGCCGATGCGCCCGGTCGACTCGTGGAGCTTGGACGTCTTCGGCTCCATGTACGACGCGGTGTCGCGGATGGTCTGCGGGTTGTGGTGGAAGCGCAGCGAGTCGTAGTTCGCGAGCCCCGTGCCCACCGACTTGTGACCGCCGTCCATCGGCACCAGGTTGATGTTCACGTAGATGAGCAGGTCTGACTCGGCGGCGCGGCGGTTGATGGCCACCACTTCATTGTGGCTGGTGCGCTCGAGCTCGGTGATGCCGTCGGGGTCTTCGGCGTCGTGGTTGTAATAGCGGTCGGGGAAGAACTCGTTGAAGATCTTCTCGCCCACCATGCGCTTCATCTCCGGGTCCGTCATGCGACGGTGGAGCGCGTTGGCGATGATGATGTGCACGTCGTCGACGCCGGAATCAGCGAGAAGTTCGAGGACAATTTCCAGCACCTGCTGGCGCACGTCGGGCGTCTTCATCGGCGGCAGCGGCAGCGAGATGTCGTCGAGCGCGATGCTGACCTTCATGCCCGGCTTGAGCAGCGCGTGCAGAGGGTCCATCCCATGCGGGTGATTGATGGCGTAGCGGATCGCCGCCTTCACGTTGGGCACGCCCTCGAGCGGCGGCCGCGGGAAGATCACGCGCGTGCCGACCGGCAGATCTTCGACCCAGAAGTCTTCGCCGTAGAACATCACGCGAGGGGGCGAACCCTTCTCGGTGATGACGATGTGAGATTCTTCGTCGTACAGCTTCTTCAGCGTCTTGAGCGGGCGCATCTCCGGGTCTTCTCGCCGTGGCACCGTCATGCGTCAACGGCAATCAACCCCGGGCTGGTGACGGGTCAGTCAGCGCACCTGCTGTCAGGGCCGGGCTGGGAGTTCATGTGATGCGACGAGCGATGCTGGTGGCTGCGTTGGTGTTGGCCGGGTGCACAGCGCCCGTTGAGGTCGACGGTGGAGTCGATGCCGGCCCGATTTTCGCCTGGGAAGCACACGCGTCTTTCACGGCCATCGAAGGTCCGGCGCCCGGGCGCGGGTGCCCAATTGCAGACGGCGGCACGCGCACCGTCTCTCGTTACGAAGTGGATCTCGACGCGGGCCAGATGACGTTCGGGGCGTGCCTCGTCTTGTCAGGCAATGTGGAGGGTGTGCGCGTCTTGACGCAGGAAGAATCGAGCGCGCTCGTCGACGCGTTGAACGCGCTCACGGTCTCGTCGGCGACGTCGCCTTCGGTCGCCGACAAGAGCCCGCTCCAGCTTCGCGCCGGCGATCGAATCTTCGGAGACGCTGAAAGCCTCGAACCGCACGACCCTGGTGTCGTCTTCGTCCAACTCAAATCGCTGGCGGAGTGAACATGCGAAGTCTCTTGTCTGTGGTGTTGTTGTGCAGTGGCTGCGCGTGGCGCGGCGATACGAAATTCGAGGCGACGTTCACGCAACTGCCTCCGGGGCCGAATGGCGTGCAGACTGACCGCTGGTCGGTCGACCTCGAGGCGAAGCAGATCACCTTCGACACCGCGGAGCCGAAGACGTTGAGTGGCGCACAGGTGAAGAGCCTCGAGTCGGCGCTCGGCGCGCTCACGCCGGCTTCGAAGGAGTCGTGCTACGCGGATGGCGCCCAGCGCATCATCGAACTCTCCGACGGGCAGACGCGCTACGCCGAGCAGACCAACGCGTGCCCGGGCAATTCGCAGGGCGCGTACCTCTACGTCGAGAGCCTCGAAAAGGTCTTCGCGCAGCTCCGTGACCTCGCGCCGTGAGTTAGCGTCGCGGCATGCACGCGCTGCTCTTGTTGCTCGCGGCAGTTTCCGACGCGGGTTCGAGTTTCACCGTCACCGGCCGCTTCGTCGATGAACACGGCGTCGGCTACGGCAACGTCGACTTCATGCTGTGGGACACCACGCGCTTGAGCGGTCACTCCGATGGGCGCTGCGGCACGTACCACCCGCAGCAGAACGGGTGGACCGATGATGGAGGCACCTTCACCATCACCGTACCGTTTCAGCCGAATCGCATCAGCTACGAGGGCGGGTTGCCCGAGTGGACCACGCCGCTGCAGGACGAAATCGACGTGAAGCCCGGTGAAGAGGTCATCTTCGACGTGCAGACCATCGCGCACGAACGTGTGAAGGGCCGGGTGGTCGACGAGAAGGGCGCTCCGGTGAGGGGCGCGCACATCTCCGCGAACACCGGTTCGTTTTCGAGCCCCGACACCGATGAGAACGGCGCCTTCTCGTTCGAGCTGAAGTCACCGCCCTTCGGCAGCATTCGCGTGCGGCGCATGGGCTTCGAACCGGTCATCGCGCAGTTCAACGAGCTCGACCCGGTGCGGCTCGACCAGCGGCGCGCGCTCATCACCGTCACGGTCGTCGATTCGAACACGTGGAACCCCATCACCGGCGCGCTCGTACAGGTGATCGCGCTGCGGGGCGGTGAGCGGCTGAGCTTCTGCACCGTCGGAGATGTCGAATACACGCACGAGCCGTACACCGGCATCTGCACGCTCGACGCGAGCCCCGGCGACGTCGAGCTGCGCGTGAACGATGAAACGACGTGGGTTCACGTGAGTGACACGTCGCCGAAGGAGGTGACGGTGATGGTCACCCTCCCTCCGCCGAATCACGAAGCGCTCTGGCGCCTGCGCGCGATGCTCAAGCTCGAGTGAGCTACGGAATCGTCGCGAGGGTGCAGGTCATCAGCCCGTTCGAGAAATACGGCGCGGTGAGCACCGTGTACTGACCGCTCTCCGGGCAGTTGAACGCGGCGAGCGAACACAGGTCATTCCCGCCGCCATCGACCGCGCAGTGCGAGTCGTCATTGGTCTGCAGCGGTACCACGCCCGTCACGATGGAGCCCGCGTCGGTGCGGTCGCCTTCGTAGACGCGCAGCATCGAGTCACCGGTGCACATGCCGAGACCACACGCCGCGCTGCAACCGACGCGCACCAGCGTGTCGGGCGTGCAGGTGCGCGGAGCGGTGTCTGCCGTCCACCCGCACTGACGCGCGGCGCCCTGCTGCGACGAGGTGCAGGCCACCGTCGGGTCGCCGTTGGTCTCATCGGTGTTCGGAGCCCCGATGGTGACCGGCACGGTGATGACGTTGTTGGTGTAGTTGCTCTCGAGGAGGATGTGCTGCGTGTTGAGCGAGATGCGCAGGTTGTAGGTGCCCGCGTCGACGTTGGTGATGTCGATCCACTGGCAGTCGAGCCCCGCGGTGTAGACGTCGGCCCAGCCGACCTGAATGCCCTGATTGCTGCATGTGTAGTGCGACGCCGGAGCAAGCGGGTCATAGCGGTCGAGATCTTCGAGACAGAACGCCTGCTTGTGCCCGTTCGCCGCCGACATGCCCGCGTCGTTCAGCAGCTCGTAATTGGAATACGACTCGAAATGGTAGTGGCCGTGGCACTGCGCGTACTCGAACCACGGGTTCGACATGCTCGGCTGCCCGAGGAACATGTCGGCCGTGCCGCTGTTCGGCGTGCGCGTGTCGAACCGGAGCAGGCGGCGCAGCCCCGGCCCATCGACGCAGCCTTCGACGAGCGCGCAGTCACTCGGGTCGAAGTACACGTATTCCTCGCGGAACGACGAGAGCACGCGCGTCTGATCGACCCACAGGTCGGCCCGCGGGCAGTTGCCGTACTGGTCGCGCGGCAGGCAGGTGAACGTGCCGTGGTACGGCGAGCAGCACTGACCTCCGCAGCCGGGGTTGCACTGGCCGGCCCAGTCGCCGTCGCACTCGATGCCATCGACGAGGTTGCAGCCGGGGTAGCTGATGCCTCCGTCGGGCAACGTGATGGGGCCTGCGTCGACACCGGCGTCAATCGTCACGCCTGAATCGGGAGTTCCCGAATCGACGACGACGCCAGCGTCTTCATCGTGACCGGCATCGACCTCCGTGCTGGGGCCGGCATCGGGCGTCCCCGAGTCGACGACCGTGGGGATCGGGCAGTTGCACGGCGAGTAGATGCCGTCGGCGCGGCACAACTGCGCGCCCATGCGGAGGTCGCTGCAGTAGCAGGCCACGCCCTGATTCGGCACGCAGTGGCCCGTGGTCGGCCCGGGCGCTTCACCGGTGCACGTGCACATCTCGAAGACGCCTTCACTCGTGCAGACCTGCGCGCCGGTGCGGCCATCGGTGCAGCCACACGCCGCCGAGAGCCCGGGGATGCAGTGCGGCAGCTCAGGCGTCGACGGGCCCGAATCAGGCACCGGTATCGGCGTGGGGCACGCGACGAGCAACAGCGCGGAAAACAGCACTCCACGACGGAAAACCGGTGAGGGGCGGTTCATGGCGCGAGACCGTAGCGCCAAAGCAGCGCGAAGCGCCTCAGCGCACGTCGAGAATGGGCCAGTTGTAACTGCGGGCCAGCGCGCGCAGCCGCAGGTCGGGGTTCACCGCCGTGGGCCGGCCGACGACGGTGAGCATCGCGTAGTCAGACGCGGAGTCGCTGTACGCGAAGCTCTTCATCAACGAGAGGCCGTGCGTCTCGCAGTACTCGCGAATCACGTTGGCCTTGTTCGCGCCCTCGATGATGGGAGGGATGACCTTGCCGGTGGCTTTGCCTCCGACGAACTGCATGCGGTTGGCGATGAGGTCATCGACGCCGAAGTGCTTCGCGAGCGGCTGCATCGTGAAGTCGAGCGCGCCGGTGACGAAGACGATCTTGCAGCCCGCGCGGCGCGCTTCGTCGACGAGGTCCTGCGCCTTCTTGAAGATCGCGGCCTTGATGACGTCTTCGAAGAGGTCTTCAGCCAGCGTCAGCAACCGGTCTTCAGAGAGGCCCTCGTACTGGCGGTAGAAGTATTCGTTGAAGATCTTACGGTCGACGATGTTGAGCCCCGCGAAGAGCGGAATCTGCGCCACCGTCGCCAGCGAGCGCCCGAGCATGCCCAGCGCGCTGCCTTCGTTCTGCGCGTAGTAGCCATACGCGTGCACCACGTTGGTCGAGATCAACGTGCCGTCGATGTCGAAGAAGGCGGCCTTGCCGGGCTTGTTGCTGTCGTGCGCGTGCGGCTTCACGAAGGCGCGCATAGCACTTCAGTCTGCCTTCGCCACGGGGAGCGGCGTCGTTCGCGGCGTCAGCCCCCGGCCGTTGAGCGCTCTGGCGACGTACACCAGCGCCCCCAGGCCGTAGAGCGACGACAACACGCCGCTCCACTGGAAGAGCGCTGCGAACCCGCCGAGCGCGGAGCGCGCGCCGACGCTGGTGAGCACCTGCGCGAGCCCGACCGGCAGGGCCACGACATGCATCACCGCGAGCGGCGTCTCGAAGTGCTTGTAGACGTGCGCCGCGGTGAGCCCGGTGACGACGCCGACGAGGGGAAAGAGCAGGAGGGTCAAGGTGTCGAGCATGGTGTTCTCCTGGCTTCAGCGGGTGGCGAGCGCGCGCTGCGCTTCGAGGAGGTGCTGGTCGCTCTCGGGGTGCGCGAGGCGCTGCGCGGCCTCCGCGAACGGGAGGCCCTCCACCTCCCAGCGGTGTTTGCGCTGCGCCGTGAGCTCGGAGTTCACCTTCACTTCGCCGAGCGAAACCCCGAGCGCGAACGCGGGGCCGACGCCTGACTCGGTCTCCACCGACCACTTCGCGCGCGACAGGTCTTCGAGAATCTTCCCCGGAGCGGGATCTTCGAGGAACGCGGCGACGTCGAGCTCGACCTCGGCTTCGGCGGTGGTCTTCGTCGACAGGCCGGCGATGGTGCCGATGCCTTTCTCGGTCGATTCGATTTCGACGCGCGCGGTCAGCTTGTCGGGCACCGACCGGGTCGCGAGCTGGCCCCACGCCTCGGCCGGCGACATCGAGCCATCGGCCAACGCCTGCTTCATCGCCGGGCTCATCTTGAACTCCGCCGACAGCGTGGCGCTCGCGCCGGCCTTCACGCCCGCGCGCACCGTGGGGATGTTCAGCGACGCTTCACCTTCGAGCCCGACGGTGCGGTCGACCGTGAAGGTTCCCTTCTCGAGGTTGATGGCGAAGCCCTCCTTCGCCTCCGCTTCGGCCTTCACCTTGCCGAAGTCGAACGACTCGAAGCCCGCCGCGAGCTTCGACTCGTGCTCGAGGTGCAGGCCGAGCGACGCGTCGGCTTTGACCGTCGAGAGCTGGTCGGAGTAGCTCCCGATGCGCGAGGCGAGCCTGTCGGGCGTGCTGCCGTCGAGGGCGAGGCTCAGCAGCACCTGCGTGCCGAGGGGCGCCGCGACGACCACCGCCCCCTTCACCAACGCATCGGCGAGGTCGGCGGCTTCAGCGTCATGCCCCGGGGGGAACCGGTACGTCGTGCCCGCGCCGAGCTTGACCGTGCCGCCGGCGATGAACGCACCTTCGCCGCTCACCGAGAGCTTGAGAGACCCATCTTCTTCACGCTCCGCGCGCAACTTCGCGGAGCCCATGCCCCCCTCGCCGGCTTTCGCCGTGACCTTGCCGGAGAGTTCATATGAATCACCTTCGTGCAGTTCGGCGAAGGCCTCGCGCAGCTTCGATTCGCTCCATGAATCGCCGTCGGCGAGCCCGGGCGAGAGCGCTTCGACTGAATTGTTCGGCGCTGGCGGCGGCGGCGCGGAGGCCGAATCGACCTTCCACTCCGGCCATTGGACGTCAGAGGTTTCGCTGCGATTGACGAGCGGCATACGGGCTCCTTGAACTTCGGGGAGCCCGGGCGCTGTGCAGCCGTGATGCCACGCGTAGAGGCGTGAAATCGCTGATCAACTCCGTCCGCGCGGAGAGACGGCCGTCTACTTCCAGTCGACGACCAGCGTCGCGGAGCCGTCGGCGTTCTTGCGCACCTTCGCGTCGTAATCGCCGGTGGCGTTCACCTTCGACGCGAGCGCTTTCGCGACCTGCTCGGCGCTCTGACCGGCCTTCGTGCCGACGTCAGCGACGTGCTGGAAGTACCACTTGTTCTTCTCGGTATAGCCGCCGCTGGTGTCGAACGCGGGCATCTTGTCCTTGTCGAACTTCTGTTGCTGACCGCCCTGGTGTGG
>JBEHYH010000025.1:0-25204 GCA_048498275.1 Myxococcota bacterium | reverse complement strand
GTCGAACTCGAGGTCTTCGAGAAGACCACCCCCGACGACACCTTCGGCTGGGGCGTCGTCTTTTCGAAGGAGACGCTGGGCAACTTCCGCGACGCCGACCCCGAGTCGCTCGCCGCCATCGAGTCGCGCTTCGTCTACTGGGACGACATCGAGACGCACCTGCGCGGGCAGGTGACGACGTCGACGGGCCACGGGTTCTGCGGGCTCTCGCGCAAGGAGCTGCTGCAACTGCTGCACGCACGCTGTGCGGAGCTCGGCGTGAAGCTGAACTTCAACGCCGACATCTCGCCCGATGCGCTGCCGAAGGCCGACCTGATTCTCGCCGCCGATGGCGTGCATTCACCGATTCGCGAGCGCTTCGCCGCCGACTTCCGCCCGCATGTCGATTGGCGCAAATGCAAGTTCACGTGGCTCGGCACCACGCGGCCGCTGCGCGCCTTCACCTTTCATTTCAAGGAGACGCCGCACGGGTTGTTTCAGGTGCACGCGTACCCGTTTCAGAATTCCGGCGACCCGAGCGCCGCGCGTTCGACGTTCATCGTCGAGTGCCGTGAAGAGGTCTGGAAAGCCGCCGGGCTCGACACGAAGTCTGAAGCGGAATCGGTCGCGTACCTCGAGAAGCTCTTCGCGAAGGAGCTCGACGGCCACCGGCTGCTGGCGAACAAGTCCATCTGGCGCACGTTCCCCACCATCACCTGCGACCGCTGGGTGCGCGGCAACGTCGTGCTGCTCGGTGACTCGGCGCACACCGCGCACTTCTCCATCGGCTCGGGCACGAAGCTGGCGATGGAAGACGCGATCGCGCTGCGTGACTCGCTGAAGCTGCACGGCCTCGACGTCGAGAAGTCGCTCGCGCACTACGAAGCGTTGCGCCGCACCGACGTGATTCGGACGCAGCGCGCCGCGCAGACGAGCCTCGAGTGGTTCGAGAACTCCGCGCGCTACGTGAACCAGCCGCCGGAGCAGTTCACCTTCAACCTGATGACGCGCAGCAAGCGCATCACGTGGGACAACCTGCGGCTGCGTGACCCGGCGCTGGTGAAGCGCGCCGATGAGCGCTTCGCGAAAGACCACGCGTCGAAACCGAACTCCGACGGGAGCGCGCCGCCGCCGCTCTTCGCGCCCTTCACGCTGCGCACGCTGCAGTTGGACAACCGCGTCGTGGTGTCACCGATGTGCCAGTACTCCGCGACCGACGGGCTCATCGATGACTGGCATCTGGTGCACCTCGGGAGCCGCGCGATGGGCGGCGCGGGCCTGGTCGTCACCGAGATGACCGACGTGTCGCCGGAAGGGCGCATCACGCACGGCTGCGCGGGGTTGTGGAACGACGCGCACGAAGCCGCGTGGAAGCGCGTGGTCGACTTCGTTCACGGCAGGAGCCACGCGAAGATCGGCGTTCAACTCGCGCACGCCGGCCGCAAGGCGAGCTGCTCGCGGCCGTGGGAAGGCGACACCTGCCTCAAGTCACACGAGGAGCCGTGGGAGACGGTCGGGCCCTCGGCGATTGCCTACAAGCCGGGGTGGCACACGCCGCGCGAGATGACGGTCGCCGACATGGAACGCGTGAAGCGCGCGTTCGCCGATTCGACGGTGCGCGCGCTGCGTGCGGGCTTCGACTTCGTCGAGGTGCACATGGCGCACGGCTATCTGCTCTCGTCGTTTCTCTCGCCGCTCTCGAACCGGCGCACCGACGACTACGGCGGCTCACTCGAGAATCGCATGCGGTTCCCGCTCGAGGTCTTCGACGCGATGCGCGCCACGTGGCCGAAGGAAAAGCCGATGGGCGTACGGGTGTCGGCGACCGACTGGTTGGGTCCCACGGGGCAGACGATTGAAGACACCATCGCGTTGGCGCGAGAGCTCCGGGCGCGTGGGTGCGATGTCATCGACGTCAGCACCGGCGGCAACGTGCCGGAGTCGAAGCCGGAATACGGCCGCATGTACCAGGTGCCCTACGCCGAAGCGGTGAAGGTCGCGGTGGGCATGCCGGTGATGGCCGTGGGCGCCATCATGGGAGCCGACCACGCGAACACCGTCATCGGCGCCGGCCGCGCAGACTTCGCGGTCATCGCGCGCGAACACCTCTCAGACCCGTACCTCACACATCGTCACGCGCAGGCCGAGAAGGTCGACTCGCTGTGGTGGGCTCCGCAGTACGACGTCGTGCAACCGCGACGCCGCTGAAAATCCCTCGTCCCGGAGGGCGCTCGTCACAGCGATGTCGGCGAAGGCGCGCCGCGGCGTCGCGGACGAAACCGTTTGAATCCAGAATGCGGGCGTTGATCAGCGCGGCGCCATCGATGACGTGGCTCCTTGCGTGATGCGCTCGTCGAGCAGTCGGCGCGACTGGCAATGACGCACGGTTCTGCGTCATCAAGGCGTGGCGTCCGTGCGCGAAGAACGAGCCGATGACGCGCTCCACCGCGTCATGGCACTTGATGAGGCCCGATTGCCTCAAGCCGCGGCAGGTGCGGTGTCACGTGGCGCGCGCCGCCGCCATACGGAGCAGATGATCGCGATGATCACCGCGATGCACGTCACCGTGAACCCGCGACGCAGCACCGGCGAGTCCCAGAAGAAGCGGACCTGGTGCGTGCCCGCGGGCACCTTCACCGCGCGCTGATTGATGTTCGCCCGCAGAATCTCCACGCGCTGCCCGTCGATCTCCGCGACCCAGTTCTTGAAGAAGCTCTCGGTGTTCACCAGCACCACGTCGCCCGGTGAGGTCACCGTCAGCTCGCTCGACACGCCGTCTTCACGCTGGAGCACCACGTTCGCGTCGGCCGGGAGGTTCAACGAGGCCGGCGGCGCCTCCTGCTCCATCATGATGACGTCGTTGCCGGGCTCGAAGCCGGGTGAGCGCATCATGAAGAAGGCGTCTTCGTTGGTCGGCGCCGCGAGTTGGCGTCGCGCGAGATGAAACCGCGGCGCGGGCGCCTGGAGCTCGTACACCACGGCGTTGCCCAACTGCAGCGGCTCCCCCAACTGCTGGGGAATCGGAGAAATCACGTACTTCACCGAGAAGGTGCGCAGCACGCGCGCGAGCTCCGCGAGCAGGCGCGGGTTCGGGCCGGTCGCGTACTCGAGCTGGTGCACCTGACTCGGCAACACGGAGCCACCCCACAACGTCGCCTGTTCCCGCGTCAGCAGGCCCACGTAGCCGTCGACCGACGTGATGTTCCACAAGATGTTGGAGTTGGGCTGGAGCAGGTCGCGCATCGCGTAGAACGGTTCGAGGTCGAGCCAGCCCCTGGCCACCGCGCTCGCGTTGGTGTGCGCCTGCGCCGCGAACATCGTGAAGACGCGGTAGTCGCCCAGATGCTGCCGGAAGAAGGTCACCGTCGGGGGCGGCTCCATCCACCGGGCGGCGTCGGCGATGGGGTTCTGGCGAAGCTGGAAGTACTGCAGGTCGGCGAACGAGAGGCTCACCACCAGCCACGAAATGGCGACCCGCAGCTTCTTGCTGGTGCCGTCGGGCCAGCGTTTCTCGAGCCATTGCTCCACGTGGGTGAAGCCGAGGCCGGCGAGCACGCACAGCGCGAAGTGCACCAGCACCAGGAACCGCGTGGGGAAGCGGAAGAACTTCATGCCCGGCACGAAGTTGAAGAAGAAGCTGAAGACCGGCGTGTGGTGGCCCAGCACCACCAGCATCGCGACCACCGCGCCGCTCCAGAAAAACAGCACCCACTTCTGCCGGTACCAGCACAACGCCAGCACCGCGAAGGCGAGGGTGAGGAGGCCGGTGTAGCTGTAGTCCTCCCAGAAGATGCTCTTGCCGAAGTAGGTGCCGTCGCCGTAGTCGCCGTTCTTGTACGGCACGATGAAGGTCCACAGGTTCTCCAACGAGTAGTTCCACCGCGTGACCCAGTCGATGTTCACGCCGGTGTTGCGGTCGGAGAGCTGCGTGAACTCGAACATCGAGAACAACTGCACCGCGCCGATGCACACGCCGAGCACTCCGGCGCCGGCGAACCCCGCGACGCGCTTGAGCGACGAAGCGAGCGGCGCTCCGGCGCGATGGCGCCAGATCAACCAGAGGCCCCACGCCGAGTACCAGAGCGTGGAGATGTGAGCCGACTGTGGAAAGCCCGCGAGGTACTGCAGGCCGTAGAAGAGCGTGAACCAGCCCAGCGGCCGCACGGGGAATTCAGGGTGCGGCGTCTCGAAGGCCTGGAGCAGCGCCCACGTGCCCCAGGGGAGCCACGAGATGACGGCGATGATCTCGGTGTGCTTGAGCTGGGTGACGACGTAACCCGACAACACGAAGCCGATGCCCGCGAGCGCCGCGCCGGTGAGTGACGCTCCCAGCGCGCGCGCCAGCGTCATCGTGCCCGTGCCGGCGATGAGCATCAGCGTCAGCAGGAACAGGTTGATGGCGGGCACCGGCGGCAGCGCGGCGAAATACAGAAGGGAGATGGGGTCGGTGCTCACGCCGGCGGGCACCAGCGCCACGCCGCCCATCAACTCACGCGTCCACACCGGGGCGTGGCCTTCGCGCACCAGCCGGCCCGCGGCGACGCGCCCGGGCCATTCACCGTTGGTGATGTCGGAGGTGAACTTGTCGTCGGTGATGATGATGCCGTCGCCGCTGACGAGCGGGAAATACGAGAGCGACAACGCTCCCGCGATGATGGCGACCGGCAGCAGACGTTTCATGTTCGAGGCACTGCTACCGCAGCGGGTGCCTCAAGGGCACGCGACGTCGTTGTAGATGACGCCGATGGTGCCCGCGACTTCGTGGCCGGTGTCGGTGCAGCCGTCACCGGTGATGCTCAGCGAGCCGCTGCTGACCAGCCAGACGTCGACGTTGGTGTCGTTGTCGATGTTGCCGCGCGCTTCCATGATGTAGCCGCCGCTCGATGAGACGATGACGCCGGTGTCCGAGGGCCCGGTCGCGCCCGACTGGTAGATCGCCGAGAAGGTGGCGGAGCCCGAACGCGTGGGCTGCTTGAGGGCGTCGTTGCCCAGCTTGTACACGTCGACCTCGATGGCGTCGTAGCCGTCGGCGCTCAACGTGCTGACGTCGCGGCTCTGCCATTTGGTCGGAGACTGCGACGCGATGTACGCGTAGCGATTGCCGCGCTCAGGTGAGAAGCCCAGGCGGCTGAGCACCGACGTGAACTGGTCGTACTCCGCGAAGAAGTTGCCCTGCGACGTGAAGTAGCCACGCAGCGTGGTCTTCGCTTCGCTCTGCTTCGCGCGTGCCTGAAACTTCATGAAATTGGGCACCGCGATGGCCGCAAGAATCCCGATGATTGCCACCACAATCATCAACTCGACGAGCGTGAACCCCGAATGCCGACGCATACAGTGGCACCGTACCATCGATGAAAGTTGTTGACTGCCTGTCAAATTTCGTCAGTCGGCTCCGTCAATTTTTGTCGGTCGTCAGCAGCAATGGAGCCCAGATTTCGACCTCTTCGCGCTCCAGGTCGGCGTGGAGGCGTTGGATCTTCAGAATTTCGTCACGTTTGGCGAGGAGCTCCTGATCATCTGGCGACTCTTTCAGGGCGTCGCCGACCAGCGTCAACGCGCCTTCGGTGTTGCGGTCGAGCATCTCGACCATCACCTGCGTGCGGAGCAGGTTGCGCGAAGGTTCGAGCTCCCGCAGTTCCCTGCGTGCGGCGTTGAAGCCCTGAATCAGCGCGAAGACGGTCGCGCGCTGCGTGGCGCACCACTCGCGGGTGAACGGCGCGTGAAACGTGAGGTCGTCGACGGAGCTGAGCACTTGAACGATGGGGTGCTCCGCGTACGCGGCTGATTCGGCCGCGAGGGCGCGCGCTTCTCTTCGCGCCTCGGCCCAATCGTCGTGCGTCGCGAGGATCTGCGCGAGCAGCAGCCGGCGGTTGGGCGTCGGTTTGACCTGATTGTCGCGCGCGCGCTCGAGCGCTTCATCGAGGTGACCCAGCCGCCAGTGCAGCGAGGCGGAGATCTGCGGCAGGTCTCCACCTCGGCGCAGGAGCTCCGCGTTGGTCAGCAGATGGTCGCGGTAGAGCAGCGGCCACGTGCCGCCGGGCATCACCAGGTCAGGTACCAGGCGATCTTCTTTGAGAATCACGTCGAACCACTTCGAGAGCGCGCTCAGTTCATCGCGATCGAAGTCGCGCAGCACCACCGCGTCGGCGGCGGCCCAGTCGAGCACCGAGAGGTCGTGCTCCAGCGGAGGTTGCGGCAGCCCGATGGCCTGACGGCGCAGGCGCAGCGCGACGCGCCAGTACGAATGCACCTCGAGCGTGATGGCGTAGTTGGTGATGGCCACCGCTGATTCGGGGCGCAGCTCGTATTCGCGCCGCATCAAGGTGTCGTTGCTCTCGAAGGACGGCACCGCGAACACCAGCTGCAGCGCGCAGGCGCCCAGCACACCGGTCAGCGCGAGCACGAAGGGCCTGCGCCGGTCGGCCTCGCGCAGCGCCCACGGCACCGCCGACGCCAGCAGCGCGCAGACGCCCAGCAGCGGGAGGTACTGAAAGCGGTCTGAACAGAAGGTGACGGACGGCACCACCTTCACCTGCAGCAGGGGCCCCAGCGGGAGCAGCCACCAGAAGGCATCGGCCAGTTGCGTGCGTGTGCGCTTCCAGAAGACGACCGCCACCACCCACGCCACGATGGCGAGCGCTCCGATGGCCATCAACCAGCCCGGCACGAGCCAGATGCCGTGATGCGCGCGGGAGATCTCGAACGGCTGCGTGGTGGGCGTCAGCGGCAGCAGACGCACGTGGTAGCCGCCGACGGCGCCGAGCACGCGCTCGACGCGTTCGAGAACGTTGGCCCGGTCAGGCGGGTTGGGGAGCTGGATGCCCAGCGCGAAGCGCGCCACCAGCGGCAGGAGCCCACCGAGCGAGACCACGAACCAGCGTCGCCAGGGGAGCCGCTGCGCCGGCGCGAGGAAGCCGTCGAGCAACAACAGCACCGGGAGGACGATGGCGGTCTCCTTGCTCATCACCGCGAGCCCGGCGAGCGGCGCGGCCAGCCACCACGCGCGCGTGCGCACCGTCACCGCCGCGGCGAGCACGAAGAGCGCCATCCAGATGTCGGTGGCGCCGCTGATCCACGGCACGCTCTCGAAGCGCGTGGTGTGGAGCGCGAAGAGCGCGGCTCCGGCGAGCGCGCCGAGCCCCGCGGCGGCGTCACGTTCGCCCTGCAACGAGAGCCGCTTCTTGAGCCACGCGAACGCCAGCGCCACGCACCCCAGGTGCAGCAACAGGTTCGCGAGGTGGAAGGGGAACGCGTCGCCGTCGCCGAGTTTTCGCAGCGCGACGTGGCTCAACTTCACCACCGGCCGCCAATACACGGGGAACTCCGGCATCGGCGGGTCGGTGTCCCAGAACTTGTCGGTCAGCGCGCGCGCCCACGCGCCTTCGCCGCGCAGGCGCGTGTTGTCGAGAATGAGCGACTTGTCGTCCCACACGAAGGTGGCCTGCAGCGAGCTCGAGAAGACGGCCGCCGTGGCCACCAACAGGAGCGCCAGCAGCAGCCCCGGGCGCGGCAGGGTCACCTGAAGTCTCGGCGGCGGAAGACGAGCGCGGTGGCCGACACGAAGACCACCAGCCACAGCACGCCGCTCCCCAGCGCGAGCAGACCGTCAGACGGCGCCACAGACAACACCTGGCTGGCTTCGGGTTTGAAGTCGAGTTGATCGAGGTTGGGCGTCACCCGGTAGATGGTGAGCGCCAGCACCTTGAGCGGGCCGGGCATCATGCGCTGCGAGAGCAGGTGGAGGTCGGGCGACCAGTGGCCCAGCAGGTAGATGCCCACGGTGCAGCCCGCGGCGACGAGGCTCCCGGAGAACGACGAGAGGAAGAGCCCCACGGCCGCCAGCAGCAACACCTCGACCCACAGCCCCAGCAGCGCCCAGCCGATGGCCGGGTTGAAGGGCACGTCGAAGACCCACAACTGAATGAAGTACACGAGCACCATCGCGGCTTCGAGCATGGTCAACGTCAGCGCCATGCCGGCGTAACGCGCCACCGCGAAGAGCTCGCGAGACACCGGCCGCGACATCACCAGGAACACCGTGCGCTTCTCGATTTCGCGGCTGAGCATGCCGGCGGAAAGGAAGACCGACAGCGCGACCAGCAGCAGGCTCATCACGCCCAGCCCGAAGTCGGTGACGATGCGGTCGAGCGTGTAGATGGTGAGGTTGAGCACCACCGTGGTCATCAAGATGAGGCCGACGGCGAAGGCCGCCACCACCAGCGTGACCCGGTTGCGACGCGCTTCGTTGAAGCCCGCGAGGGCGATGGCCATGAACGCGCTCATTGAATCTCGGCTCCCACGGTCTGCGCGGTGCCCTGCACGGTTTCGATGAAGGTCTGCTCGAGCGAATACGCCACCGGGTTGACCCGGCCCACGCGCCACCCGGCGTCGACGGAGGTCTTGAGCACCGCCTGAAGCTCCTCGTCGGACACCAGCACCAGCAGGTTGCGCCCGGCTTCGGAGATCTTCGCCGACCCCGGCATGCGCGGCTGCACGTCGGCCAGCGTCACCCCTTCGAGCGTCACTTCGTGCTGGCGGCGCGACTGCGTCAACTCGGCGATGGGGCCGCTCTTGCGAACCCGCCCCGACACCAGCAGCGCCACGCGGTCACACAGGCTCTCGACGTCGGAAATGATGTGCGTGCAGAACAACACGGTGGTGCCGGCCTTGCGCATCTCCACGATGAGCTCGCGCACCAGCCGGCGGCCGAGCGGGTCGAGGCCCGACGTGGGCTCGTCGAGAATCACCAGCCGCGGGTGGCCGAGCAACGCCCCGGCCAGCATCGCGCGCTGGGTCATGCCCTTCGAGTAGCGGCGAATGGGGAGGCGGGAGTGCGTCTTCATCTCCACGCGCTCCAACGCGCGTTCGATCTGTGCGCTCGCGTCGGCGCCCTTGAGGCCCGCGAGCTTCGCCTGGAACTCGAGGTACTCGCGGCCGGTGAGGTGCTCGTACGGCACGGGGTTCTCGGGCACGTAGCCCACCTGTTTTCTCGAGCGCGGGTCGGCGACGTCGAGGCCGAAGAGCTTCGCGTGGCCCTCGGTGGCGAACACGAGGTTGAGCAGAATCTTGATGACCGTCGACTTGCCCGCGCCGTTGGGGCCGATGATGCCGAAGACCTCGCCTTCGTTGACGGTGAGCGAGCAGCCGGTGAGCGCGCGCACGCTTTTCCGGCCCATGAAGCCGAGGCGGTACAGCTTGCCCACTTCATTCGTTTCGATGACCGCGGTCACTCTTGGAGCTCCTGCTGCTTGAAGGGCTTGAGTCTCGGCGCGCCCGACGCGAGGCGGGCTTCACCTTTGTAGAAGACGATGGGCTCGTCGATGACGGAGAGCAGCGCGGCGTCGATCAGCCCCGCGTTGACCAGCACTGACACGTCAGCCGGCGGCTTGCCGAACTGCTGCTCGAAGCGTCGGTACGCCGCGTCGATGCGCTGCAGCGCGCGTTCGATTTCGAGGTCGTGCAGGCGCTTGCGGAAGAGGTCCTGCTCGTCGCCGTTCGATTCCTTCACCAGCGTCTCGGTGAAGGCGTTCGCGGCCTCGAATTCGCCGCTCGCGGCGAAGAGCCGGATGGCCAGCGGCGCGGCGTAGTCGGGGCAGTTGTTGCCGGGCGCGCGGCTCGCGGCGGCCAGCACTTCGGCGGCGGCGCGGGGCTGGCGCGTCTCCGTCAATAGGTACGCGCGGTAGACGGCGATGGGGCACGCCTTCGGGAGATGCTCCTGCCCCTTGCTCAACAGCTTCTCGGCTTCTTCGGCGTTGGCGATGCTGAGGTCGGGCATCGTCATCGTGCCCAGCAACCCGCCCATCAGGTACGCGTGGAGAAACGTGGGTTCGAGGTCGGTCACGAAGTTCGCCCACTCGATGATGGAGCGCGCTTCGTAGGGTTGCTTGGCGGTGGTGGCGACCGCGATGGTCTTCACCCAGTAGAGATCGGTGGCGAGGCTCGCGAAGGACTTCGTCGAGACGCTCACCAGGCGCGCGTCGGGTATCAACGAGGGTGACGCCATCGCGTGCGACCAGCGCGGCGCGTCGCCGCCCAGCACCAGCACCGCCACCAGGCATGTCACCAGACACAGAGCTGAACGCATGACCTCACAAAAAAGAAAAACGGAGGGCGGCTTGAGCGTCGCCCTCCGTTCATGAAATCACGACGAAGTCGATTACGGGCAGCCGACGTCGTTGTACGCGTTGACCGGAACGCCCGACGGCGCGTTCTGCTGGTCGGTGCACTTCGCGCCGTTCGCCGTCACCGCGAGGTTCACGGCGCCGCCGATGTACCACTCGTCGGTCTGGGTATCGTTGTCGACCGAGCCGATCGCGCCGGCGAGGAACGAGCCGGTGTTCGCGCCGATGGCGGTCACGCCGGAGACGCCCGTGTCAGGCGTCGCGCTGGGAACGTTCGAGAACGTGTAGATCGAGGTCGTGCCACCCAGCTTGTAGGTGTCGATCGCGATGCCGTCGAAGCCGTTGGCCGCGGTGGGCGAGGCGAGCGTCGCCGCGCTGCGGTCCTGCGGGTTGGTGTTGCCGAGCGAGTAGTTGTAGCGGTTGCCGCGCTCAGGGATGAAGCCGACCGCGGTGAACGACGAGGAGTACGCGTCCTTCTCGGCGGAGTACGACTTCTCGGCCTGGAAGATGCCCTTGAGGTTCGTCTTCGCTTCAGACTGCTTCGAACGCGCCTGGAACTTGATGAAGTTGGGGATCGCGATGGCGGCGAGGATGCCGATGATGGCGACGACGATCATCAGCTCGACGAGCGTGAAGCCCTTCTTCTTGAGAATGCTCTTCATGTTTTCAACCCTCCTTAGGGGTACAGCGGACAATCCGCGCCGGCCGGTAGAGCAACTCGTGGACCAACGGCCCGGCGCAGGTGGCGGAAAGTAATCTCAACGACTTGCGGTGCCAAGCTTTTGGCTGCCTGACAAATTTCGGCACCCACCCTTGCGATCTGTGACGCTAAACGTTCCTCCGTGTTGATGAGCTCTCTCCTTCATCGCGCGCAGCGCAGAGTGCGCTGGGAGGTGCGCTTGTCGCACATGCTGCTGGCGCTTTCGGCGCTCGCGTGCGCGGCGTTCGTCGTCAGCAGCAACGATGGAGATTGGGATCAATTTCTCGCGGCCGCGGAGGCCGATTTCCGCTCGTGGAAGGTCGATCATCTCGCGCCCACGTGGTCGAACCAGTTGTGCGGCGGCGTGACGCGCATCGGAGACCCGCAGGCGATGGGGCTCTCACCGCTCTTCCTGCTGCCGCTCCTGCTCGGCACGTTCTGGGGTCTGAAGGCGCTGACGCTCTCGGGCCTGGCCTCGGGTGTGTGGGGACTCGCCGGGGTCATTTCTCTCTTCGTCACCGGAGGGCGCTCGCACACCCTGCGCTCACGCCGCCAACGCGCCGCCGTGTGGTTGATCAGCTTCACGTGCATGTGCGGTGACGCGGTGCTGTGGCATCTCCACATCGGGCACGTGCCTTTCTTTCTGCATGGCGTGGTCGTCGCGCTGTTGCGCGGGCTGATGACGTCCGTGATGCAAGGCGCGACATGGGGCCGGCTCACGTGGCTCACGCTCGGGAGCTGGGCGCTGTGGAGCTCCGGCTTCTACCTCTCACTCATCTTCTTCACGGTGCCGCTCTCGCTCGCGCTGGTGCTCGCGGGGTTGATGAGCTGGAGAAAGGTGCCGGTCGAGCGGCGCCGCACGGTCGTGCGCAACGTGGCGTTGGCGCTCGCCGCGTTGGCGGCGGGGACGGTCATCGCCTCGTACAAATGGCTCGCGGTGATGGAGTACCAGCGGCTGCACCCGCGCACCGTCGAGGCGGCGAACGACGGCGTGATGCTGTGGGAGCTGCTGGTGTTGCAGCTCCAGCCGGTCGTTCACGGGCAGTTCGCGTTCTTCGACGTGCCGCGCGCGTGGGGCATCTGGGAATACGGAGGCTTCTCGCTGGCCGCGTGGCTGTGCGTGGTGCTCGGCGCCGCCGCGTTGCTGCGGAGAAAACCCGCGCGGCGCGCTCCGTGGGCGCTGCCGGTGTCGCTGGTGATGGTCGGCTGCTTCTTCCTGCTCGGCTCCCGTTCGCCCGTGAGCGGTCATCAACTGCTCAACGCGGTGCTCGGTAATTCGGTGCGCGTCGCGGCGCGGTACCAGTCGGTGGTGATGTTCGCGTGGCCGTTGTTCATCGCCGCTGCGTGGCGCGCGAGGGCTGATCTCCGCCAGCTCGTGTTGCGCGTCGTGCCGGTGCTGCCGGTGGTGTGGTTGATCAACCTCGCGTTCTTCCCGGTTCAATGGTCCTGGTCGCGCGCGCGCGAGTGGCTCCGTGCGCCCGCGGTGGAGATCTCGGAGATGCGGGAGATCGCCGTCGTACCCGAGCGTGCGCGCGGTCAGTCGCACACCTGGCCCGCGATGCGCGCGGGGCTCGCGGTGTCGAACTGCTACGACCCCATCTGGCGCGTGAACGTCTTCACCAGTGAACACAACGGCCGGCCGGAGCTGCTCGATGCTTCGGGCCACCTGCGCCCGGCGACGTATCGTTTCATCGAGAGCACCGATGAAGCGTGTGTGCGCGACAGCTACTTCACGCAGCAAGATGTGTGGCTCTCTCCGTCGTGTGGCCGGGGGACTTGCGTGAACCTCAACGAGCCGCACGGTGGAGGGCTCGTCTTCGACCAGGCCGTGCAAAAGTTCTGCGTGCCATGAAGACGCAGCCATTGTTGCTCGGAGGGGTGCTCGCGCTCGTCGCGTGCCTCTACTTCCCACTGCTGCGTGATGACGTGGTGCTGACGCGCGACGACTCGACGCTGCTGGCGCCGCTGCGCACGGTGCACTCGGCGCGCGACTACTTCACGTTGTTCGGCACGCCGGAGTTGATGGATCTGCAACCGCTCCGCGACGTGTCGTATCTGTTCGACCTGCGGCTCGGCGCGCGGCTCGGTCACACCGTGTTTCACGCCACGAGCTTTCTGCTCTTCGTGTTGCTGGTGTTCGCGGCGTGGCGGTTGTTCACGCGGCTCGCTCCGGGGTGGCCTGCGTTCGTCGCGGCGACGGTGATGGCTCTGCACCCGGTGTGGGGCACCGGCATCGGGTGGATCGCCGCGCGCAAACATCTGCTCGCGTGTCTCCTGCTCACTCTTGCGACGGAGCGATTGCTGGCGTTCATCGCGAACAACCGCCGCCGCGACGCGGTGCTGGCGCTGGTGTGCTTCGCGCTCTCACTCGCAGCACACCCCATCGGGGTCGGCTGGCCGCTCTTCGCGTTGGTGATGCTGCGGCGCGCGCACTGGGTGGTTCTGAGTTCTGCGCTCGTGGGCATCGGCGTGATGGCGGCGAACGTCTGGTACTACACCGGGCCGTACGCGCTGCATGGCGCCGAGAAATACGCGCCGGGCTTCAACCCCGGAGTCAGCCTGCTCGCGCTGGGCCGCGGCTTCTTCAACCTGCTCTTCCCCATCGCCATCGCGACCTCGTACTCGCCGGGCGCGGTGTGGAACCTCGTCGGGCTCCTGGCGCTGGTGGTGGTGAGCGCGCTGCTGCTCCGCGATGGTGGCTGGCGGCGCAGCGGCCCGTGGTTGCTCTACGCGCTGCTGCCGCTCGGCGTGGTGCTGCTGCGGATGACGAATGTGTTTCTCGCCGACACGTATCTCTTCACGCCGGGCATCGGCGTGCTGGCCGCGCTGCTCGTGGTGGACAACTCCGTCGTGCGCCGCGCGTTGCTGGTGATGGCAGGTCTGTTGGTGCCGCTGATCAGCTTCGAGTCACGGCAGCTCGCGCTCAGCTACGAATCAGAAGCGGCGCTCTGGGCGCGCGCGTGGGCCGTCGAAGAGAGCGCCGACACGCTCTCACATCACGCGGCGTACGTGCTCGATGCGGGTCGCGATGAAGAAGGGCTCGAGCTCGCGCTGCGCCTCGTGGAGTGGGACCCCTCTCGACGCAATCTCGGCTGGCTGCTGGGCCGCGCGATTCTCAAACAACCGCGCCTGAGCCCGGCCGAGAAAGTCGCGCTGTTCGAAGCGCACCCCGTCGATGACCCGTGGTTCCACTACTTCCACGCGCAGGCCGAGCTGCAACGGGGCCACCTCGAGCGCGGGCGTGCGCTGTTGCGGCTCGCGCTGCGAGAACCGGAGCGCTTCGGGAAAGAGCGCGCGTTGGTGGAGAAGCAGGCGCGCGAGCTGTGTCAGCGCGCGGGTGAAGCCGGCTGCGAGTGATCAGGCGACGCGGAGCGCGTCGGTCGCGCACATGATGCTCTTCTTGCCGTACTCGGTGAGCCCGTGCGCGAGCTCCTTGAGCACCGGGGTCTTGCTGCGGAGCGCGTTCGCCTTGAGCAACATCGGCAGGTTCACGCCGGTCAGCACCTCGAGCGAACGGGCGCGGCACAGCGACAGCGACTGAGTGCAGGGCGTGCCACCGATGAGGTCTGCGAACACCAGCACGCCTTCACCCGAATCGACCTTCTCGATCGACTCGCGCAGGCCCTTCTTGATCTCTTCAGGAGAAGCCCCGGGCTCGACGCTGCAGGCTGTGGTCTGGCTCAGCGGGCCAACAATCTGTTCCGCTGTCGCCAACAGCTCTTGCGCCAGATGTCCATGTGAAGCGACGACGAGACCAATCATCTGTTTCAACTCCGAGGAGAGTCTAACCAGCCCGCGCGCCAATGGCCTACTTCTTCGACCGGGTCAACACCGGTACGGCCAGCCCCGCTGGCACCGGCACCTCCACCGTACGCGTCTTTCCGGCGCGCACAACCTCGTATCTGATCAACTCACCCGGCTTGAGCGCGCGCAGCAGCTCCGCGATCACGCTCGTCTCGGTGCTCGCCACGCCGTTCACCGACACGATGAAATCTCCTCCGAGTTTCACGGCGTTGCCCCCGACTTCAGCGGCGACGAGGCCACCTTTGAGGCCGGCGACTTCGGCGACGCTCCCGGGCTTCACCGTCTCGACGAGGAAGCCGCCCTCGACCGGCCAGTTGAAGATTTCCGCCACCTCTTTGGGGATGAAGCGCAGCGTGACGCCGATGTAGGGCAACGCCTCATCGAAGAGCCGGGTGCGCACCGTATTGCTGGGCACGGCGAAGTTGAGCCCGACGCTGCCGCCCGATTTCGAGAGCATGAAGCTGGCGATGCCGACCACCTCACCCTTGTCGTTGAACAGCGGCCCGCCCGAATTTCCCTGGTTGATGGGCACATCGGTCTGCAGCAGCCGCTTGGGAATGAGGCCGCGGCGCGGGTTGGCGCGCACGGCGCTGACGATGCCCGAGGTGATGGAATGCTCGAGGCCGTACGGCGCGCCGATGGCGAAGAGCCGCTGCCCGGGCTTGAGCGCGTCGCTGTCTCCCAGCGGCGAGACGACGAGGCCCTTCTTCGGCACTTCTTTCGCTTTCAGCAGCGCGATGTCTTCGGTGTGTGAGAGCGACACGATGGTGGCGACGGTCGAGAAGCCGTCGCGCCAGTGAATCTCGATGGCCTCTGCGTCTTCGACGACGTGCGCGGCGGTGACGACGAAACCGCCTTCGTGCACCAACACGCCGCTGCCGGTGCCCACGGAGATGGCGACCATCTGCGTGTTTTCGTTCTCCATCACCGTCTTCACGCCGACGCGAATGGTGACGACCGACGGGTCGACTTTGGGGAAGAGTTCTTCAGGCGACGCGGAGAGAAGCGAGAGCAGCGCGACAGTCAGCATGCGCGCATGTTGCGTCAGGTCGGGTGAAAAGACGCGCTTTTCATCGAGGGGAGCGCGTGCGCAGGTTCGTTCGTGCTCGTCGCGCGCAGGCCCCCGGTTTCGAGCCGAAATGAGTCAAAGCACGAGACCCCACACGTCGTCAGCTTGATGAAATGCGTGTCGTGCCGAGGGCTCGCGCGAATCACGCACTCACGTTCGTGCGTTTCAAACGTCGCCATCATCAAGCCCGCTTCGAACCCAACGCGCGAGGTCGGGTTCGTCAGCGGCGTGCGCGTGAAAAATCGCACGCAACGAAAGTGGAGCAGGGCGCGTTGCCGGATCACGCGCGAAACATGACGTGAGTGATTCGCGCAATTGATCAGGCACGTGTTCGAGCGCGGGTTTCGGATCGCGGAGCTTCTCCAGCGTCTCCACCGGCGTCGCGCCATCGAAGGGACGCGTCCCCGTGAGCAGCTCGACCGCCAACGTCGCCAGCGAGAACACGTCACTCGCCGGAGTCAGCGTTCTCCCCGCGGCCTGCTCCGGCGACATGTACTCGACGGAGCCCTTGCGCACGCCGCCGCGCGTCTGTTCCCTCATCAACGTCGCCTTCGCGATGCCGAAATCACCGAGCCGCACTTCACCCGCGCGCGAAAGCAGAACGTTCCCAGCGGTGACGTCGCGATGCACGAGCCCGAGTTGCGTTTCGGTGTGCACGGCGTGCAACGCGAGAGACAGCTCCGCGACGATGAAGCACGCGAGGTCCGGCGGCATCCGCGCCGCGCTGATCAGCGTCCGCAGATCAGCTCCATCGACGAAATCGATTCGTACCCACGGCCGGCCCGCGACGACGCCCGAATCATGCGCGTGCACCAGACAGCGATGCGTCAACAACGCCTGCAGCCGCGCCTCTTCCGCGAACATGCGCTCGTACGATGGCTCGCCGACGAACTCTTCGCGGAGCAGCTTGAGCGCGATGAGCTTCTCGAACCCGCTCGCTCCGAAGGCGCGCGCCTTGAAGACCTCGGCCATGCCGCCTTCGCCAAGTTTCTCGAGGAGCTCGAAGGGGCCGAAAGACGACACGCGCCACACAGTCTACGCTCGCCGTCATGGCCCAGACGCGGCTTTCGACGCAGCTCGATGAAACGGGAGCTCCGTTGCGGTGCCAGTTGCTGGTCATCGACGGGCCCGACGCGCCGCGCGCGGTGCCGCTCGAGCGTGAAGTGGTCGTCGGCAGCGGAGCGGACGCGCAACTCGTGCTCCGCGACGACACGGTTTCAGCCGCGCATCTCAAGGTGACGCCCGAGGGCGCGCGGTTTCGCGTGACGGATCTCTCGAGCACCAACGGCAGTTTCTACGAAGGTTCGCGCTTCGACGCGCTCGAAGCCGGGCCGGGAGCGACGTTCAAGCTCGGCCGCACCACGCTGCGCATCGAGATGCAGTCGCGCGCGCTCGAAGTTCGTCCATCGGCTTCGCGCAAGCTGGGTGAGCTCGTCGCGGAGAGCGTGGCGATGCGTGAAGTGTTCGCGGTCGTCGAGCTCTCCGCGCCGCGCGATGTGACGGTGTTGATCACCGGCGAGACCGGCACCGGTAAGGAACTCGTCGCGCGAGCGCTGCATGATCTGAGTCCGCGTCGGAAGGGTCCGTTCGTCACCGTCGATTGCGGCGCGCTCCCCGAAGCGCTGCTCGAGAGTGAACTCTTCGGGCACGTGAAAGGCGCGTTCACCGGAGCGCACGCCGACCGGAAGGGCGCATTCGCGCGCGCTGACGGCGGCACGTTGTTCCTCGATGAGCTCGGGCGCGTGTCACCTGCGGTGCAGTCGCGTTTGTTGCGCGCGTTGGAAGCGCGCACGGTGAAGCCTGTCGGTTCTGATTCAGAACGGAACGTCGACGTGCGCGTGGTGGCGGCGACTCCGGCTGATCTTTCAGTGTCGGTCGCGAACGGGTCATTCCGCGCTGATCTGTTCTACCGGCTCTCGGTGGTGACGGTGGAGCTGCCGCCGTTGCGCGCGCGCCGGGAAGATCTGCCGTTGCTCGCCGGTGAGTTGCTGCGGCGTCGTGGTTTCGAAGCAGGAGAGATCGCCGGAGAGAATCTCGATCGCCTCAAGAGTCACCGGTGGCCGGGCAACGTTCGCGAGCTGCGCAATGTGCTCGAGCGCGCGTTGGTGCTCTCGCCCGGCGCGCGCGATTTCTCTGAATTGAAGCTGCTCGTGGGCGCCGCTGAGAAAGCAGGCGAGCTCGGCGCGCACACCGACCTGCCGTTCAAAGACGCGAAGGAAGCGGTGCTCGAGTCATTCGAGCGCGCGTACCTCCGTGAGTTGATGGCGCGGCATCAGGGCAATCTCTCGGCGGCGGCGCGCGAAGCGCAGGTCGATCGCAAACACTGGCGCGAGCTCCTGCGCAAACACGAGCTGTACGACGGCGACTAAACGTCGACCACGACGGCGGTGATGTTGTCGTGGCTCCCGGCGGCGAACGCGGCATCGACGAGGCGCTGACAGGCTTCGCTCGCGGTTCCACCTGGCACGAGCGCGGCGAGCGCTTCATCGGTGAACGGGTCGTAGAGCCCGTCGGTGCACAGCAGCAGGCGATCTCCTCCACGCACTTCGACTGCCGACGTGTCGGCTGCGTGATCACCCGCGAGCCCCAGCGCGCGCGTGATCTGATTCTTGTACGCAAACAGATGCCGCGGAGGCACCTCGGAGCCACTCGCCACCAACTGCGCGTAGAACGAATGATCAACCGTGAGCGGAGTCAGCGCGCCGTCGCGGAGCAGATACACGCGGCTGTCTCCGACGTGCGCGATGGTCAGCGTCGTGCCCTCGAGCAACACCGCCGCCACCGTCGAACCCATCTGCGATGACGTGCCTTCTTTCTGTTTCCAGATGCTCCGGTGCGCTTCGAGCGCGGCCATCGCGAGCACGTTTTCGCTGAAGCTCCGCGCGCGGCTGCCGCGGCCCGGCCACGTGCCTTCAGGGTCACGACGAACGCGCCGCACGAACGCCGACAGCGCTTCGACCGCGAGCGCGCTCGCGACTTCGCCCGCGTCGTAGCCGCCGAGCCCGTCTGCGACCGCGAACAGTTGCAGCGACTCATCGCTCAGGAAGTTGTCTTCGTTGTTCGAACGGCGCCCGGTGATGGAGAGGGAGGAGGTGTTCATGCCTCCGCGGAGATGCGCGGCACGTGCCGTCGCAACGCGCTGAAATTTCGGAATCGCGTGGGGCCACGAGTCACCGCTTCACGCCGCGAAGTGGAGTGACGGGTCACCAGCGCTGTGACAGACGGCGCGCCATGAATTCGGCGGCGTTGGTGATGCTCCTCGCAGCGGTGGAGCCTTCAGGGTTCTGGGAAGACGGCGCGGCGACCGGCTTTCTCAAGCTCAACTCGAGCAGCGGTGAGCAGGGTTCCGTTGGTGGCGGTGCGCACCTGCGTGCCAGCCTCGGCTACGACGCGCAGTCGTTCTTCGTCGAGGGGCAGGGCTCGTTCCTGCTCGGCTTCACGGGCACGCAGGTGCAGTTTCAAGACCTCGGCAGCCGCATCGCCGTGGGCTACCGGTCGCACGGTTTTCTCGAAGAGCTCCGGCTCACGTTGTGGCCGTTCAACTCGGTGACCGCGCTGCCGGTGTTCGACTGGGCCAACCACATCGGCCTGGCGCCGCTGGAGTTCGCTCCCGCGTTGTCGCTACAGGCGTCGACTCCGGCGGGCAGCGTCTGGGTGACGTCGCGCTTCCGGCAATCCCTCAACAACCTGACGAACTCCTACGAAGTGCGGCCCGACCTCTTCTTCGGCGTGAACGCGCGACTGCCGAACGGGTTTCAGTTCGACGCGCGCGCCGCGTGGTTTCAGTACGGCCAGGTTCCCTCGTTGGGTCAGTCGGGCGTCAAAGCGACTTCAGACGGCTTCGTCGCGAGCGGCCGCTTCTCGTGGGTGTGGAACGAGTTCGTCGGCCCCGCGATGGATTTCGATTTCTACGCGACCGACCCGTGGCGCTTCGAGCGCTTCTTCGTGCCGGAGCCGCGCATCACGCGCGCCGCGCTGTGGCTCGCGCTCGAGGGCGGCGGTGGCGCGCAGAAGCTCGTCGACCCCGACACGTTCGCGCGCATGAAGTCGCAGCCGCTCGGGTGGGCCGATGTACAGGTGCGCGCGCGCATCTCGGAGACGCGGCTGTTTCTCACCGGGCGTGTCCACACCACGAGCTTCGAAGCGGCCATCACCCCCGGCGTCCCGCCGTTCGTCGCGTTCGTGAAAGACTCCACCGCCGCTCCCCGGCTTGAAGCGTTGGCGGGCTTCGACACCACGTGGCGCGCCGCGCGCTTGACGCCCGGGGTCCTCGTTCGTCTGACGCGGCCGTCGTACGTGCAGGCGCAGCGCTTCGACTTCGGAGGCGCGAACCCGCCGTCCGGTTTCACCGGACCGCGCACGGTGTTGCTCTACGGCGACAACTTCTTCGGGTTATTGCCGTACGGAACGCCCGTGAAACCGCAGTTCGCCGTGAAGCTCTCGCTCATGTGGGCGCCGGTTTCGTTCATCACGGTCGCCGGCGAACTCAACATCGAGAAAGACTTCAACTTCGTCTACCTCGACTCCGAAGCGGGCGTGATGCAGGCGGCGCCGACCAGGGTCGCGCTCCGTGGGCAGCTGCTCGTTCAGGCGCGCTTCTGAATCACTCGCAGGCGTCGTCGACGCCGCGCGGTGAGACGATGGAGGGGCCCTCGGGCGTGCCGACTCCCGCGAGGAAGCAGGCGACCTGCGACTGCACGCTCGTCATGTCGAACACGATGTAGTGCCCCAACTCGAACGGCACCGCGTACTGCGCCGTGCCCGCGGTCACACCGTTCAGGTTGTTGTGCAGCGGGTACGTCGCGAGCGCGCCGCGCCCCTGCAACGTCAACGTGCGCTGCAACACACTGCCTTCAGCAGGCTCGCCGATGAGGGTGGTCTGCAGCGCGCCTCCCGCTGCGGCCTGGGCTTCGGGGTGGAAGTAGCCGTCGAGAATGCCCATCGGCTGGAAGTATGGGTGCGCCACGTGCCCGGGGTACGGCTCCACCGCGGTGTGGCGCGCCTTCGCCACGGGGTCCGTCAAGTCCCACAGCGTCTGGAACGCGTGGAGCAACGGGTGCGTGCGCGTGAGGGTCTCGCCCGACTTGAACTCCAGCAGCAGCTCGATGAGTTGATGCAGTGAAGTCGGGTACGTCGTCTCGGTGCCGACCTCGAGGAGCAACCCGCCGGAGCCCGAGAAGACATACGCCTTGATGCGCGGGTCGACCGTCGAGACGGGGATGCCGATGGTGCTGCCCATCGAGTGACCCATCGCGGTCAGCTTGTTCATGTCGACGTGCGCGCCGCCGGGGAGCTCGACCGCTTCGACGAGCCGCGTGAGGTACACGACCTCCATCGCGCCGACCGACATGTTGTCGACGGTCGAGTCGATGTCGCCGAACAGGTTGTAGAGCTTGAGGCCGCTGGTGTCGGGCGGGTTGTCGCGGTCGCCGTGGAGCGGGAAGTCGAAGCCCATGGTCGCGATGCCGCGCCGCGCGAGGAACGTCGACGGGCCCGTGCCGATTACCGGGTTCACATTGGGGTCTCGCGGCGCCGTCTGCGGGAGCGGGCCACGGTCCATCACCTCGCGGTACTCGCCGCCGGAGCCGTGGAAATAAATCATCAGCGGCTGACCACTCGCGGGCGCGGCGGTCTTCGGCATGCCGAGCGACAGCCGCACCGACTGCGTGCCCTGCTGCACCGGCGCGGTCTTCGCGTCGTTCCACACCACGCGGCCGTGACCCGGCTTGTCGCCCGACTGCACGAACGGCACGCGGTAGCGCGCGGTGTAGAGCACGAAGTCGCCGTAGTCCTGCACCAGGGTCCACGGCTCCTCGAGCTCCGGCACCGGCAGCGTGTCGACCCACGTCGCGAGTTTCTTCAGCGTCTCGTTGGGGTCGATGGTCTTGAACACCGTGCCGCCGACGATTTTTTCAGCGTCGAGTTTCTTCGCGTCGATGAACGTCTTGAGCGGCGCGAGCGCGGCGACGGCCTTCGCATCGGCGTCCTTCGTCGCGTGGAGCGCGTTCCAGAACGTGCGGCTCGCTCCGACGGGTTTGCCACCGGTGTCTTTGAGGTCGCTGGTGAGAATCACCGCGTAGGTCGTCAGCTCGCGGCGCGGGAAACCCTGCACCGGCACGATGTGCAGCATCTTCTCGGGCTGCATGGTGATGGCCGCGCTCGTGTACGAAACATCGAGGGGGAAGCGGCGACCGTATTCTTTCGACCCGGGGTCGATGTCGATGAGCTGCACCGACGCGCTCTCGGTCAACGACGCTTCGGCCGTCGGCAGCGTGGCGACGTCGATGTCGGCGGTCATGGTGAAGAACGCGCCGGCATTCACACCCCAGCCATCGCGCACGCGGTCATCGAGCGTGGTGAGCCACATCTGCATCAGGTCGGGGTGCGGCCCGGGCCAGCGGTTGTAGTCGTAGGTGCCATCGTCCTGCTTGCGCAGCTCGGAGGGGATCGGGCGCGTCCAGAAATCGCCTCCGACTTCGAATTGAACCTTCGTGGCTTGTTCGACGTATTGCGGCTGCGGCTGGCAGGCACAGAAGACGATGACGGCAGAGGCGAGGAGACGGCGCATGAAACGCGCGTACTTCGCACGCCGAGCGCGAGAAAGGGCGGTGCGGGGTCCCATTCTCACGAGACGGGTTGTGCGTCGCGTCAGCGGAAGACGACGAAGAGAATGCCGGCGAACCAGATGAACATCGCGACGCCGGTCGCGGTGAGGCCGGCGGTGTGCATCCACCTGCGCGCGCCTCCGGTCTTCTTGATGAGCGCGCGGAGGTTCACGATGAGCGACGCGATCATCAGCAGCGGGTGAAAGATCGACACCAGCCCGAGCACGAACCCGGCGATCGCGCCTTTCTCTTTCTCGGTCGTCTCCTGTTTGCCGATGGAGCGCTCGCGGAGCTCCCAGCACTTCGGGCACAGCGGTTGCGCGTCGGGCCGCGTGCGGCGTTCACAGTCTCTGCAGACGAACGTGCCGCAGCGCTGACAGGTCCATTCAGCGGCGACGCCGGGGTGGAGCGCGCAGGTGCCCGAGGTCATGCCACTTTGCGCGAGCCGGCGTTCAGGTGCTCGATGAAGAGGCGCTCGGCTTCGGGCGACGCGAGCTTCAGGTGCACGAACTGGTCGTCGATCGACTTCACCGTGGGGAAGTATTTGCGGACGCGCGTGGCGAGCACGATGACCGCGATGACGCCGAAGACCACGACGCCGAGAATCAGCGGAGCGACGACGTCACCACCCAGCGCGCCGCCGAGGGCGCCCGCCCCGATGCAGCCGAGCACCAGCGCGGCTCCGGCGATGGCGGCGTTGCGGCGCGCGGCCTTCACCGATTCCCACCCCGCGTCGGAGAACGGCAATGCGCCGCTCGCGGTCTTTCGAAACGCGAGCATGAAGATGAGGAAGAGCAGCGGAGCGAGCGCGAAGATGGCGATCCACGGTGGGTTCCACTGAAAGCGCACGGGCTGAAAAGTCACCGGGCCGCGCTCTCCGGTCACGACACACACGCGAGGGAGGGAAAATTCGTTCAGCTCATTCTTGGGAATGGCGACTGGCATGAGGCGAGGCACACTAGCGCGCCATGAATGAAGTGCAGCGCATCTTGAAGTTGGCCGAAGGCAACGCGGCCCGGGCGTTCGAAATCGTCGACAAGCAGTTGTCGGTGCTGGTGTTGAGGACGCAGGTGATGCTGTCGCTCTCGGGCATCGTCATCACGGTGACCGGTTTTTCAGGGCGCGAAATCGCGCGCACCAGTGAAGCGGCGCGGGTGCTGGTGGCGACGGGCATTCTGGTGGTGCTCTCGTCGGCGGCGGTGGCGATCGGCGGCGTGTTGCGGTTGCGTTGGCTGACGCAGGAGATCACCGACGACACCGAAGCGACGCTCGCGGGCATGTTGAAGGTCCGCGACGCGAAGTCGAAGTTTCTCTCGGCGGCGCTGATGACGTTCGTGGTCGGGTTCGCCTGCTACTGCGTCGCGATCGCGCTGATGTTGTTGTCGGTGACGCCGACGCGTTGAGGGTGCGGTGTTGATGCGTTTGCGCGGAGTTCGCAGTGCGCGCGCCCTCGACACCGAACGCGCTTCGTTCAACTGGTGGCGTTTGAACGCGTAGACCACGTTCGGGTGCCACCGGTTCGCCCCGTCTGAAGGAAGTTCGCGCGAAGTCGAAGGGCCTCCACCGAGACGCGCACGGCGAGCGTCTTCAGCCGCGCATCACTCCACGGCTACTTCGCGGCTTCGGCCGGCAACTGCTCGGCGAGCGCGGCGAGGCGCTGCGCGCTGATCTGACTGCGCGGCAGCTTCTTCGCGTACCCGAGCGCTTCGATCAGCGTCTTCGACGCCGCGGCTGAATCGCCCTGCTTCTTCTGAATCGACGCCTTGGTCTCGAACAGCCGCAGCTTGCGCGGGCCTTCCTTGCACTTCTTCAACGCGCGCTCGACGGCCGCCGACGCGTCGTCGAGTTTGCCGAGCTCGCGGTAGATGAGCGCGAGGCGCGCGGGCGGGTTGTAGTCATTGGGCATTTCCTTCTCGGAGCGCTTGAGCGGCTCGACCATCTTCTCCGGCTGACCCGACTTGAGCGCGGCGCTGGTGCGATGCGCGTCGAACACCGCGCGCCCCGCGGGCGTCGTCGCCTTCGCCGCTTCGCCATCGAGGTACGTGAGCCACTTCGTCGCGAGCAGCCTGGTGCCGATGAGGTCCTTCGCCTGCTCGCGTTCTTCGACGAGCGCTTCGTAGAGCCCCGACACGTCGTCGGGCAGCACCGGCGCGTCGAGCGACTTCTGCGCCGCGGGGATCAGTTGATCGAGCGCAAGCGCGCGTTCACGGCCTTCAGGCATCTCCAGCGCGCACCACACGCCGTAGCCGAGCGCGACCGCGCGGTCCTGCGGCACCGTGAGCCCGGGCAACTGCTCAATCACCGTGCGCGCGCAGACGTCGGCCTTCTTCGCCATCGACATCGCGCCGAGCGCCGAGAGCAACAGCCGCGCGTCGGGCGTGCCCGTCTTGAGCGCCGCTTCGTATTTGTCGGCCGCTTCGCTCGCGCGCGAACCGAACGCGACGTCGGCCTCGCGCGCCGCGCCGCTCGTGGCCTTCGCCGCGGTCAGCAGCGCCTGCATCTGCGTCTCATCGGCGCTCCCGAGCCAGCGCAGCACCACCGTCTCGTTCGCCGGGTCGATGAACAGCAGCGTCGGCCACACATCGACCGGGTACTTGTCGAGGAACTTCGCGCTCTTCGCCTTCTCGGTGTCGATGGAAGAGAAGACCACGTCTTTCTCGAACGCCTTGAAGCTGTCGCGCGAGAAGACCTGCTCCTTCATCGCGACGCACGAGTGACACCACGGCGCCCACGCGTCGACGAAGAGCAGCTTCTTGCCGCTCTTCGCCGTCTTCAGCGCCTTCGCGTAGTCGTCTTCGATGAACTTCGGGCCGCCGGCGGCCGTCTTAGGGGGAGCCGCGGCGAGAGCGAGGGCGAGGAGCAGCGCGTTCATGGGGGGAAGACATAGCAACGTGGCCACCACTGCGCTTCGCGCGATGCTCTTCAT
>JBEHYH010000024.1:0-25315 GCA_048498275.1 Myxococcota bacterium | reverse complement strand
CCCGTCGTCGTAGTGCCACCGCCAGGCGTTGCAGTGCCGCCGCCGGTCGTCGCAGTGCCGCCGCCGGTCGTCGCAGTTCCGCCGCCGGTCGTCGCAGTTCCGCCGCCGGTCGTCGCCGTACCACCGCCGGTCGTCGCAGTTCCGCCACCCGTCGTACCCACGCCGCCACCAGTGCCATCTCCGCCGCCGCTTCCATCACCACCGCCGGTCGAACCATCTCCGCCACCCTGCGCGACATACCCACCGCCGGTATTCCCACCCAGACACAAACCGGCAATGCACTGAGCCGTCGCCGCGCACGCAATGCAACGCGCGCCGCCGGTCCCGCACTGCAAGGCGTTCGGCACCTGCACGCATTCGTCTCTGTCGTCGCAGCAGCCGGAGCAATTGCTCGCCAGACACCGCGTCTCGCTCGCCGGGCCGCAGCTCGACGCGAAGCACGCGACCACGAACACCAGAATCGAAGCTCTCATCAGCGAACCACCAGCACGGGCTTGTGCAGAATGTGAACGAGGCGATCCGTCACGCTGCCGAGCAGCACGCGCGTCATCGCGCCGTGCCCTTTCGCGCCCACCACCACGCCCCACACACGCTCGGCTTCCGCGAGCTCGGCGATCGCTTCCGCCGGAGAACCGCCGCTCAGCATCACCGTCTCGGCATCGACGCCCGCGGCCTGCGCGACCTTGCGGCCCGCCTCGAGGATCTTCGTCGCCGCTTCGCGATTGCCCTCTTCGACCTTCACGATCGCCTCCGCGTACACGCCGGGAGCCAACAGAACGGGCGGCAACACGTTCACGAGCTCCAGCTTGAAACCGCGCGCCTTCGCGATCGCCGCCGCCTCGATGATGCCCTGGTTCGAATGCTCGGAGCCGTCGACGGCCACCAGAATGCTTTTCATGGGGGCCTTGTACCGCGCTTTTCGTGTATGGCCGAAGGCATGGCGTCGTTCTCCATCAGCAACGTGAGCAAGGGCTATGGGCCCAAGCGTCTCTTCGAAAACGTCAACGTGAGCTTCGGCGCGGGCAAGCGCTACGGCCTCACGGGGCCGAACGGCGCGGGCAAGTCGACGTTCATGAAGATCCTCGCGGGCGACGAGGAGCAGGACACCGGCGACATCCTCCGGCCGCGCAAGCTCGGCATCTTGAGGCAGGACCACTTTCAGTACGAAGACGTGCGCGTGCTCGACGTGGTCATCATGGGCAACAAGGGACTGTGGGCGGCGATGACCGAGAAGAACAAGCTCCTCGAGAAGGCCGACCTGACCGATGAAGACGGCAATCGCCTCGGCGAGCTCGAAAGCGTGATCGCCGAAGAAGACGGCTACACCGCCGAATCAGACGCGGCGGCCCTGCTGATGGGTCTGGGCATCGAAGAGCCGTTTCACGAAGGCCCGCTCAAGGCGCTCACCGGCGGTCTGAAACTCCGCACGCTGCTCGCGCAGGCGCTCTTCGGGAAGCCCGAAGGTCTGCTCCTCGACGAACCCACCAACCACCTCGACCTCGACTCGATCCGCTGGCTGGAGCGGTTTCTCCACGAGTACGAAGGCGTGCTGATCACCATCTCGCACGACCGGCACTTCCTGAACTCGATCTGCACCAACATCGCCGACATCGATTACGAGACGATCATCACCTACACCGGCGGCTACGACGACATGGTTCGTCAGAAGTCTCAGGTGCGCAGCCGCATCGAAGACGAGAACGCCGAGAAGCAGAAGAAGATCTCGCAACTGCAAGACTTCGTCGCCCGCTTCGGCGCCGGCACGCGCGCCAGCCAGGTGACCAGCCGCAAGAACCAGCTCGAGAAGCTGAAGATGGAGGACTTGAAGCGCTCGAACATCGCGCGCCCGTTCATCAAGTTCGAACAGAAGGCGCCGTCGGGCAAACAGACGCTCACCATCAAGGGGCTCACCAAGAGCTTCGACGACGACCTCATCATTCCGCCGTTCGACGCGCTGATCACCAAGGGCGAGAAGATCTGCATCGTGGGGAAGAACGGCGTCGGCAAGTCGACGCTGGTGCGCATGCTCGCCGGAGCGCTGCCTCCCGACGACGGCACCATCGAGTGGGGTCACAACGCGGCCATCAGCTACATGCCGCAGGACCACCACGGCATCATCGCCAAGGGCAACACGGTCTACGGCTGGCTCCGCGGGCTCGACAGCAAGCTGGGCAACGAGGAGATCTCCGGGCTGCTCGGCCGCATGCTGTTCTCGGGTGAAGAGCGCATGAAGCCCACCGACACGCTGTCAGGCGGTGAGACGGTGCGCACGCTGCTGTGCCAGTTGATGATGCGCAAAGACAACGTGCTCATCCTCGACGAGCCGACGAACCACCTCGACCTCGAGTCGATCGCCGCGCTCGCAGAGGGTCTCCAGAAGTACGAGGGCACCGTCATCATCGTCACCCACGACCAGGAGCTGATCGGCGAGGTCGCCACCCGCATCTGGGCGCCCCGCAAGGGCAAGGAGGTCATCGACTTCGTCGGCGGCCTCGACGACTTCCTCGTCAAGCACGCCGACATCGCCGCACAGCGCCGCTAACCGATTCGCCCCGTGGCCCGTCGGGTCTACTGACTGGCTCTTGCAACCGAGCGGTTCCGCGCTGAAACTCCGGGCGGCCGAATTTTTCGCTCCTTCCTCAAGGACCGCCTACCTCATGCGTCATCTGGCTCTGTTGTGCGTCGTACCGGTGTTTCTGCTGACAACCGGCTGTCCGAAGGTCGAGAAGATTCAAAAAGCCGCATGCCGCGAAGACACCGACTGCGAAGGCGGTCAGCTCTGCGACAACTACGAATGCGTCGCCCGCACCGAGAAGACGTGCGAGGTCGTCATCGACGGCAACCCGATTCTCCAGCCCGCGCCGCACGTGGTCGACTTCGGTGAAGTCACCACCACGACGCCGCTGGTGCAGACGGTCGCGCTCCACAACATCGGCAACTGCACGCTGACGATCTTCGAGGCCTCGCTCGCCGACCCCGAAGCCGGCTTCAACTGCGACCTCTGCGGCCAGTCGGGCGCGTTCCCCGTCGAGATCTGGCCGGGCCGCTCCATCAACCTGACGATGGGCTACACGCCGACCACGCCGACGCGCGCCGACACCGAGCTGGTGCTCCTGTCTGACGACAAGGAATACGGGACGCTGCGGGTGCCGCTCAAGGCCCAGTACAACGGCACGCCCGCGCTGGTCGCTTCACCCGCGACCGTCGACTTCGGCTTCCGCCCGGCGAGCGGTGCGAACGGCGCGCCGAAGATCATCGGCATCTCGAATCAGGGCACCGGCGAAGCGCCCATCACCGTCGAGTCGATCGAGCTCGACCCCTCGAGCTCGCCCGACTTCTTTCTCACGTTGATCGACGGAGACCCTGCGCCCGGCGACCTGCCGCGCGACCTCGCGCCAGCGCGCATCGATCACAACGCGGCGATCGTGGTGCAGGTGAACTACGCGCCGACGACCGCGACCGACGCGACGGGCATGCTCATCATCCACTCCAGCCTCGGCAACGTGACAGTGCCGCTCAAGGGCACCGCCGCCGGCCAGCCGCACGCCGACGTGCAGCCGCGCCACATCGACCTCGGCACCGTGGTGCTCGGCACGACGTCGCTCGCGACCGTGACCATCACCAACACCGAAGGCGGTTCACCGCTGCAGGTCCAGGCGTCGTGGACGGGGCAGTGCCAGCTCGACGGCGGTTCGACCGGCCCGCAGAACACCGACTTCACCGTGTTGCCGCAGGAGATCCCCGACGTCGCGCCCAACGGCTACACCGAGATTCAGGTCGCGGCGACGGCGACGAGTGAAGGCCAGATGCAGGGCATCCTCACGCTGTGTACCAGCGACCCGCAGCACCCGAGCTTCGCCATCGACGTGAACGCGTACGGCGTGCTCGCCTCGGGAGGTCAGGTCGTGAAGGTCGAGATGACCTTCGACAACGGCAGCGAAGGCTTCTTCGACCAGGACATCCGCAACGTCGACATGACGCTGGAGAACCCCTACGGCTTCGTCTGCAACAAGCAGATGCCGAACCCGATGAACTGGGGCAACTTCGGCAGCGCGTCGTGGTTCGCGTTCGCGCCGAAAGACGAGCCTGAGCGCATCATCCTCTCCGACTCCCATCAGGACGGCACGTACCGCGTGCAGGTCCAGTACATGGAAGACTGCAGCTCCATTCCCACGCAGATCGTCGCCAGCATCCTCGGTATCGGTGTCGAAGCGCTGCTCGCGTACATCACCGGCGGCATCACCGTGCCGGGTCAAGACGTGAGCGACATCATCCAGAGCGTGTGCGTGAGCCACAGCGGCACCAGCGGCACCATTCGCGTATCGGTCAACGGCTCCATCGTGTCCGAGAAGGGCTTCAATCTCGGCTCGAAGGGCGACACGCAGTACGTGACCGACATCATCCGCACCACCAACTCCTCGGGCAGCACGTTCACCGCGCAATGACCATGAAGACTCTTCGACTCGCTCTGCTCTGCGTGCCGGCGGCCTTGATGGCGTGCGGTGGTGCCAACCCGAAAAATGATGGCGGCTCGCCGGCGATTCCCGCCTTCCGCGGGCTCGTCGCCGACCCGACGTTGCTCGGCTTCACGTGCGTCACCCCCGGCTGCGACAATACGCAGACGGTGAAGGTGCTCTCGACCGTGAACCGGCGCATCGCGGTGAAGACCATTCGTCTTTCTTCCGCGAACCCCGAGTACACGATCATCGCCGACCAGCCGACGCCCTTCCTCCTCGGCGCGGGCGCCGACTTCCGCATCGACGTGCGCTTCGCTCCGGTGACCGCGCCGAAGCCCGAAGCCATCAAGGTGCTGGTCGACTACACCGACGCGTCGGGCGACGAGTCAGACACCGAGCGCATCGACCCGGGTGAGCTCGAAATTCCGCTCGTGAAGCGCCTGGTCGGCGAGGCGAAGCTGGCTGCTGCTCCGCCCACCGTGAACTTCGGCGTCGTCGAGGTCGGCTCGTTCTCGGAGAAGCCCGTGCGCATCAAGAACTCCGGCTTCGGCAACATCTCGCTGGCGCTCTCGCCCACCGACGCCGGCGTGCGCGACCTCCGCGTCGACGTGCCGGGCGACGTCTCGCTGGTGCCTGACGCCGGGGTCGACGTCGGCTTCCGCTTCCAGCCGTCGGTCGAGAAGTACCTGAAGACCAACGTCATCGTCCGCTCCACCACGCCCGGCGTCGACCCTTTGAACGTCGCCGTCGAAGGCACGAGCTACAGCGTGCCGCGCGTGACCGTGGAGCCCGAAGAATTGACGCTCGACCTCGGCGAGGTCGCCCGCGGTGGCACGTCGACGGTGACGCTGAAGGTCGCGAACGTCGGTGGTCTGCCGCTCAACATCTCGTCGCTCACGGTCACCGACCCCGGGCCTGACGGTGGCGATCTCGGCCGCGTGGCCGTCTCGTTCCCCGATGATCAGACGACGGCGACGCTGCAGCCGTTGGAGCGCATCGACATGACGGTGACGGTGACGGGCACCACGCCGGGCTTCATCGACGGCAACATCGTCATCGATTCTGACGACCCGATTCGCAACCCGTTCGAGCTGCCGCTCAAGGGCACCATCACCGAGCCGAACCTCGTCACCAACGCGCCCGACGGCGGCCTCAACTGGGGCGACGTACCGCAGGGCTGGGTGGTTGCGAAGACGCTGGAGCTGCGCAACGCGGGCTACGGCACGGTCACCGTGTCGAACATCACCTTCGCGGGTGGCGCGTCGACGCTGCTGGCGCTCAACAACCTGCCCTCGCTGCCGCTCACGCTCAATCGCGACGAACGCGCGGCGTTCGACATCGAGTTCTCGGCGCGCGCGATGATCGCTTCGCTGCCGACGCTCTCGATTCGCGTCGAGGAGCCGGTGCCGCACAACGTGAACGTGCCACTCAAGGCGGTGGTGAAGACCTGCGAGCAGGCCTGTCAGATCACCCACGGTACGCCCGACTGCAACTCGCAGACGCATTCGTGCGGCGTCGGCTCGTGCGACACCGGCTGGTATGACAACGACGACGAGCCTTCGACGGGCTGCGAGTGCCGAGAGAACGACCCGTCGGGTGACCCCGCAAGCTTCTGCGGCAGCGGCCGCAACAAAGGCACGCTGTCTGATGACGGCTCGTCGGCGAACCACACCGGCATCATTCACGCGAGCTACGACGCCAATGGCAATCGCACCGACGACGTCGATTGGATCGGCTTCTTCGGCCAGGACAACTCGCAGGTCTTCAGCGAGGACTATGACGTGCGCATCAACCTCTCGACGACCGACCCCGGCATCTTCATGTGCGTCGTGCGGTCGAACTCCGGCGCGTCATTCACGTTCGGCGAGGGCTGCACCAACAACGAGCAGTGCGGCATTCGCACGTACCGCTACGACGGCAGCTACGGCAGCGAAGACGGCGCGATGTACTACGTGAAGATCTACCGCGCGGCATCGACGGCGCCGACCTGCAACCAGTACACGGTCACGATGCAGAACCACTGAAGCAACGCGCTTCAAAGACGAACGCCGCGCACTCCAACGAGTACGCGGCGTTTTCTTTTGTCTTCAGCGGTTGATGACGAACGCGCAGGCTGAATCGAGCTGCACCTTGGTGCCATCGAGCGCGTCGAGGAGCTCGTCGGTGAACGCGAGTTCGTCGCGCAACACCTCTTCGATCTTCTTCGCGGGCACGCCCTGGTGCGAGAGCGACAGCTTGATGCGCAGCATCGACAGGTCGCGCTCGTCTTCGATGAGCTCGCGGGCTTCGTCTTTGAGCTTCTCGAGCTGGGCCTTCGCGCCGGCCATCGCGGCCTTCGCGGCTTCATCGATGAACTCCCGCAGTTCGGGGAACGCGGCGGGCAGCTCGGGGCCCTTCAGCGAGCGGCCGTCGACCTCACGCAACATCTCCTTGAGCGAGCTGTCGAGCTTCGCGCGCCCATCGGGCTGACGCGTCACCACTTCCTGCAGCAGCGAGCCAGACAAGAACCGGGACAACTGACGCGACGGCACGCGCGCACCCGGCGTGGTGTCCGACGGCTCCGGAGGCACGACGTGGAAGAGGAACTCGATGCCGCGCGAGCGGATCGGCTTCTTCACTTCGATGTAGCGCGCGCCGTTGCGGCCGTAGGGCCCATCGCGGAGGAAACCAAACAGTGATTCGACCAGCGGGTGACCCGTGGCGAAGTATTCGATCTCCTCCTGCTCGACGGCGGTGTCGCGCCAGAACGTGCCGAGCACGGTGCGCTCTTCGGTGATGTCGAAGCCCGGCAGCGCCTCGACGTTGAGCGCCTGCCCGAAATGGAACGCACATTGGAACGCGTCGACCTCCTGGTCCTGATCGACCTTGATGCCGATGCGGTCTGCGAGCTCGGTGATGCACTCCTCGAGGCGCTCGTCGAGATCGCGCGCGATGCTCCACAGGCCGTCATCGAGCGTCTCCTCGTCGTCGGCTTCGTTGCCGGTGCGCTCATGCGCGCGCTGAACGAGCTGCTTCACCTCGGCCTTGTCGAAGCTGCGCAGATCCAGCAGCGGGTCGTAGGCCTTCTTCACCTGCTCACGCGCGGCCTTCACCTTGTCGGCGAGATCGTCGACGTACGCGGCGCGCTTCTTCGCGGGCTCCAGCGCCAACTCGGTCAGCCGCGGTTCGACCTCTTCGAGCACCGCGTCGAGACCACCGACCGTTTCACCGAACACGCCGACCGCATCACGCAGCACTTTCAAGACGTCGGCCGAGAACGTGCCCGGCGCGTCGAACACGTGAATGTCGACGTTCTGTGTCTGACCGATGCGATCGAGCCGGCCGATGCGCTGTTCGACGGTCGAAGGCGACCACGGCAGGTCGTAGTTGATGAGGTGATGCGCGAACTGGAAGTTGCGGCCTTCCCCGCCGACTTCAGTGGCGAGCAGCACCTTCGGCCCTTCGGGGTCGCGGAAGCGCGCCACCTGCCGGTCACGCTCCGCGAGCGGCAGATCACCGTGGTAGCCGAGCGCTTCGACGTTCTCGTGACGCAGCTTCGACTGCAGCATGTGCAGCGTGTCTGACGCCTCGGTGAACACCAGCACCTTCGCGCGCGGCTCCTTCGACCAGATGCCCTTGAGCAGCCTGGCGAACGCCGCGAACTTCGCGTCGCGATCAGGCAGCGACACCTGCAACCCCGCGAGCGCCTTGTTGCTCTTCAGCGCCGCGGTGAACGCCGCCGGAGACGACTCGAGTCGCCGCACGAGGTTCGCCAACGCCGCGCCACGCACCGACGACTCGCTCAGCACCTCGAGCGCCGCGTCACGCGCCTTGAGCTCATCTTTCCCCAGCTCGACCGGGTGCACGTGCAACTGACGCTGCGAGAACCCGCCCACCATCGCGCGCCGATTGCGGATCAGCCGATCAGACAACGAATACGTCTCCGCGAGGTGCAGCAGCAGCTCGTCGGGGTCGTCGATTTCCTGCAGCGCTTCATCATGGGGGAACTGCGCTGCCAGCTCCTTCACGGCCTTCGTCGCGTTCTTGCCCGACAGCAGCGCGCGCAACGCCTTCGACAGTTCTTCCTGCTTCGCGAGGCGCGCTTCGAATTCCTTCGCGGTCGGAGCCGTGAGCGGATCGATCAGCGACAGCAACGCCTGATACTCCGCGGGGTCGAGCTGCATCGGCGTCGCGGTCAGCAGCAACAGGCCCCAGCAGTTCTTCGCCAGCGCGCTCGCGGCCTCGTACGCCTTCTCACCCTTCAGGTGATGCGCCTCGTCCATGATGACGAGATCCCAATGCGCTTCGGGAGCGCCCGCTTCTTTCCGGTACTGCTCCGAGCGCTGCAGCAGCTCGAGGCTGGTGACCACGAAGTTGAAGCGGCTCCACGGTGAAACGGTCGGCTGTTCTTCGAGCGACTGCTCGTAACGCTCCGAATCCATCAGCGTGAAGAGGTGGTTGAACTTGTGGAAGAGCTCCACGAGCCACTGCACGGTCAGATGCGACGGGGCGACGACCAGCACGCGGCGCGCGAGGCCCGAGAGCCGCAGCGCCGAGAAGATCATGCCGGCTTCGATGGTCTTGCCGAGACCGACTTCGTCAGCGAGCACGAAGCGCGGGCGATGCCCCGACAGCACGCGCTGCACCACGCCGACCTGATGCGGCTTCACCATCACGCGCGAGGCCAGCAGCGCACCGAGCGCGTCATTCTTGCGCTCGTCGTCGAGCTGCAGCGCCTGACGCCGCAGCAGGAAGTTCTTCGAGTCGGCGGTGCGGCCTTCCTTCAACATCGTCAGCAGGTCGGGCTTCGGCGGGAGCGCCTTGAGCTCGCTTTCCGGGTACTCGTCTTCTTTGCCGTCCTCGAAGCGGATGGCGTAGCGCTTGAGGCCGCGGCCGCCTTCTTCTTCGCGAATGACGACGCCGGTCTTGCCCTTGAGCGTCTTGACCGCGGAGCCTTCGTCGAGCGTGGCGTGAACCAGCGCGCCTCCGCGGGCCGAGACCGTCAGCGGCTCACCGTTCTCACGCCCCGGGAACGCGACGACCGCACGGGTGCCGCCATCTTCGACCGAGATCAAATAGCCGACACCCCATTCGGGCTGCGGCAGGTACTTCACCTTCATTCCGACAATGAACGAACTCATCTTCTTCTCCGGCGCCTATAGCGGGCGCGGCGCCGCACTGCATCGAATCGTTATACGAGTGGAACCATGAAGAAGCGCGCCCTCTTCATCGCGGGAGCTACCGGAGCGGTCGGCCAGACGCTGGTGCCGCTCGCCATTCGCCAGCAGGCCGACTTTCTCGCGCACGCCCGCCCGAAGAGCGCGGCGAAACTCGGCAGCGCGCCCTCGACGATTCTGGAGCTCTCAGACCCGAAACTGGCCGACGTACTCAGGGGCCGGAACACGGTGATTTCACTCATCGGTACCATGCGCAAACGCTTCGCTTCAGGTGACACCTATGAATCGAGCGACATCGGCACCACGCGCGAGCTGCTCGCGGCGGCGAGCGCGGCGGGCACCATCGACCACTTCGTGCTGCTCTCGGCGGTCGGCGCCGGTGCGCCGCGCGGCGCGTACCTCAAGGCCAAAGCCGAAGCCGAACGGCTCGTGGTGGTGAGCGGAATCGCCTACACGATCTTCCGGCCTTCGGCGTTCGAAGACCGTGAAGGCGCATTTCTGCCGGGTGCGCGCGCGATCACGAAACTCCTCGGCCTCAAGAAGTATGAACCAATCAAACTGCAAGAACTGGCCGCCGCTATTCTTTATTGTTCGATTCACCACGAACCGCTGAACTCCATTCTAGAAGGGCAAGGCCTGTGGAATCTGGTGGCGAAAGCTCCGCGCGATTGAAGCGCATATTGGTCAGCGCCTGCCTGCTCGGAGAACGCGTGCGCTTCGACGGGCGTGAGAAGGGCTCCGCGAACCCGATTCTCGAGCGCTGGCTCGCCGAAGGCCGCGTGGTGCGCGTGTGCCCTGAAGTGGCCGGAGGTCTGCCGGTGCCCCGCCCTCCCGCGGAAATCACCAACGGCCGCGTAATGGCCAGAACCGGCGCCGACGTGACCGCCGAATTCGAACGCGGCGCGCAGGAAGCGCTCCGGCTCGTTCGCGAGTTCGGCATTCAGATCGCTGTCTTGAAATCAGGGAGCCCGTCGTGCGGCAGCGGCTTCATCTACGACGGCACGTTCAGCAAGACGCGCGTCGACGGTGACGGGGTCACGACCGCGCTCCTCCAGCGGCACGGAGTTCAGGTCTTCAGCGAGCTCGATTGGGCAGGCGCCGAAGCCGCCCTTTCCGCGATCTTCTGAGGGCGGCCGGCGACGGTCTGTCGCGCTGGAGAAACCAGGGTGACATTTTGTCATTTCCGGCGCCGAAACGACGCGCCAAATATCTGAAATCACGAAGGAATATGTGGCACCCGGCTTGCTGTTCGCCCTGTCCGTGGAATTCGTGTTCAAGCGTCATTTCTGGGTCGTCCACCTGCTCTTCATGCTGCTGGTGGCCTGGCTCGTCGCGCGCACGGCCAACGCGTTTCTCGAGGTGCAGCTGCTGCCGCTGCCTACGGGCAAGGCGAGCAAACCGGCCGCCGTGCAACGTGCGTCGCCGACCGCGACGTTGAACCTCGACAAGGTCGCCAAGTCGCTCGGCCTCCCGGTGCCCAAGCCGGAGCCGGTGGTCACCGAGCCCAAGGAGCCGGTCGTCGACATGAACGCCGCGCCGGTGCGCTCGTCGCTGCGGCTCAAGCTGCTGGGCACGCTGGTCAGCGACAGCATGCCGACCTGGTCGGTGGCGTCGATTCAAGATCTCGTGACGCTCAAGACGGCGACGTACATGCCTGACGACATGCTCCAGAACGCCAAGGTCCTCGAGATCGAGCGCGAGCGCGTCATCATCCTCAACAACAACCGCAAGGAGTTCATCGACGCGAGCGGTGAAGCAGGCCCGCCGCCGGCGATGATCCCCGCGCCGAAGGTCGAGGCCGGCCCGCCCGTCGCGATGGGCACGGGCATCAAGAAGCTCGGCGACAACGACTACGAAATTCCCCGCGCTGAAATCGACAAGACGCTCGCCAACTTGAATGACGTGGCGATGCAAGCCCGCATCGTGCCGGCGTTCAAAGACGGCGTCGCACAGGGCTTCAAGCTCTTCTCCATTCGCCCCGATTCGATTTATTCGAAAATCGGTATTCAGAACGGCGACGTCATCAAGCGCATCAACGGCTTCGACCTCAATAGCCCCGAAAAAGCCCTGGAGATCTACTCCAAGCTCAAAGAATCCACGCGCATCGACATTGAGTACGAGCGCAACGGCGGCTCCCAGCGCAGCACCTACAACGTCCGATAATCATCATGAACCGAACGATTTCTGCCCTGCTCGCGCTCTCTGCGACTCTCGCCTTCGCGCAGGCACCTTCGACGATTGCCCCCAAGAAGCCCAGCTGCGAAGACCAGCGCAAGAAGGGCAAGTACAACATCTATTTCGACAAGGTCGAGATCGAGAAGCTGGTGCAGACGGTGTCTGACGTCACCTGCCGCACCTTCATCTTGCCCGAGAATATCCGCGGGAAGATTTCGATCATCGGGCCTGAGAACGGCAAGGTCGAAGTCAACGCCGACCAGTTTTACGCGGCATTCCTCGCCGCGCTCGATTCGAACTCCCTGGCTGTCTACGAACAGGGCAAGTTCATGAAGATTGTCGACAAGCAGAAGGCCCGGCAATTCCCCATCCCCACGATCACCGACCCTGACGCGGCGTACACCACCAATGAGCAGATGGTGACGCGCATCTTCAAGGTGAAGAACGTCGAGTTGGAGGCCATTCGCGGGGTGCTGCAGCAACTGGTCACGCCGCAGGGCGACAGCATTCCCTTTCAGCCTGACACGCTGATCATCAATGACCTCGGCTCCAACATGCATCGCCTGGAGAAGATCATCAATCAGTTGGACTCGCGTTCAGCGGCCGACGAGATCCGCGTCATTCAGGTTCAGTACGCGACCGCGCAGGACGTGGCCGACAAGATCCAGAAGCTCTTCGAGAACAAGGGCGGCAAGCCGGGTCAGAAGCCGGGGCTGGCGGCGGCGCCCGCGGTTCAGGGTAAGCCCGGTGAAGAAGCGCCCGGCGGCGGCGGCCCGGCGACGCTCTCGCAGATCATCCCCGACGAGCGCACCAACAAGCTGATCATCATCGCCAGCCCGGCGGGCTTCGAGCGCATCAACTCGCTGGTGAAGGAAATCGACATTCCCATCTCCGGTGAAGGCCGCATCAACGTCTATTACCTGGAGAACGCGAACGCCGAGGACGTCGCCTCGACGCTGCAGACGCTGGCGCAGGGTACGGCGAACAAGCCGAAGGCCGGCGCGCCTCCGAAGCCGGGGGCTGGTGCCGGCGGTGGTGCCGCCGAATTGTTTTCGGGCGAAGTGAAGGTCAGCGCCGACAAGGCGACCAACTCGCTGGTGATCATCGCGAGCCAGGCCGACTACCGCAGCCTGGTGCGCGTGGTGGAAAAGCTCGACGTTCGCCGCCGGCAGGTCTTCGTCGAAGCGGTGATCATGGAAGTGAACCTCGACCGCAACTCCGACCTCGGCATCAACCTGCATGGTGGTCTGCCGGTGAGCGACGGTCAGGGCGGCACGATGCCGATCTTCTTCGGCACCAAGTACGGCGGTGGTTCGGGTCTGCCTCCGTCGCTGTCGATCGCGAACCTGGTCAGCATGAGCGGTTTCCTCGCCGGCCTGCAGGGCCCGACGATCCCCAACCTGACGATCGGCGGCGTGCAGATCCCCGCGTTCGGCATCGTGATCAACGCGATGCAGAAGTCGAGTGACGTGAACGTGCTCTCGACGCCGCACATCCTCACCACCGACAACGAAGAGGCCGAAATCACCGTCGGTCAGAACGTGCCCTTCCAGTCGGGTTACTCCACGGGTCTCGGCCTCGGCAGCCTCGCGGGTTTGAGCGGTCTGTCGGGCACCTCGAGCCTGACCTCGGGCCTCTCGGGTCTGACCTCGGGCTTGAGCGGCCTGTCGGGGCTCGGCGGCGGTTCGGCGTTCGGCAGCATTCAGCGTCAGAACGTCGACCTGAAGTTGTCGGTGAAGCCCCAGATCAACGAGAGCGACTACGTGCGCCTCGTCATCAACGAGTCGACCGAAGAGATCGCGTCGTCTGACCCGATCCTCGGGCCGACGACCTCGAAGCGCAGCGCCAAGACCACCGTGGTCGCGAAAGATCAGGAGACGGTGGTCATCGGCGGCATCATGCAGGACCGCATCGTCGAGTCGGTGTCGAAGACTCCGATCCTCGGCGACATCCCGCTCCTCGGGAACCTCTTCCGTCAGCAGACGCGCCGCAAGGTGAAGACCAACCTGCTGTTGTTCCTCACGCCGTACATCATCCGCGACGGCTCCGACTTCCGCCGGATCTTCGAGCGCAAGATGCGTGAGCGTCAGGAGTTCGTCGAACAGTTCTACGGCGCGACCACCGGCTACGACGTGGCCATCGACTTCGAGCGCAAGCCCGGCCCCCTGGCGCGCGTGAGCCAGATCGTCGTGAAGGAGATGAACAAGATCGAGAACGGTGGCCCGGGGAACGGGAACGAGAAGGTCATCGCTCCCGCCGGCGAGAAGACCGAGGTCGAGAAGGCCGACACCACGAAGAGCGACGAGTCGAAGACCACGCCCGAGACCGAGACGCCGACGATCGCCCCCGAGGCGGCGCCTGCGTCTGAGAAACCCGCGGAGAACCCGTAAATGAACGGCAGCGCCGACCTCAACGAGCCTTCGGTCACCGAGACGACGCGGCTGGTGTCGCACGCTCCGGCGTACCTGTTCGGGCGGCCGCTCGGGGAGATCCTCGTCGAGTCGTTCGGGCTCGAGCGCGCGAAGCTCGAGGAGGCGCTGGTCGCGCAGGCCGAAAAAGGCGGCCGGCTCGGTGAGGTGCTGATCGGCATGAAGGTGATGAGCGACGAGCAGGTGACGCGCGCCCTCGCCGCGCAGCTCGACCTCGAATACCTCGAGTACATCTCGGTCGACGACGTCGACGGCGAGCTCGTCAAGGGCGTGCCGATCAACTTCGCGAAGCTGTCGAAGTTCATCCCCCTGAAGCGTGAAGGCGACTTCGTCGCCATCGCCGTCGCCGACCCGCTCGACACCGCGGTCATCGACCACGCGCGGGAGCTGCTCAACGGCGAGGTCATCGCGAAGATCGCGCGTGGCACCACGATCATCGACGCCATCAACTCCGTCTACGACCGCGCCATCAACGAGGCCGACCAGGTCGTCAGCGAGATGGAGGCGCAGGACCTCGACGCCGCCGAGCAGGTGCTGGAGTCGGATCAGGACCTCCTCGACACCGGCGACGAAGCGCCGATCATCCGCCTGGTGAACTCGCTGCTGTTCCGCGCGGCGAAAGAGCGTGCGTCAGACATTCACATCGAGCCGATGGAAAAAGAGCTCGCGGTGCGCTTCCGCATCGACGGTGTGCTGCAGAACATCATCAAGCCGCCGAAGCGCTACCAGAACTCGATCATCAGCCGCGTGAAGATCATGGCGCAGCTGAACATCGCCGAGAAGCGCCTGCCGCAAGACGGCCGCATCAAGATCAAGCTCGCCGGCCGCGACATCGACATCCGCGTGTCGACCATTCCCACGGTGCACGGCGAGAGCATCGTCATGCGTCTGCTCGACAAGAGCGCGACGCTGCTCGACCTCGGTGAAATCGGCATGAACCCCGACATCCTCGGGAGCATGGACGAGCTGATCCGCCGGGCGCACGGCATCATCCTCGTCACGGGCCCCACGGGCTCAGGCAAGACGACCACGCTCTACGGCGCGCTCACGCGCATCAACACGCCGGAGGTGAAGATCCTCACCTGCGAAGACCCCGTCGAGTACCAGCTCAAGGGCATCAACCAGGTGCCGCTCGACCAGAAGATCGGGCTGACCTTCGCCTCCGCGCTCCGCGCCTTCCTCCGACAAGACCCCGACATCATCATGGTCGGCGAGATCCGCGACAAGGAGACGGCGCAGATCGCCATCGAAGCGTCGCTCACGGGTCACCTCGTGTTCTCGACGGTGCACACCAACGACTCCGCGGGCGCCGTCACGCGTCTGGTCGAGATGGGCATCGAGCCGTTCCTCGTGTCGTCGTCGCTGATGGCGGTGATGGCGCAGCGCCTCGTGCGCCGCGTCTGCAAGGAATGCCGCGAGCCGTACGAGCCGACCGCCGAGGAGATCGCCAAGCTCGGCATGAGCATGGACCGCTTCCGCGCGCTCGGAGGCGGCACCGTGTACCGCGCCAGGGGCTGCCCGGCGTGCAACCGCGTCGGCTACCGCGGCCGCAGCGGCGTCTACGAATTGCTGGTGCTCGACGACGACATCCGCCAGCTCATCTTGAAGAACGTCGACTCCGGCACGGTGAAGAAGAAGGCGATGGAAAAAGGCATGCTCACGCTGCTCGACGACGGCGCGCTGAAGATCGCGCGCGGCGAGACCACCATCGCCGAAGTGCTCTCCGTCACGCAGGAGGACCTCTAAAGCGTCATGGCCGTCTTCGAATACAAGGGCTTGAACGCCGCAGGGAAGAACGTCACCGGCTTGAAGGAAGCCGAGAGCGCGAAGGCGCTGCGCGCGGCGCTGCGCAAAGACGGCATCTTCCTCACCGACGTGGTGGGCCAGAGCGACGGCAAGATGGGCGGCAAGCCCGGCGCTCCGCAGTCGGTGTTGAGCGGCGGCGACGTCAACCTGCGCAAGCTCGCGGGCGGCGGCATCAACACCGACGACATCGCGGTGATGACGCGTCAATTGGCGACGCTGCTCAAGGCCGGCGTCTCGCTGGTCGAAGCGCTGACGGCGATGGTCGATCAGGTCGAGAAGGAAAAGCTCAAGCGCATCCTTTCCGACGTGAAGCAGCGCGTGAACGAAGGTTCGTCGCTCGGTGACGCGCTCAACAACCACGTGAAGGTGTTCGGCCCGCTGTTCGTGAACATGATCCGCGCGGGCGAGAGCTCGGGCGCGCTCGACGCGGTGCTGATGCGTCTGGCGGAGTTCACCGAAGGCCAGGCGCGCCTGCGTCAGAAGATCGTCGGCGCGATGATCTACCCGGCGATCATGATGGTCATCGGCGGCGGCGTGCTCATCATGCTGATGACGGTCGTCGTGCCGAAGGTGACCAAGATCTTCGACGACATGAAGGTCAACCTGCCGTGGACGACGAAGCTGCTCATCGCGTCGTCGAACTTCCTGCAGGACTACTGGTTCCTCGCGGTGCCGGGGATCCTCGCGTCGTTCTTCCTCTTCTACCGGTGGACCGGCTCCGAAAAGGGCAAGCCGATCTGGGACCGCATCGTGTTGCGCGTGCCGGTGTTCGGGCCGCTGGTGCGTCAGCTCGCGGTCGCCCGTTTCGCGCGCACGCTGGCCACGCTGCTCAAATCGAGCGTGCCGCTGCTCAACGCGCTCGACATCGTGAAGAACGTCATCACCAACTCGACGATGTCGGCCGTCGTCGACACCGCGCGCGAGGCGATTCGTGAAGGTGAGAGCATCGCCAACCCGCTGAAGAAATCAGGCGAATTCCCTCCGCTCGTCTACCACATGGTCGGCATCGGGGAGCGCTCGGGCCAGCTCGAGGACATGCTGCTCAACGTCGCCGAAAACTACGAGTCGAGCGTCAACGTTCGCATCGGCGCGCTCACCGCGCTGCTGGAGCCGATGATGATCGTGCTCATGGGCGCGGTCATCGCGTTCGTCGCCTTCTCCATTCTCATGCCGATTCTGCAGATGAACTCGATGGTGCGCTGAGCACTGAAAGGAACAAAGGACCTCATGAAGACCAACAATCGCAATCGCCGCCGCAAGGGCATGACGCTGATCGAAATCATCGTCGTGATCACCATTCTCTCGTTGCTGATGGCCGCCGTCGGCATCGCCGTCATTCCCCAGCTCGATCAGGCCAAGGTCGACCGCGCGAAGATGGACATTCAGAACATCAACAACGCGTTGAAGACCTACTACGCGAAGAAGGGCAACTACCCCGACACCGGCGCGGGGCTGAAGGCGCTCGTCGACGCGCAAATTCTCGAGAAGCCCCCGGTCGACCCGTGGGACCACGAGTACGTCTACGTGAAGGAAGGCAACAAGCCCGTCATCATCTCGTACGGCAAGGACGGCGCCCCCGGTGGTGCTGATGGCGATGCCGACATCTCCTCGAAGGACGTCGACAAGAAGAACTGACCGATGAAGCGCCCTGCCCGCCATAGCCGCAACTCCGCGCGAGGCATGACGCTCATCGAGATCGTCGTGGCGCTGATGATCGTCGCCGTGTTGTTCGCGGCGGTGACCTTCAGCGTCGGCGCGCTCACCGGCGCGAAGGCGAAGGAATCTTCGACCGAGCTCGCGGGCACGATCCGCGCGCTCTACGACACGGCCGCGCTCTCGGGCAAAACCTGCCGCATCGTCTTCACGCTGCCCGAAGAGCGCGACGAAGACACGCCGGCGAGCTGGCGCGCCGAATGCGCGGCCGGCGGCGCGACCACCAGCGCCAAGCGCGACGAGGAACTCAAGGAGACGCGCAAGAAGCTCAAGGACAAGGTCGAAGACAAGAAAGACGACCGCTTCCGCCGGCTCGACTCTGACGACGCGCCGACGCTGCAGGAACTGCAGGCCCAGGAAGAGAAGCGCGTGAACGACGCCGCGCAGTACTCGAACTTCTCGAGCGACGACGTGGCCGAGAAGACGCTGCCTTCGAACGTGAAGGTCGAGGTGTGGACGCAGAAGCAGCGCGAGAAGGCGAAGTTCGGCGTCGCGTACCTCTATTTCTTCCCGCAGGGTTTCACCGAGCGCGCCCAGGTGTGGCTGCGTCAGGGCGACAACGTGTGGACGCTCACCATCTCGCCGCTCACCGGCAAGACGAAGATCTACTCCGAAGATCTCGAGGTGCCGCGCACATGAACAAGAACTCCCGTGGTTCTGGTCGCTCGAAGCCGTCTCGCGCGCCGTTTGGGCGGCGCTATCGGCTCCGCGCGCGCGCGTTCACGCTGCTCGAGGTCGTCGTCGCGATGTCGATTCTCGCGGTGTCGCTGGTCGCCGTGTTGGACATCAACTCCAACGCTGTCTACGCGCACGTGTACGCGAAGAAGCTCACCGTCGCGACGCTGCTCGCCCGCTCGAAGATGACCGACCTCGAGCAGAAGCTGTACGACGAGCCGCTGCCCGCCGATGACGACGAAGATTCGGGCGACTTCAGCGCCGAGGGTTGGCCCGGGTTCAAGTGGCGCTCGAAGGTCATCGTGCCGAAGACCAACGGGCTCTCGCCCGATCAATTGTTCGGAGCGCTCTTCGGCATCCCCCTGACCGGGAGCGGCACCGGTGCTTCAGGTGGCGCCGACCCGACCTCGCTCATTCAGACGATGATGGGCGGTGGCAACATCAGCAACTCGGCGATCGCCGGCGCGCAGCAGGCCGCAGGGCAGGCGGCGCAGGGCGGCGGGCTGATGGGGCTGCTCGGGCCGATGGCCGGCATGGCGCAGCAGCAGTTCACGCAGATGGTCGACCAGTTGCAGAAGTCGGTGCGCGAAGTGCACCTCACCGTGAGCTGGAAAGAGGGGAAGATCACCGAGAGCATCGACCTCGTCACGCACGTGGTCTCGCTCGGGCCCGGCAGCGACATCAACGGCGGTGCGGCGCTCGCGCAGCAGGCGGCATCGACCGGCAGCACCGCGACGGGCACCGGCTACACGCGGCCCGACGGCACGGCGGCGCGTTCACCGCGACAGTGCGCGAGCGGCGCGGGCATGTGTGACGACGACGGCGCGGTGCTGATGCCGGCGGCGCAGAACGCGCTCACGGGCGGCGGCGCGGCGGGCGGCAACAACTTCTTCGGAGCGGGCAGCTCGCTGTTCCCCAACACCGGGGCGGTGAAGCGATGAAGCGCCGCGGCTTCACGTTGATGGAGATCGTCATCGCCATCGCCATCACGGCGTTCATCGGCGCGGTGATCGGCGTCAGCTTCAACACCACCATCGTCAACAAGGACGTCATCGAGACGCAGTCGGAGCACTACCGGATGCTCCGCGCCGCGATGAGCCGCATGACGCGCGAGATCTCCGCGGCGTACGTGAGCGATCGCTACGACCCCAAGCGCTACCGCGATCAATACGACCGGCCGACGAACTTCATCGGCACGCGCGACAAGCTGACCTTCTCGACCCTCTCGCACCAGCGGCTCTACGCCGACGCGAAGGAGTCGGATCAGATGATCGTCGAGTACTCGATCAAGAAGTCGCCCGACCCGAAGGCCAAGGGCCGCGATGATCTCGTGCGCCGCGAGAAGGTGATTCTCGAAGAGCGCATGGACCACGGCGGCACCGAAGATTCGCTCTTCGAAGGCGCGAAGAAGATCGAGTTCCAGTACTGGGACAGCCAGAAGAAGGACTGGCAGGACGAGTGGGACACGCGGCGAAACGAGCGCAAGTCGCTGCTGCCCACGCGCGTGAAGATCACGCTCTACGCCGTCGACGAGAGCGGCAAAGAGGTCAAGTACGTCACCCAGGCGCGCATCATGTTGAACACCGAGTTCCCGAGGTACCAATGAGAACCCGGCGCGCAAAGACGGTTCGTCGCGGCGAGCGCGGCATCGCGATGCTGCTGGTGCTGGTGGGCATCGCGGTGCTCACGTTGGTGGCCAACGAGGTCCGCTACAACTCCGTCGTCGAGCTGCGGCTGGCGACCAATCAGCGCGATGAACTGCGCGCGCACTACCTCGCCAAGTCGGGCATCGGGCTCTCGCGCCTGGTGCTGCGCTTCCAGAAGCAGATCGATCAAATCCAGATCCCCAACCTGAGCGGCATGCTGCAGCAGCTCACCGGCGGAGCGGGGGCAGGTGCAGGCGCCGGCCTCGCGGGCATGCTCGGCGGTGGCGGTGCAGGCGGCGCCGGAGCGGGTGGCGGAAGCATGTCGATTCAGCTGTGGCGCATGGCGAAGATCGACTGCCAGATGCTCGCGCAGATGGTCCCCGAGTTCGACGAAAAGGGCCGGCCCATCGCCGACTCCGTGTTCGGCAAGCCGCAGTCGAGCAGCAAGAAGTTCGACTTCGACGAAGAGAACCCGGAGCTCGCGGCGTCACAGCACGAGCGCAAGTTCGGCAGCTTCACCGGTTGTTTCGAATCGAAGATCACCGACGAAGAGGAGCGCATCAACCTCTCGAAGCTCGACGCGCCGCAGGGCACCGCGCTGGGGTTGCTGATGCAGCTCATCGCCACGCTCGGCGACAAGAAGTTCGAGTTCCTCTTTGAAAAGGAAGACAGCAATCGCATCAAGCTCACGCCCCAGGAGGTCATCGTGAACATGCGTGACTGGGTCGACGAAGACGAGACCGGCACCACGTTGAACCTGTCGGGCACGGGCGACCCGTTTCAAAAGGGCTTCAGCGACGAGAACGGCGGGTATTCGAAGTACGACCCGCAGTACCGCGCGAAGAACGCGCGCTTCGACAGCCTCGACGAGCTCTTCATGGTGCACGGCGTGAACGACCGCTTCATGGCGGCCTTCAAGGACAAGCTCACCGTGTACCCCGACGTGAACTCCAAGCTGAACATCAACACCGACGACCCGATTCTGCTGGAGGTCGCGATCCGCTCCATCACCGACCCGCTGCGCCCCGACCCGCGCCTGCAAGACCCGGTGTTCATGGACACGTTGATCAAGAAGATCCGCGCGGCGCGGGTGTTCGCGCTGTTCGGCATGAGCGTGAATGACTTCATCAACATCGTCGCCGCGTCGGGTGTGCCGGTGAACGGCAGCGTGCAGAACAACGTCGCCGGCAATCGCATCATCGGCGACAAGAGCCAGACCTACCGCATCAGCGTCGCCGGCACGGCCGGCGACGTCACCCGCACCATCACCGCCGTCGTTCGTCTCGACGACACGCTCGGGCGGCTCGTTTACTGGAGAGAGGAATAACCCATGGCCCGCGTCCTCGGCCTCGATCTCGGCAGTCACTCGGTGAAAGCCGTGATCGTCGAAACCAACCGCAGCGGCGGCGCGGTGAAGAACGTCTTCACGGCTCCCCTGCCCGCCGAAGGTGAGCGCCCGGAGCGGCTCAAGGCGGCGCTCGCGCAGCTCACGCAGAACCCGTTGATGGCCGATGTCGTCGCCGTGGCGATGCCGGGCACGTCGCTGGCGACGCACCCCATCACCCTGCCCTTCGCCGACCCGAAGAAGATCGAATCGACGCTCGCGTTCGAGATCGAGAGTCAACTGCCGTACGACCTCGACGACGCGGTCTACGACCATCAGACGTGGCAGGCCGACGACAAGGGCGCGCAGCTGCTGGTGGGGGTCGCGCGCAAGACCGAGCTCAAGCCGGTGCTCGACGCGCTCGCCGAGGCGAAGCTCGACCCGAAGATCGTCACCCACGCGGCGCTCACGTACCAGAACGTCCTCGCGACGCTCCCCGTGAACATCGTCGACCCGGGGCAGGCGGTGGCGGTGCTCGACCTCGGTCATGAGCGCTGCGGCATCGCCATCGGCAAACCCGGCGGCACGGTGGAGTTCGCGCGCACCTTCGCCGGCGGTGGCTTCGCGCTCACGCGCGGGCTCTCGAACGAGTTCAAGATCAGCCTCGCCGACGCCGCCGCGTGGAAAGAACAGCACGGCGCGGTCGGTGACGAAGTGGTCGGGGCCGAATCGGAGCGCGCGGCGGGGGTCTTCATGCGCGGCCTGCAGTCGGTGCTGCGCGACGTGCGTTCGACCATCAAGTCATGGTCCACGCGTTCGAAGGCGCAGATCGGCCTCGTGCTGCTGTGCGGTGGCACCTCGCAGCTCAAGGGCCTCGCCGGCCAGCTCGCGAACGACCTTCAGATTCCCACCCGGTTGCTCGACACGCCGCCGGAGTTGGGTGGCGTGGTGAACGCGCAGGCCTGGGCGCTCGCGCTGCGCGGCGCCACGTCGGGCGCGAAGGCGCCGCGCTTCAACCTCCGGCGCGGTGAGTTCGGGTTCAAGAGCGACTTCGATTTCGCGAGCGACAAGATCGGCCAGCTCGCGGCGTTCGCGGCGATTCTCTTCGTGCTCATGATCGCCAGCGGCATCGTGCGCAACTCGGTGCTCACGCGCCGCGAGAAGCAGGTCGACGCGATCCTCTGTGAGATCACCCAGAAGATTCTCGGCAAGTGCGAGAAAGACTTCACCATCGCCACCTCGATGCTCAAGGGTCAGGAAAGCCCGGCCGCCGGCATCCCCACGCGGTCTGCCTCGACGCTGCTCGCCGAGCTGACCGCGCACGTACCGCCCGAGATGGAGGTCACCTTCGGCGACATGGTCATCGACATGGACCGCATTTCGCTGCGCTGCGAGACGGCGACCTCGAAGAACCTGGAAGAGCTGATCAACGCGCTCCAGACCTACAAGTGCTTCAAGGAGGTCAATCAGGGGAAGATCGAGAAGTCGAAGGACGGATCCAAGGTGCAGAGCCGACTCGAGATTCAGGTCGAGTGCCCCGACGACGTGGAGGCGAACAACGGATGAGTGCCCTGACCGACCTTCAGGCCCAACTTCAGTCGCAGCTCGCCGCGCTCAGCGCGCGTGAGAAGCGCATGCTCGGCGGCGCCGGTGCCGCGCTCGGCGTCTTCATCGTCTTCATGGTGATCTTCAGCTTCAACAGCACCGCGAATCAGATTCGCGATCGCACCTCGAAGAAGATCACCCAGCTCGACGAAGTGCAGACGCTCGCGTCTGGCTACCGCGAGGCGAAGGCCAAGCAGGACCTGCTCGAGAACCAGCTCCGCGCCTCGAACGTGCGCCTGGTGAGCTACCTCGAAGACAAGGCCAAGCCCGCCGGCATCGAGCTGCCGTCGATCAACCCGAAGGCCGACATCCCCCTCGAGGGGTCGAAGATCATCGAGAGCAGCGTCGAGGTGACGTTGACCGACGTGAAGATCAACCGCCTCATCGATTTCATGAGCGCGGTCGAAGCGGGCCCCGGCATCGTCAGAATCAAGTACCTGCGCCTGGAGCCCCGGCCCGCGCAGGAATCAGTCACCGCGTGGCTCACCATCGCCACCTACAAGATGAAGTGAGTCATGGCCCCGAAACAGACCGCGCTCTGGAAACGCATTCTCGGCTACTCGGCCTTCGCGATCGTCGCCCTGGTGCTGATGTTCTTCGTCACCTTCCCCTACGACGCGCTCCGCGAGCGCATTCGCGTCGAAGCCGACAACGCGGGCTATTTCGTGCGCGTCGGCTCCATGGGCCCGGGCTTCTTTTCGGTGCGCGCGAGCGACGTGAAGATCAGCAAGAAGTCAGACGCCGACCCTCCGCCCGAGGCGATGCAGATCGATTCGTTGAGCATCGGGCCGTCGCTCTTCCCCCTCGGAGTGAAGGTGAAGGCCGGCGTGCTGGGCGGCACGGTGGCCACGCGGGTCGGGGCGTTCGGCTCGACGCGCGTGGTGGTCGACGTCGATGGTCTCGATTTGACCAAGGGCAATCTGAAGGGCTTCTCGGGCATCGACTTCGGAGGCACCATCGACGCGCACGTCGACCTGACGCTGCCGAAGACCGCCGCGGCGCCCAACGCGCCCGCCGAGCCTGATCTTTCGCAGGCCAGCGGCACCATCTCGCTCACCACGAGCGCGCTGGCCATCAACGGCGGTCAGGCGAACATCGCCATTCCCCAGTTCGGCCCGGAGCCCACGCCGATCGATCTCCCGAAGATCGTGCTCGGCGATCTGACCGGCAAGATCACCATCGACAAGGGCTCGGCGAAGGTCGACGACTTCAAGTCGAAGAGCCCCGACCTCGAGCTCAACCTCTCGGGCGCCATCAAGCTCGCGAAGAAGTTCGATTACTGCGAGCCGCAGCTCGAGGTGCGCGTGAAGCCCGACCCTGAATTCCAGAAGCGCCTCGGCCTGCTCGGCAGCGCGTTGTCGATGATCGGCACCGACCCCAAGGACCCCTCGTGGCGCATGGGCAAGCTCACGGGCTACGTGAGCCGCCCTCAATTCCGCTGAGCGGCGCGTCTTCATCGAGGCTGTCGATCACCATCACCGAGAGCTCCTGACCTGAAGGCCTCGCGAGCACCTTCACCGCGCGGCCGTCGCGGATGAAGACCCCCGGCTCGCGCTCCTTCCACCCGCCCGACGGCAACACGCTCCGGTAGAAGTCGATCAACTCGGCCTCGCTGGCGGTGACGGTGAACGAGAGCGCCGCCGCCTGCTCGACGTTGAAGGTGGTGACACGCCGCGCCCCGGGGAACACCGGGAGCCCGTTCGTCGCCGCCAGCTTTCGGTGCCCGAGATCAGCCGCGCCGAGGATCAGCGATGTGGTGCCGTCGGGCATCGGCGCGCCGTAGACTAGGAAGCTGATCATCTTCGTCTCGTCGAGCGCGACCACGCGCGGCGAATCGAAGCCCGGCAGGCGCACGCGGCCGGGCAGGTAGAACCCTTCTTTCTCGAAGCGCTTCGCGTAGTGCGTGAGGAGATCGCCGAGCTTCCACTTCGAACGCGCGGCGTAGATCACCATCGGCAGGCCGTTGCGATCGAGCTTGTCGCCGACCCGCACCAGCGTGAGCTGACCCGGCACGTCCCACGAGAAGGGCGCGCCGCTGCCCGCGTCAGGCGCGCTGCTCAGCATCAGCGCCGCCAGCAACGCGCTCAGGGGCATTTGCCGAGAAAGCAGTTCTGCCCGGTAGACAATGGCAAGTAGCCAGAACCGACGCCGCCGGTCACGAAATCACCGCCGGTCTCGCCGCCGATCGACTGCGCGCCATTGTCTCCGCGGATGTAGCTGAATTGGTAATAGCTCACGCCCACGCCACCGGCGTACCGCGCCGCGAGCTGCAGGCCCTGGCCCCACGCGGGCGGCATCGCGTCGAGCGCATGAAACACGAGGTCTCGAT
>JBEHYH010000023.1:0-25318 GCA_048498275.1 Myxococcota bacterium | reverse complement strand
GTTTTTCGCTTTTTTGGCTTGCACACGCGCTCCGCTGGACGTGTTGCGCAAGGCGATCGCCGCCGACGAGCCGGGTTCCAACAATGTCTCGCAGCTCTACGCCGCGACGTTGCTCGCGCCATTGGAAGGTGAAGTTCGCGAAGTGTTGAGTGAGGTCGTCGAGTCGTATGAGCGCGCGTTGGCCGCCCGGGGCGCTCTCGATTTCACCGGTCTGCTCGTGCAGGCGCGCAATCTGCTGCGCGACGACGTCGAAGCGCGTCGGGCCGCGCAAGAACGTCTCGGTGCGCTCCTGGTCGACGAATTTCAAGACACCAACCGCTTGCAGCTCGAGATCGTTCTGCTGCTGGCCGAAGAACGCGGAGCCGGTGTCTCGCAGGGGTTCGAAGGCCGTCACGAGGAGATCGTCGCGCTCCCGCAGCGCAGTGGCTTTCTCGCCGTGGTCGGTGATCGCAAGCAGTCGATCTACGAATTCCGCGGCGCTGATGTGAGCGTGTTCGAGGTGATGGCGCGTGCGATCGAGAACAGCGGCGGGGGGCGCGCGTATCTGCGCACTTCACGTCGCTCGACAGCGCCGCTGCTGCAGCATTTCAACGCGGGCTTCGAGCGGTTGATGGGCGCGGCCGCGTACGGCGAAGAGCCCGCTGATTTCGAGGTCGTCTACCAACCCGAGCACGACGACCTGCGCGCGCATCGTGAAGACGCGCCCGACGGCCCGCCGATCATCGAGCTCACCGACGCGTCGCTGCCCGAGAAATACGACGCGCAGGTCACGCGCGAGCACGACGCCGAAGCGATCGCGAAGGCGCTGCTGCGCGCGATGCGCGAGTGGAACCTCACCGGCGGAAAGTTCGCGCTGCTGTTCCAACGCTTCACGCAGGTCGAGGTCTACCGGCAGGCGCTCGTTCGTCACGGTGTGCGTCATCGCGTCGTTCGTGGCCGCGGCTTCTACGGCGCGCAGGAGGTCATCGACCTCGCGTCGTTGCTCTCGCTGCTCGTGCAGCCTGACGACGCGTTCGCGCTCTCGGTGGTGTTGCGCAGCCCGCTCGTCGGTTTGAACGACGCCGATTGGGTCAACCTCGCGAGGCCGCGCATCGGTGAACGTTGGAAGCTCGACGCGCGCAGCGTGATTGACGCGGCGGTCGACGAGTCGTCGCTCAGCGGGCACGCGCGCGAAGCACTGCGGAAGTTCCGTGAACGCTTCCGCGAGTTGCGAACGGCGTCGCGTGTGTTGTCGCTCCGCGCGTTGTTGCGCATGGCGGTGCAGGTCTTCGGGTTCCGCGTCTCGCTCGCGGCGGCTCCGTTCGGTGAACAGGCGCTCGCGAACCTCGACAAGCTGCTCGCGCTCGCGCTCGAACGTGAAAAGCGCGGAGTCAGCGTCGCCTCATTCGCGGCTGAACTCCTCGAGCTCGCCGACGAGGCGCCGCGCGAAGCAGAAGGCGAAGTCGTCGATGAGCTCGATCTCGACGCGGTGACGCTCTGCACGGTGCATCAGTCGAAGGGGCTCGAGTGGCCGGTGGTGGTGCTGCCAGATCTCGTCACCGCGCCGCGTGGAGAGAACAGCGCGGTGCGCTTCGATCGCCAGTTCGGCCTCGCGTTGGTCAAGCCGTCGCGTGGAGATGAGGAACTCAAGTCGCACTCCGCGGCGAAGGTCACCGCGCAGCTCACGCGGCGCGCGCGCGCCGAGAATCTCCGTCTGCTCTACGTCGCGATGACGCGTGCGCGGGACCGTGTGATGCTCGGCCTGCGGTACCAACGCGCGAAGACCTGGGCGAACGACGTCGACGCGTTCTTCGAGCTCCGGGTGACCGAAGGCACGCGCGAACGGTGGGAGGCGACGAAGCTCGACACGCCGCGCGTCCCCACGCCGAAGGCCGACGCGCAGCACGACGTTCGCGGGCTGCTCGCGCGCATCCGTGCGCCCGCGCCGAGCGCGTCACGCGAGCTCGTTCTCCCCGTCACGCAGTTGCACGACTTCGTGTCGTGCCCGCGCATGTTCCACTTCGCGCATCAGGTCGGGCTGCCTTCGGCGCCGGTCGCCGCCAATGGCCTCGGGCGCGGACACGGCATCGCCGCGCATCGGTTGCTCCAGCTCACACCGCTGCACCTCGTCGGCACGCCGAAGTTGAAACCCGCGCTCGTCGAGCTGCACAAGAGCGAGCGCCTCGACGCGAACGCCGTCTCGCTCGTCGAACATTTCTGGAGCTCAGCCTTCGGGCGTGAGCTCGCGGCCAACGCGAAGAATCTGCAGCGTGAGCTCCCCTTCGCGCTGCGCCTGCGCGGGCGCCCTGATCTCGTGTTGCGCGGGCAGATCGATCTGCTCCTCGAACGCGAGAACGAAATCATCGTCGTCGACTACAAGACCACCGCGAGAACGCCGCTCGAAACGCATCGCTTTCAACTCGGGTGCTACGCGCTCGCCGCGCGCCGTTTCACGAACGACACCCGGCCGATTCGCACCGGCGTCATCTTCCTCCTCGAAGACTCGCTCGAGCCCGTCTTCGGCGAATTCCCGCTCGAAGAACGAGAACTTCTGAACGCGGCCGGCGAGTTCGCGGAGGCGCAGCGTTCAGGCGAATGGGCAGGGCGGCGCCGCGAAGTGTGCGTGTCTCTTGGGTGCGGTTACGTCGAACGCTGTCACCCGTGACCGACGCGCGCTTTCCATATAGAGCCGCCGCACCATGCCGAACGTCGTCGTTGTTGGAGCCCAATGGGGTGACGAGGGAAAAGGGAAGATCGTCGACCTCCTGACGGAGCACGCCCAGATCGTCGTGCGCTTTCAAGGTGGCAACAACGCCGGCCACACGCTGGTCGTCGGCGGTCAGAAGACCGTGTTGCACCTCATTCCCTCCGGAGTGCTGCACGCGGGGAAGACGTGCGTCATCGGCAATGGCTGCGTGGTCGACCCCATCGTGTTGATGAAAGAAATCGACGCGCTCCGTTCGCGCGGGTTTCTGCAAGACGCCGCGCAGTTGCTGGTGTCTGAGAACGCGCACGTCATCTGCCCGTGGCACAAGCACCTCGACACGCTTCGCGAGAAGGCGCGCGGCGGCGGCGCCATCGGTACCACCGGCCGCGGCATCGGCCCGGCGTACGAAGACAAGGTCGCGCGCCGCGGCATTCGCATTCGCGATCTGCTCGATGGTGATCGCCTGCGCCGCCGGGTGAAGGAGCGGCTGCCAGACGCGCTCGAAGAGATTGCCCGGCTCGCGCGCCTCGCGAAGGCCGAGGAGCCGCTGCTCGACGCCGAAGCGATCGTCTCCGAGCTGCTGGTGCTCGGTGGGCGCTTGAAGGAGTTCGTCGGCGACGCGTCGCTCACGCTCGCGGAGCATGTTCGCAAGGGCACGCGCATTCTCTTCGAAGGCGCGCAGGGCACGCTGCTCGACATCGATCACGGCACGTACCCGTTCGTGACCTCGAGCAACACGGTCGCCGGCAACGCCGCGGTCGGCTCGGGTCTCGGCCCCACGGCCATCGATCGCGTGCTGGGCATCACCAAGGCGTACACCACGCGCGTCGGCTCGGGCCCGTTCCCCACGGAGCTCACCGATGCGACCGGCGAACGTCTGCGCAAGGTCGGCGATGAGTTCGGCGCGACTACCGGCCGCCCGCGTCGCTGCGGCTGGCTCGACACCGTGGTGCTCCGTTACGCGACGCGCGTGAACGGTCTCTGGGGGCTCGCGCTCACGAAGATGGACGTGCTCAGCGGCCTCGACACGTTGCGCATCTGCACCGCGTACAAGCTCGACGGCAAGACCGTCACCGAGTTGCCGTGCGACGTCGAAGACTTCTCGCGCGTCGAGCCTGTGTACGAAGACATGCCGGGTTGGGCGGAGCATCTCACCGACGCGCGCACGTTCGATGACCTCCCGAAGGCCGCGCAGCGGTACGTGCGCCGCATCGAGGAGATCGTCGGCATCCCGGTGGTGAGCATCTCCGTCGGCGCCGAGCGCGGGGCGACCATCGTGCTGCAGAACCCGTTTCACAACTGATGCGCTTCACCCGGCGAATCTTCTTCGCCGGCTTCGGGCTCACGGTGCTGTTCGCCGTGGGCGCGTATGCGTGGCAGTTCCCCGGGCTGGCCGGTGCCGATGGCATCTGGCCGCTCGCTTCGAACTTCGATGACGACACGGCGCCGTTGGTGCTGCGGTTCTCGTCGCCGCACGTGTTGCTCGCGCTGAGTTTCGCGAGCGGCCTCGCGATGATGGTGGGCTTTGCTCCGCGCTACGCGTGCCTCGTGTTGTGGGCGAGCTGGTCGGCGCTCGTTCGCGTCGGGTACCCGTTTCTCTCGTTTCAGTGGGACATCCTGCTGGTCGAGACCGCGTTCGTTGCCGCGTTCTACGCACCGGGCGGGGTGCTGCCGAAGCTCGAGACCGAACGTGATGCACCGATGGCGTTTCGCGTTCTCATGTACGCGCTCGCGGTGAAGGTGGTGCTCGAGTCGGGCATCGTGAAGCTGGCGTCAGGTGACCCGACGTGGCGCGATCTCACCGCGCTGACCTTTCACTGGTGGTCGCAACCGTTGCCCGCGTGGACGAGCGTGTACCTGTCGCAGCTCCCGCTCGAGGTGCAGCGCGTGCTGTGCGGGTTGATGTTCGTCTTCGAGCTCGCGATTCCACTGCTCGCGTTCGGCCCGCGTCAGGCGCGCCTCGTGTCTGCGATGGGGATGATGGCGTTGCAGGTCGTGCTGTTCATTGCGGGGAACTACGCGTTCTACAACCTGCTCACGTTCGTGCTCGCGGTGCCGTTGCTCGATGACGCCGCGCTTCGCCGCGTCGCGAAGTGGGTTCCCTCGTTGCCCGAATCGCCGCCCGCGAAATGGTGGACGTGGAGCGTGCCGGTCGTTTTCGCGGTGCTCAGCGTCGCGATGTTCCTGCGCTGGGAGTTCGTGAAGCCGCTTCGTCAGTACGACACCGTCAACGCATACGGCGCGTTCGCGGTGATGACGAAGAACCGCGCCGAGATTCTCATCGAAGGCAGCGACGACGGCGTCGAGTGGAAGTCGTACGAGTTCCCCTGGAAACCCGGAGACGTGACGCGACAACCGCAGTTCGTCGCTCCGTGGCAGCCGCGGCTCGATTGGCAGATGTGGTTCGCGTCGCTCGGCACGTGCGATCGAAACCCGTGGTTGTTGATGACGCAGCAGAAGCTGCTGCAGGGCGAGCCGAAGGTGTTGGCGCTCTTCGCGTCGAACCCGTTCGCTGCAAAACCTCCGCGATTTATGCGCACGCGGAGCTTCGAGTACCGATTCTCAACCGAGAAGGGCGTCTGGTGGTCGCGCACCGAGGTTGGTGAGTACTGCCCGGCGGTGATGCTCGATGGCGCCGGGAAACTCACCCGCGCGCTTCACTGACCGGCGACGCTCAACGCGATCGCCTTCGCGGGAGGTTCTCGGTACATGCAGGACCATGCGACGAGTTGCGATTCTCGGTGGTACGCGCGGCATGGGCCGCTCGCTGGCGCGGTTGTTCGTGGAGCGCGGCGACTGGCTCACGGTGCTCGGCCGCGACGAAGAAGAGCTCAAGCGCAGCGTGGCTGATCTGCAGGCGCGCGGCGGCGCGCGCGTCGCGTACGCCGTCTGCGATCTCGAGAAGCCTGAGACGTTCGGGCCCGCGTTGAGCGAGTCGGAGCTCCAGCTCGATGGCCTCGACACCGTCGTCGTCACCGCGGGCGCGTTCGCGACGCAGGACAAGCTCGAAGAAGACTCCGAGTTGACGCAGAAGGTGCTCACGCTCGACTTCGCGAACACGGTGCTGTTCTGCGAAGAGGCGCGCAAGAAGCTGCTCGCGCGGGGGAGCGGAACGTTGTGCGTGTTCAGCTCCGTCGCGGGAGATCGCGCGCGCAAGCCGGTGATTCTGTACGGCGCCGCGAAGGCGGGCTTGTCGGCGTATCTCGAGGGGCTCGACCACAAGTACCGCTCGCAGGGGCTCGTGACGGTCTGCGTGAAGCCGGGCTTCGTGAAGACGGCGATGACTGAAGGTCTGAAGCCGCCCCCGTTCGCGGGCGAGGCCGACGAGGTCGCGCGCACGGTGCTCAAAGGCATCGATGCCGGGAGCCCGGTCGTCTACGCGCCGCCCATCTGGCGCGCGGTGATGGCGGCCATCAAGGTGCTCCCGCGCTTCGCGATGAGACGCATCAAGTTCTGAGTTGGACGGTTGGTGTGTCGTAACCGCTCGAAAGCGCGCGTGATTCGTTCGGCGCGGCGCTTGCTTCGTCGCCGCGCATGACGCGCATCACCACCAACACGCCGAGCCCGAAGTTTCACGAAGTCGAGTCGCCGACCACCGAAGCTGCGCACGTCAAACCGACGGCGCCTCCGGGGCTCGCTCAGCGCAACGTCGTCGATGCGTTCGTGGCGGGGTCGTCGCAGCGCGACCAGCCGGCGTCATTCAGCTCGCCGGGTCGAACGTTCTCCGTCGCTGATCTCGAACGAATGAACCCGGAGCAACGCGCGCAGACCGTCGGCGCGAGCGTCGTGCAGTCGGCGGTCTACCCACGCGAAGAACTCGAGGTGTATTCGCTCAAGCTCGATGGCAGGCAGCTCGTCGATGAGGTCGGGCAGTACAACGACGTGAGCGCGAAGACGATGAACGGCCCCGACATCTGCGCGGCGTGTTCGGTCGTGAACGCGATGATTCTCTCGGGCGACGGCAAGGCATCGGCTGCAGCGCTCGAGAAGGTCTTCAAGAATACGCACGCCAGAGTGCCGCCGCCGATGACGAACGCAGATGCCTCACGCGCGCTCGTCGCGCTCAGGTCGGGCAAGGTCAGCGAGTTCGACGTCGCGGTGTTGCAGCAGGTCGCCGCCGCGGTGTTGAGCAAGATGCAGACCGCGGCAGATTCGAAGAACAACGACCATTCGCCGGGCGTGAGCACCCCCGTTCTGCAGTCGTTCATCGCTTCGCTCGTCGAGAAGGGCGCGCCGCTGAAAGGAGCGACGTTCGAGCTGTCCGCGAACTCGCAGGGCGCGCATTGGACGACGACGAGCAATGGTGTTCACGCCGACTCCGCGCCGACCCGCGAAGCGCGGAAAGAGCTGAGTCACTTCACCGTCTGATTCGGTTCAGCACCGCGCGCACGGTTGAACTTTCGCCGTTGAGCGCGGTTTCTAATTTGCGCAGCTCCAACGTCGCGTCGAACGCCGCGAGGCGACCGGCGTCATCGAGATCGAACCACGCGCGATGCGCGCGAACTCCATCGTTGGTGTGCTCGCGATGCGCGCTCGTCACCTGCTCGAGGAGCACTTGTTCTTCAGGCGTCATGAGAGCTCTCCGTCGAGGTTGACGCCGGCCTTCTCCAGACACTCGCGCAGGAACTTCCGGGCGCGCGTGAAGTTCTGCAGAAACGTGTTGAGCGACATGCCGAGGCGTTGAGCGAGCGTGGTGTCGTCGTCAGCGCCCTCCGACGTCAGTCTTTGTTCGAGCACCAGCCCCGGCTGCTTCGGCAGCTTCTCTCTGCACTTCGAGATCTGCGCGCGCAGGTGCGGGTCGGGCGTCACCGGAGCCACCGTCGGCTCCGGCATCTCCTCCGGCGCGGGCACGCCGCGTTTGCGGCATTCACTCACCGCGACGTTGCGAGAAATACGAACGGCGAACCGCAGCAGCGCGTTGGGTTTGCCGTCGTGCGTGAAGCGCGGCGCGACCTGCCACACGCGCAACAAGGTCTCCTGGAGCACGGCCTCGGTGTCGGTCTGCGCGGCGAAGGCGCGGAGCGACGCGCGGAGTGGATGTTCCACCGTCGCGCACCAGCGGGCGAAGACGCGATCGTCGCCGGCTGAGATGGAAGCGAGCTGTGCAAGTTCGTGCTCCAAGAGGGCCTTTCGTTACTGCAGCTCGAGCTCGATGGTCTCGAAGCCGTTGACGTATTCGACGGAGCGCGGCGTGCGGCCGTCGTCGCTCAGCTCGAGCGCGAAGGTGATGGTCAGCCCGGCGGAGATGACGGAAGCGCGCGTGGTCAGCGTGTCATCGGTCTTCGCGATGGCGGAGCCGTCGTCGAAGTTCACCGTCGCTTCACCAGGCGGCACCCACGAGAAATTCTCGGGGGCGACGATGGTGATGATGAGCTTGTTGCCCACGCGACGCGCGCTCGCCTTCATGCGGCGCACCGCGGAGCGACCCGCACCGCCGAGTTCGCTCAGCTTGCGCTTCACCGCGCCGAAGAAGCCGCCCCCGCCGTCGCCTTTCTTCTTCTCGGGCTCGTCCTTCATCGGAGCGGGTGCCGAGCGACGAACCGGCGCGGGCGTTTCAGGTGCGGATTCCGACCGCAGTTGTTCGCCTTCGAAGGAGTCGTCGGCGGACTCCTCCGCGGCGGGAGGCGGCGGAACCGGTGCGAACGAGCCCGTCGAGCGCTCGCGCTTCGCTGACTTCTCATCGAGGGCGATCATCTTCCCGCGAGGAGGTGCCATCGCCGCCGCTGGTGCAGGCGCACCCTGAATCTGCGCCATCATGCGGTTGAGCGACATCGTTCCGGCTCCCGTCGCCGTGGACACGCGCGCACCACGCAGGCCGACGCCTTCCGCCGAGAGGCCGTACGCGAGCTCGTGCGGCATCGTCTCTTCACGCTTCGGCGCACGGGGATCCACCGTCGCAGCCGTGCTCACCGCGACCCACGACGTCATGCGCGTGGAGATCTGGAACTCGGTGCCGAGCCGTTCCAATTGCGAATCGATACCCGCGGTGTCACCGCTGCACGAACGCATCAGCTCGAGCTCCTCCGCCTGTTCACGCGCGAACAGCGCACGCACCGCCGAGCTCGCTTCGCCGAAACCCTTCACCTGCACACGCTCTTCGATGTCGCCTTCAGCCGAACGCGCGCGAACGATGACTTCGCCGCCTTCGGGTTTGAGCGCGAGCGAGATGAGCGACGGCGCGCCACCGAAGAGATCAGCGATGCGCGTCGGCGCGACGTTCAGCACCGCGCTGCCCGAGATCTCGACGTTGGTGAGCAGCGGTTCGTGGGTGCGTGAGAGGAGACGCTTCACCAGCGGCTCCACGTCTTCACCGATGCCGATGATGAGCTCGACGCCACGACCGGCCTGCGCCGCGGGCTTGAGCAGACTGCGGTTCACACCCGAGCCGACGCCGACGGTGTGCACCCGGCACCCGCGGGGCAGGCGCTCGATGATGGTCGACAGAATCTCGTGCTCGAAGCCGATCTGCCCGTCGGTGATCAGCACCACCTGCCGCTGGCTCTCGGCACGCAGCGGGTTCAGCGCCTCGAGGATGCCGGTGCGCATCTCGGTGCCGCCGCTCGCGGTGAGGCGCGCGAGCCATGACTGCGCGTCACGACGATTCGCCGCCGTCGCGTTCACCGCACCACGCTTCCAACGGCGCGCGGTGTTCGAGAACTCGATGAGCTCGAGCTGGTCGGCGTCACCGAGCGAATCGACCAGCGCGGCCGTCACACGACGCGCTTGATCCAGGGGCGCTCCGCCCATCGAGCCCGACGTGTCGAGCAGCACGATGAGATCGCGCGGCACCGCGTTCTTCTTCGCGTTCGCCGCAGGCGGCACCAGCGTCAGCAGCGCATGCCCGGTGTTCGACACGTCAATCGACGTGCCCACCGACGGCGCCGCGACACGCCAGCGAACGACGACGTCACGGTCCAACTGCACGCCGCGTTCATCACCGAAGCTCACCTGAAAACGCCCGAGCAGCGACTCCGAATGCAGCGAATGACTCGGGCTCTCCGGGCGCGCTCCATCGACGAGCCCATCGCGAATCGACATCGAGAGCGACAGCTTCACCGGGAGTTCAGAATCAGCGACATCGACGGTCACCTTCGCGGCATCAGCGACGCGACCCTGCGCGCCCAGGTACCGGGGCGCGACCACGGTGGGGAAGCGCCATTCCCACGCGCCGTCAGACAACCACGTGAGCCGCTGATCGACCTGCACCTCGCAGACGACCTGCGTGCGCGGCGGCACATTGCCGACCTCCTGCGTGAAGAGCGACGAACGCTCCTGATCGAGCAACGCGGCCGTGTGGCCGTGCAGCACGGCGTTCTCGAAGATCTCACGCGCGCGCTTCTTGGGCTCGACGTGACCGACGATGCGCTCATCACCGATGCGGAACGCGAAGCCGCTCACCGCGCCATCAGCCGGCAGCGGCAGCGAGTACGTCACGCGCAGCGGTTCATCGTGCGGGTTGCGGAAGGTCTGCTCGAGCACGATGCGCGCGAGGCCACCCTTCGCGTCGGTCTTCAGCGACGCGCCGATGAGCGGCAATGCACGGCCGTCGGCGGTGACGAGGCGGCCTCCAGAAGACTCGAAGTCGGCCTGCGAAGCGGGAGTGCGGGGGGCGTAGGTCATGGCGTTGTTTCCTTGTCGGTGAAGGTTCAACGCCTCAACGCGACGCCCCCGGTTCTTGTGACAGCGCTACGAATTCGCCCGCAATTCCGAGCGCTTGAGCAGCTCTTTTTGCTGCGACTGCAGGTATTTCACGGTCTCGACGAGATCATCGACCTTGCCGTGGAGCGCGGTGACCTCCAGGCCGGCCTTGATGTTCGCGTGGTACTCCTCCTCGGTGCGGATCTTGTCTTTCGCGGCAGAGCGGTTCTGGCTGATGAGCACCATGCACGAGAGGAAGATCGCTTCGAGCGAGACGATCATCGTCAGCAAGCCGAAGGGGAAGGGGTCGAAGTCGTGGCCGCCGGGCACGATGCCGACGTTCAGCCCGATCCAGATCGCGAACCAGACGGCGTGCACCACCAGAAAGCTGAAGCGGCCTGAAAAATCGGCGGCCTTGTCGGCGATGCGATCGATGAGCGTGAGCTGTTCTTCGATGGCGGCGTTGGGGGAGACGCGCTGACGAACTCCGAGCAGCTTGTCGGCCTGGCGCAGCCGCCGGCCGATGACGGCGAGAATGTCCATCGCGGCGCCGGGGTGACGCTTGAAGAGCTCTTCGAGATCTTCGCGGTCGACCTTCAGCGCGCGCGTCGGAGCCATCGCCTGCGCCGATGCGCTGCGTGATTCGCCGTCGAGCAACGAGAGCTCGCCGAAGAAATGCCCGTCGGTCACCTTCTCGAAGACGATGCGCTCGCCGGTGGTGTCTTCGATGAACACCTCGACTTCGCCGGTCGCGACGATGAACACCGCGCCACCCGGGTCGCTCCGGCGGAAGACGAGCTGACCGGGTTGAAACTCGACCTCGTCCAACTGGCCGGCGAGCCAGTTGCGCTCCTCTTCGTTGAAGCGTTCGAACAGCGGCACTGCGGTGAGCAGAGATGCATCGGCAGGCATTGTGGCGGCGCATCAAACACGTTTCGTGCGAGGCTTCAAAAGACCAATGCAGCCGTTGAACTGGACAGCGCTGAAAGCGAACTGCGCGGGCGACGAGCACCTGGTGAGTGAGGTGCTGGTGACGTTTCGCCGCGAGCAGGAGCCGCTGGTTCGTGCGGTGCGTGACGCGGTCGACGCCGGCGACGCGGAGGCGATCAGGCGCGCTGCGCATCGGCTCAAGGGCGCGCTGCTGACGATCGCCGCGCAGCCCAGCATCGATGCCGCGCACGCGTTGGAGTTCGGTGGGGCGGATGGCGCGCGTGAGCGTTTCGCCACGCTCGAAGCTGAACTGCGCATGCTGACCGCGGTGCTCCCGGCGATTGCGTAGAGTGTTCGTGATGCTGCGCGCGTTCTTGATGCTGGTGCTGGTGTCGTCGTGCGCGCAGGCGCCGACGACGAAGTTCACGATCACGTTCAGGAACATCGCCGAATCACCCGTGACGGGCGCGTCGGGCCAGTACGAGGCGGAGTTTTCTCCGGGGTGGGTGCGCGCGAATGCGCCGATGTTCGTGCCGGGTGACTTCGCCGATGAGCGGCTCACCCAGTTGGGCACCGCTGGAGACGCGCTCGGGTACATCGGCACCGAAGGCGCGTCGTTCCCCAAGGACCTCGCGGTCACCTACAGCGATGCGCAACTGCGCTACCCGCAGGAGTTCAGCGCCGACTTCGAAGCGAGCCCCGGTCAACTGTTGACGGCCGCGTGCATGTTCGGCCCGAGCAACGACACCATCGCCGCGGCGCCGGGGTTCGCGTTGTTCGATGGTGAAACGCCGCGCTCGGGTGACATGAGCGCGAACTTCGGCTTCTACGACCTCGGCGTCGAAGAGAACGAAGAGCCCGGCTTCGGCGCGAATCAACCCGCGCATGGCACCGGCGGTGTCGCGGAGCATCAGCCGATCACGCGAATCAACGGTTCGGATTCACGCGGCAACCCGTACCCCGAGCTCTCGACGCTGCTGCGCGTGACCCTCGAGGTTCGGAAGAACCTCTAAGCCGCGAACTGACGTTCGACGAGCCGGCGGTAGAGACCTTCTTCACCCACGAGCGCGTCGTGCGTGCCCGACTGCACGATCGACCCGCCTTCGAGCACCACCACGCGATGCGCGTCGCGAACCGTCGAGAGTCGATGCGCGATGACCAGCGTGGTGCGGCCCTTCATCAGGCGCTCCAGCGCTTCGCGCACGAGGTGTTCGCTCTCGGCGTCGAGCGCGCTCGTCGCTTCATCGAGGATCAGGATGCGCGGGTCTTTGAGCACCGCGCGCGCGATCGCCACGCGCTGCTTCTGGCCGCCGGAGAGCTGAATGCCGCGCTCGCCGACGAGCGTCTTGTATGCGTCGGGGAACGCCGAGATGAACCCGTGCGCGTTCGCCATCTTCGCCGCAGCCTCGACTTCAGCGTCGGTCGCTTCCGGCCGGCCGTAGCGGATGTTGTCTGCGATGGAGGTCGAGAAGAGCAGGGGCTCCTGCGCGACCACACCGACCTGTCTGCGCAGCCACTCCGGGTCGAGGTCTGCGTAGGTGACGCCGTCCAACTTCAGTTGGCCCGCTTTCGGGTCGTAGAGCCGGTACAGCATCGACGCGATGGTCGACTTGCCCGCGCCAGACGGGCCGACCACGGCGACGACTTCACCGGGCTCGAGCGCGAGGGAGAAGTCGCGCAGCACATTCGCGTCGGGGCGCGTCGGGTACGCGAAGCTCACATGCGAGAACTCCACGCGGCCTTCGACGTGCTCGAGCGTCTTGCCGGCGCCGTGCTGAATCTTCGGCACGCGATGCAGCAGCTCGAACACGCGTTCGGTCGCGCCCGCCGCGCGCTGAAAGTCGGTGTACAGCTCGGCCAGCGCCGAGAGGCTGAAGGCCATCTGCATCGTGTAGATGAGGAAGGAGATCAGCGCGCCTGGCGTCAGCTCGCTGGCCGCCACCATGCGCGCGCCGTACCAGAAGACGAACGCCGCGGCCGCGAACGCCGCGAAGAACGCGATGCCGAAGAACCCGGTCGCCAGCCGAATGCGCTTGAACGCGAGCTCCAGCGAATCGTTGATGGCGTCGCGGTAGCGGCCGGCTTCTTTGTTTTCGGCGGCGAAGCTGCGCACCGTGCGGATGCCGCCGAGCGCCTCCACGGCCACGTCGTTCGCGCGCGCCAGCGCGTCTTGCGAGTCTTTCGAGAGCTTGCGCACGCGGCGCCCGAAGAACACCGCCGACAACGCGACGAGCGGCACCACTCCGAGCATCATCGCCGTCAGCTTCGCGTTGGTGAACACCAGCATCGCCAGCGCGCCGATGGCCACGGTGACGTTGCGGAGAATCATGCTCAAGTTCGCCGACACCGTCGTCTGCAACAGCGACGCGTCTGACGAGAGCCGGCTGCTGAGCTCGCCGGTTTTTTCGGTGTCGAAGAAGCCGGTCTCCTGATGCAGCAGCGAGGCGTACAGATCGCCGCGCAATCTGGACACGATGCGTTCGCCCGACCGGCTGTAGAGCGCGAAGCGCGCGGCCGACGCGATGGCGGTCACGGCGAAAATGGCGACGAGCGCGAGCGCCATCTGATCGACGCGATGCAGATCGACCTCGCCCGTCTTGAGCCCCAGCACCGACTCGTCGAGCAGTTGGCCCGTCGCGCGGGGAAAGGCGAGATTGCCCGCGCTGCTCAGCAGCAAGAAGAGCGTCGCCGTCAGCAACGACCAGCGCTCCGGCCACGCCAGCTCGTAGAGGCGCTTCAGCGTCACCGTTACCGGAGGCCGCGGTTCATTTTTCTTTTCGTGCTGTGAGGCCACACCTCATCCTTAATCACAGGTTGGTGTTCGGCCGCTCGACTTCACGGTTTTTCACGTAATCTTCGCGCTCGATGTCTCCAGACGATGCGCTGCTGAGTCGAATTGCCCTTCACTACAAACTCACCACGCAGGACGCGCTGACCGGCGCGATGCAGCAGCAAGGTGACAAACCGCTCGGCGAGACGTTGGTGGCGCTGAAGGTCATCTCGCCCGAGCAGCTCACGTGGCTCAAACAGGCGATGGCGCAGTACCTCGCCAAGCAATCAGGTTCGCAGCCCACGGTTCAGGCGCAACCGGCGGCGGCGAAGCCGGCTCCTGCTCCTGCAGCCGTACCGGCGGCTCCCGCTCCCGCGACGGCGTCGGTGGCGCAGAAACGCGGCGGGCAGTTGTCGATCAAAGACATTCTCGCGCGCGCGATGGAGGCGAAGGTCAGCGACGTTCACCTGCATTCCGGCGGCCCGTTGTTGATGCGCGTCGGTGGCGAGCTGCGTGAGACCAAGACGGGTCAGCTCACGCCCGACGACATCGAGCGGCTCATCGCCGAAGCGTTGACTCCCGAAGAGATGACGATTCTCAGGGAGAACCTCGACTACGACGCCGCGTTGCTTCTCCCGGGCATCGGCCGTTTCCGCGCGTCGTTCTACAAACAGCAGCGCGGCTACGACGCCGTGTTCCGCCCGATCCCCAAAGACCCGCCGACGCTGGCGAGCCTCGGGCTGCCCGCGAGCCTCTCGAAGCTCGCCGATTTTCATCAGGGCCTCGTGTTGTTCACCGGGCCCGCGGGTTCGGGCAAGTCGTCGACGCTCGCGGCGATCGTGCAGATGCTCAACGAGTCGCGGAAAGATCACATCATCACCGTCGAAGACCCCATCGAGTACGTCTATTCGAAGCAGCAGTGCGTGGTGAATCAGCGTCAGGCCGGCAAGCACACCAGGAGCTTCGCCAACGCGCTGCGCGCCGCGCTCCGTGAAGACCCCGACATCATCGTCATCGGCGAGCTGCGAGACCTCGAGACCATCTCGCTGGCCATCACCGCCGCCGAAACCGGTCACCTCGTCTTCGGCACGCTGCACACCAACAACGCGATCCGCACCATCAACCGCGTGCTCGACGCGTTCCCTCCGAAGCAGCAGGCGCAGATCCGCGCGATGTTCTCCGAGTCGCTGCGCGCGGTCGTCTCGCAGCGGCTGCTGCCGCACGTCGACGGCCAGAAGCGAGTGCCCGCGCTCGAGGTGCTGTACGTGAAGGCGGCGATCTCGAACCTGATTCGCGAAGAGAAGACCTTCCAGATCCGCTCCATGATGCAGACCGGCCGGTCGGAAGGCATGGCGCTGCTCGACGATTCGATCCACGAGCTGGTGACGCAGGGGCAGGTGAAGAAGGAAGTCGCCCGCCGCTTCGCTGAAGACCCGAAACGTTTCGCCTGAGAGTTCACGATGGCCCGCCTCGATGTGTTGTTCCAGAAGTTGAAAGACACCGGCAGCTCCGACCTCCACCTCGCGGCCGGCATGAAGCCGCACATGCGCATGCACGGCGTGATGGACCCGGTCGAAGACTGGCCGGAGTTCACCGACGAGACGCTGCGTTCGCACCTGCAGGAGCTCGCGAGCGAGAAGCAGTGGGCGCACTACGGCTCGAACCTCGATCTCGACTTCGCGTACGCGTTGCCGGGCGTGGCGCGTTTCCGCGCGAACTACTTCAATCAGGAGCGTGGCGCGGGCGCGGTGTTCCGCATCATCCCCGAGAAGATCCGCACGCTCGAAGAACTGAAGGCGCCCGCCGCGCTCTCTCAGCTCGCGCAACTGGAACAGGGTCTGGTGCTCGTCACCGGCCCGACCGGCTCGGGCAAGTCGACCACGCTCGCGGCGATCATCGACCTCGTCAACACCACCTCCGCGAAGCACATCATCACCATCGAAGACCCGGTGGAATTCGTGCACCCCAACAAGCGCTGCACGCTCTCGCAGCGTGAAGTGGGCGTCGACACCAAGAGCTTCGCCAACGCGCTCCGTTCGGCGATTCGGCAGGACCCCGGCGTGATTCTGGTCGGCGAAATGCGCGACATGGAGACCATCGCGCTCGCCATCACCGCCGCAGAAATGGGCGTGCTGGTGTTCGGCACGTTGCACACCAACTCCGCGCCGAAGACCATCGATCGCGTGATCGACGCGTTCCCCACCGATCAACAGCAGCAGGTGCGCACGATGTTGTCGGAGTCGCTGGCGGCGGTCGTTTCACAGTTGCTGCTGCGCACGCCCGATGGCCGTGGCCGCGTCGCGGTGCATGAAATTCTGCTCAAGACGCCCGGCCTCCCGAACGTCATCCGCGAAGGCAACACCGCGATGATCAACAACATCATTCAGGGCGGGAAGGGCATGGGCATGCAGCAGATGGACGATGCGCTCTTCAAGCTGGTGAACGACAAGAAGATCGACCCCGAAGACGCCTTTCACAAGGCGACCAACAAAGCCCGCTTCGAGCCGTTGCTCGCGCAACACTGACGGGCTAGTTCTTCGCGCATGTCCGAGTCGCACGAAGACCCGAAGAAGCTGCCTGTTCCGCTGCGCCCGCGCGCTGACACCGACATCGAGCACCACCGCAAGGAATGGTCGAGCGGTTCTCGCGGCGGGGGCTCGGTGCCGAAGGACTTCGGCTGGCCCACGAACCCCAAGCAGCAGCAGGAAGAAAACGGCGCCGGCGATCTCGAGCGCGGCGAGAAGTGAGTCACGCGGCCGGCGAGCACGTGCGCCGGCCTGACGAACCAGCCGCGTTACTGTTGTTGCGTGACGTACGGGCCGTCGACGGTGTCGGCGACGATGTAGCTGCCTGAGAAGAACAGCCCCGTCACCGGGGTCTCGCTCGGCAAGCCAGTACCGGCATGCGTGAAGGTGACGCCATCGTCATCGCTCGCCCACAGCCCTTCGCCGTTGCCGGCCCAGAAGCGCGTGCCCTGCGAGAGGTAGAAGCTCACGCCCGCGTCGATGCCCGTGGCCTGCGGGTAGAACGTGTTGCCGTAGTTGATGCTGCGCAGTTGCGCGCCGTCGCTCGTCGCCACCAGCACGAACGCGCCGTTGGCCGCCAGCCCCGAAATCGTGCCCGTGCCTGCGTCGAGCGTGTGCCAGTTCACGCCGTTGTCATTCGACTCCCAGAGCGACGAGGTGCCGATGAACATCTTCTGCTGCGCCGGCGCCGCGACGAGCTGGCGCACCGGTTCGGTGAAGACGCCCGCATCGCTGCGCGCCGTGTAGGGGCCGTCGAACGCGCTCGCCGCGTACAGCCCGCCGGTGGTCACGAGGAAATAGTCGGCCGACTTCTGAACGATGGCCCACGCCGGTGCCGCCGGCGCGCCGGCGACCTTCGTCCACGCGGCTTCGCTCTCTTTGGTCCACACGCCGCCGGAGGTCTCCGACGCGGTGGTCATCACCAGCGTGTCGCCGATGCGCTGCAGCGAGCTCGGCTGCTCGCCCGCCGGGAGCGCCACCGTTTCACGCGCCCAGGTGAACGACGAAACCGGCAGCGCGTACAGCCCGTAGTCGCTGGCCGCGTAGAGCTTGCTGTCTTGCAGCGCGATGCCGCGCACCGCCGCTCCCGAGGGCCAGCCATTCACGCGCGCGGTGAACTGCGTGTACTTGATGGGCGGCGGCCCGGCGTCGATGGGGTCGACATAGAAACCGCCGTCGAGCTTCGGGTCTTCTTTCGGCGTGCAGCCGGCGGCGAGGAAGCACAGCGCGAGCAGCTTGAGTTTCACGGTGACAACCTCCGGGTGAGGAACGCGCCGAGTTTGCTGAAGGCCTCGCCGCCGATGGTGTGCGGGCCATCGAACGGCACGAACTCGACGGACAGCCCGGCGTCGGTCAGCGCGTCGCGCAGCCATTCCGCCGCCTGAAACGGGAGAATCGGGTCGAAGCGGCCGTGTGACTGAAAGACCTGCAGCCCCGCGCGGCGCTTCGCTTTTTCGCGCCACACGTCTTCGGTCAGCAGCGTGCCGGAGAGCTGCACCAGCGCGGCCGGCGCTTCTTCGAGGCGGAGCGCGACGTCACACGACAACATCGCGCCCTGGCTGAAGCCGCCGAGCACGATGCGGTTGAGCGGCAGCCCGGTGCCGTCGGCGACCTCCTTCACCAGCGACAGCAGTTTGCTGCGCGCGGCGGCCATGCCTTCCGGCTCCGCCTTGCGGAATTCGCGGAGCGCCTCGGGGTCACGTTGCATCTTCTGCACCGCCGCCATGTCGATGAGCCACCACGCGCGCCCGAAGCCGAGGTCGAGGGGCGCCTCGGGGAAATAGAAGCGCACGTCGGCGAGCGAGGGCTGCGCGCGCACCAATTCGGGCGCGAGGCCCACCAGGTCGTCGCCGGGAGCGCCGAAGCCGTGGCACAAAATCACCGCGGCGCGGGGCTTCCCCGGGGCCTCCTGGAGAACCTCCACATCGAGGCCGGCGAGCTGCGAATGCATGCCCACCGTATACAGCGCTTGACCTTGTGCCGCTGCGTGTATTCCCTTCGGTCCGTGGCCTTTACTCTCCGCGTCACCACCGGCGGCGACACCGAAGAATTCTCGTTTGAAAGCGGCGAAGCGCGGCTCGGGCGCACTGCTGACAACGACGTCGTCATCAAAGATCCGTCATCGTCGCGGAGCCACGCGCGCGTCTACGAGGAAGATGGCCGCTACTTCGTCGAAGACATGAAGAGCGCCAACGGCACCAAGCTCAACACCCGCGCGCTCAAGGCGCCCGCGGAGTTGAAGAATGGCGACCGCATCATCATCGGCGACGTGACGCTGCAGTTCTCCGCGCCGCCTCCCGCGCAAGACACCTCGACGGCGCCGCCTGAGTCGACGCTCGACGAGAGCGCGATGGACGCCGCGCTCGACCCCAACGCGACCATCCTCAAGGGTGCCTCGAAAGACCCGAACGAGACGATTCTCAAGGGCGGCAAGGCGCCGCCCGCGGCGCTCTCGCGTCGAGCTCCACCGCCGCGGCGCGCGCCGTCGCCCGATGAGACCGGCGACGAATCGGCCGACGAGGAAGCGCCTCCTGACGAGGAGAGCGAGCCGCCAGAACAGACGAAGGACTTTCAGGTGCCGCCGCCCAGGGCGATGGCGCGGCGCAACTCGAGCGTCGCGGCCCGCGCGGCGCCGGAGAGCTCGGGAGACACCGGCGAAGTCGTCTCGCTTTCCGCGGCCGAGCGCGCCCGTGAACGCCGTGAACTCCAGAAGTCGGGCGCTGGCCGGGTGCAGTTGTTGTTCAACGACCTCCCGAAGCCGGCGCGACTGGCGGTGATGCTGCTGGGCGGAGCGGCGTTGATCGGCGTGCTCTTCGTGGGCGGTAAGGCGCTGATTCCGCGCAAGGTCGAGCAGAAGGTCGAGACCATGGAGCTTCGCCCCAACGGCGAGCGGCTCGAGGAAAGCTACGGCCTCGGAGACGTCGACTTCGAGCGGCCCGACCTGAAGGGCTTCTCGTTCACCTACCAGTCACCGACCGCCATCGTCGGCGTGCTGCACTACCAGGCGTCTGACTGTTCGAAAGACGAGGTCAGCATCGACTTGAATGGGCAGCAACTGGCGACCATTCCTCCCGACACGGTCGATGTCGGCAACCGCGAGCTCGAGGTGGTGTTGCCCGCCACCCAGCTCAACGTCGGCGACCCCAACGAGATCGTCTTCGACAACACCAACAACCCGCCGGGCGACGACACCTGGAAGATCTGGAACATCTGGGTCGAGGTCATCCCCATTCCGCGCATGTCGCCCGAAGAAGCCGCGCGCCGCGCGAAGGAAGACCTCGACAAGGCCGCCAAGCGGTACGAAGACCGCGAGGTCGGCGCGATGAACCTCTTCCGCTCGTGGAAGCTGTATCGCGACGCCTGGCTGCTCCTCGAAGCGACGCCTGATCGCCCGCAGGAGCTGCTGGAGACCGCGCGCACGCGCATGCGCGAGGTGCGCCCGGAACTCGACCGCAAGTGCGCGTCGATGCTGGTCGACTTTCAGAAAGAGAAGAACAAGCGCGACCCCGACATGAACGTGATCCGCAACATTCTCAAAGACATCGGTAACCACTTCGAGAAGGAGCACCCGTGTTACGGCTTCTCCCGCTCGTTGCTGCGCGACCTCGACAGCGTCGAATGACGCTCAGATCGCGGCCGACTTGAGCACGAAGTAGATGCTCTCGTAGTACTTGGACAGCGCGTCGAAGAGCCACGAGATGATCGGCATCATCGAGAACGTGCCGGCGATGAAGAGCACGTGCGTGACGAGGCTGTACTCGAGCATCGCCTGACCACGCGGGCCGCGGCTCAGCGCTGATTTACGGTTTGCGCTTCGGCTTGTTCTTGCAGTTGTCTTTGCAGACATTTTCGAACTCCTTGCACTTGGTCTGACAGAACGCGACCTTGTCGCCCTGGCCCTGATTCTTGAGTTGCTTGCAGGTATTGCTGCACATCTTGACCGTGTTCTCACAGGTTACTTCGCAGTTGTCGGCCCAGGCGCCACTCCCTGCCAATGCGAACGTGGCTACCAGACAGCGAAACATCGTCTTCATGGCGCGATACCCAGAGAAGGTTGTTGTGAGTAGGTGACGGTGATGTTCACCCGCTCATTTTCGTCGCGGGCTTGTACCACGATATTCAAGCGCCCCTGCCGCGCGGACACGCTGCCCGGGCCTTCGCTTTTGACGAGCTCGTAGCCGCGTTCCTTGAACTGTTGTTCGAAGAAGCGCACCACTTCGTCGACGGTCGTCTTGCCGGCGCGCGAGTAGAAGAGCTGCGAATCGCTCTCGCCGATGCCCATGCGCAACGAGCGCGGCTGGGTAGACGTCGGCGGCATGCGCAGCCCGCCGGGAAGCTCGGTGGTCGCCGCCAGAATCTCGTCGGGCGACGACGCAGAGATGAGCACCATCGTGCGTGAACCCTGCTTCATGACCGAGATCATGTGCACGGTGTCGGAGCCACCATCGCGCGACTCCTCCATCCACCCGGTGTAACCCATGGTGTCGGAGAAGTGCCCGGTCATCGAGCGCAGGTTGAGCCGGTGGAATTCGCGGTCGTAGAAGCTCAGCACGTCGCTCGAAGAATCCGTGGTGTCGAACCACGCGACCTGCATGTGGCCGGCGGAGTCGGGGCCTGAATCGATGAGCCGGCGCGGCACGGCGCCGGGGTAGGGCGGCACGGCGCGGAGCAGCTCCGGGTCAGGCGCCATCGGGTCGACCCCCGGGCTTTTCTTCGCCGGGCGGATCATCTGCGGTGGGTCGATGAGGTCTTCGACGTCTGGAGGCGGTTGCTGGCGCGACGCGAGAATCACGCCGCCGACCCCGCCGGAGACCGCGGCGATGGCGAGCAACTTCGCTGCGCCGGTGCCACGGTCGCCGAGCTTCACCACGGGTATTTCCCGTCGGTGCGCGGGTCCTGCCCCTGGCGATCGTCTTCACCACCCGACGCCTTGCCACCCTGGTTCGCGCGCGTGGTGTCGCCCGGGTCGTAATAGACGGGCAACGTGCCGATGTTGTCTCCGCCGATGGCACCCGCTCCGCCGAGCGCGAGGCCGTCTTTGTTCGCGCCGGGAGGGAACGTGCCGTCTGACAGATAGTCCTTCATGTCATCGGCGTACTTGCCGGCCTTCTCGATCGCGTCTTGCCCGTACTGCTTGTAATAATATTCAGAGCGCACCTGCAGGATGTTGCCGCCACCGAACAGGCTCTGCCCCAGGTTGCCGATGCTGTTGCCGACGTTCTGCAACGAGTTGCTCATGTTCTGACCGGCGTTCTGCATGCCGCCGACCCCGCCCGTGTTGCCGAAGCTCCCGAGATTGCCGTCGTCGTCGAAGTCATGGTGCTGCGCTTCGTTGCCGTAGTTCTGCATGCCCGACTGGCCGCCCATGCTGTTGGAGATCTGGTTCATCTGGTTGGACATGTTGCTGATCTGATTGCCCATGCCGCCCATGTTGCCGATGGAGTTGCCGATCATGTCGGCGATGCCCGGGTCGGGCGTCACCTTCTCGACGTCGAGCAACCCGAAGCCGCCGTTCAGAATCGCGTACTTCTCCATCGTGAGAATCCACGTGTTGGCCGACGTCGCGCGGCCGGACTGCTGGTCTCCGTGCGCGTCCATCTGAGAGTCCTTGAACATCTGACCGTCATCGAGGCGTGTCTTGTCGGTCGCGTCCTTACCGAAGCCGATCATCTTCTGCGGGAGGAAGTAGTTCATGACGCCGAGGTGCGCCGTGCACACATTCATGCCGACCGCGCTCTTGCCGGCCTGCCCATAGAACGAGCTGTAGAAGCCCGACGCCTTGGTGCTCCCGAAGAACTGCGTGCCGACGTTGCTCTGCAGCCCATCGGAGCCTTCATTGCAGCGGACCTGATCAGCTCCGGGGATGATCCAGCACTGGTGCGCGGCCATCGCCTTGTGGTGCGTGCCATCGTCACAGTCGTAGGGCTGATCGAAGCTGTCGAACGCCGCTTCGTGGTCGCAGTACTTGAGACGGTTGAGCCCACCGATGTTGCTGCCGTCTGAATCGATGTTGCCGGGTACCGTGAAGTCCCATCCGGCGACGATGGTCGGCTCCTGATTCTCCATCTTGTAATAGACGAGATCTTCGAGGAACAACGCGTAGAAGATGATCGGGAGCAGCGCGATCATCGTGACCACGGTCTCGACAGTGGCCGCTCCGCGACGGTGTTTGCGATTCATTGTCCGCCCACCTTTCCTTCGACTGCGGTGTTGTTCGAGAGCAGCTCTCCACTGTTGTCGCTGATCGACGAGAGAATCTGCTTGAGCTCGGTGGAGTCTTTGAACGGGTGCAACTTGGCGCGCCAGAAGGGGTCGAACAGATTGGGCGGCGCCGACCACTTCGCGTAGTCGTGGAAGTAGACCTTGCCCTTGGCGACCGCGAAGCCCTTGTCGCTCGGCACCCACGAGAACTTCCACTGCTTGTCGCCCTGGCCCATGTCGATCGAGCCGCTGCCGCCCGGGAGCTCCCACGGCCGAGCGTCGCCTTCACGCATCAGCTTGAGGTCCTGCGTCACGGCGCCGAAGGTGCTGGGCTGATTGTAGTCGTCGTCCTTCGAACCGGTGCGGAAGTTGATGAAGCACCCGCCGCTGCCATCGCATGGCACGCCTTTGTACTCGTTGCTCGAGTCGGGCGGCTTGCCTTCGCCGGTGACGCCGAAGCCGACGCCGTCGCGCCACGTGAGGATCGCGAACGACATGCCGACCTTCACGTCGATCTTGTTGTTCGAGACCTTGGCGCTGCTGGGCATGCCGAAGCCCATCCAATTGCCTTCGCCCATGACGTCGGTCATCGCGCTCGGGTTCATGATGGGGATGCCGATCGGCACGCTCCCGCGGTACGCGTCGGGCGAGACGCTGCGCACGAACATGTTGGAGTCCGCGTCCCAGCCCGGGCGTGCAGCCATCGCGGCGCTTTCCATGATCTTGGTCAACTCATCGCCCGATTTGGCTGACGTGGAGCAGCTGCCGCCGTTGTCGCCGCCTTCCACCGCGCAGGTGAAATTGCTCTGCGTCTTGCTGTCGACCTGATTCGCGTACTGGGCTTTCGGTGCGGTCACCTTCAGCATCGCGTCGAAGGTGTTGCTGCTTGACGAGAGTTCGTCTTTGGCCGAACTCAGCAGTGCCTTCTCGTCTTTGTAGATCTTCTCGATCATGTCGCTGAAGGCTTTGACCGCTTCTTTCCACTGGTTGTCTTTGCCTTCGACGTCGCTCTTCTTGTCGTTGTACTTCGACATGAACTCCGCGGCCTTCGCGAGGGCCTCGATGCCGTCGATGCAGTGCTTCACGTAGTACGGAGGACACTGCGCGAACTCGGTCACCGCGACGATGACCATACCCATCGCGCCGGCCTGGTACATGTCCACCTCCTGCTGCGCGAGCGCGCGCCAGAGGTGAATGCTCATCTCCGCGACGATCGCGCCGGCGATCGCCCGGTTCATGAACGAAATGGTGTTGAACGCGCGCGCCTCGATGACCGCGGCGCTGTACGCCTGCGCATCGGCGGCGGCTTGAATGCGCGTGCGCTCGTGGATCGCGTTGGTCAGCGAGAACGTCGCCATCAGCATGAGCGCGCACACCAGCATCGCGACGCACGCCAGGGGCAGCACCTGTCCGGTTTTTCTCATGAGCCTCATCGCTTCTCCCAGGAGATGACGCAGTCGCTCGCCTGCCGCGAGCCGGGGATGTTCACTCCGTCGGCGAACTGCGACTGCATGCGCATCGCGTACGACGCACGCACCGGCAGGATGTACGTCCCGCTCTGCGCGTTGCTCTCGAAGTCGGTGATGTGCTTCACCTTGTTGTAGTTGTTGGTCGACTTCCTGTTGCGCACGAAGTCGTTGGCCTGACCGCTGCTCATGCGCAACGCGTTCATGGTCTGCGCCACCTGCGCGTCTTCACCGCGCGCCGCCCACCACACGAACGCATTCGCGTAGGGGATGTAGAGCGGCATGTAGGTGGTCACCTGAATCGCGAGCTTGGTGTGGTCCCACGTTTCCCAACCGTCGGGGTTGGTGTCGGGCTTGTCGAAGTCGCCCGTGGCCTTGCTGCCCGTCGGCGAGCAGATGGCGACATCGAGGAGCTTGCCCCACGGCGGAGCGCTCGCGGTGGCATCGCTGAACGCCTGGCGATACTTGTCGGCGGTGCTGACGTTGTAGACCTTGTAGATGGGCTGCTGACCGCCGTTGTCCTGCCCGTTGGTGAGAATCGGCAGCAGTACCGCGGTCGCCGCGTTCTCCATCACCTTCTGGTCGGCTCCACGCAGCGCGCCCGCACGAACCGCTTTGTACGCGGCGTACTTGGTCATGATGCGCGCCTGATGCACGAGGCTGAGCTGGAGAATTCCCAGAATGATGAAGACGAACAGCGGCATCACGATGGCCGTCTCGACGGCGGCCTGCCCTGATTCCCGGCGTGAAAAGTGACGCATGGTGCGAGATTGTCGGCACTGGCGCGTCATGTCTCCATCGGTCATGTGGACATCTGTTCAACATGCCGAAATGATTGGACTTTGTTCGCTTCGTCGCGCAGGGTAATCCCATGGAAAATGCGCCGAAGCAACGGCAGCCCTGGTTCTACATTCTCGTCGGGTGCGGCGGCGCGGCCGGAGTGGCCCTGCTGATCTGCCTCGTGAGCATGCTCACCTGCGGCAAATGCATGAGCGACGTGGGCAAGGGCGTGACCGACCCCGAAGTGCGCAAGGAGAACGCCGTGAAGCAGCTCGGCGCGATCCCCGAAGGGTATTCGGTGATGACCAGCTTCGACGTGCTG
>JBEHYH010000022.1:0-26077 GCA_048498275.1 Myxococcota bacterium | reverse complement strand
CTGCTCGGCGCTCTGACCGGCCTTCGTGCCGACGTCAGCGACGTGCTGGAAGTACCACTTGTTCTTCTCGGTATAGCCGCCGCTGGTGTCGAACGCGGACATCTTGTCCTTGTCGAACTCGAGGCCGATGGTGCCGCCGAACTCCTCGCTCTTCACGTAGTCAGACTGCTTCGCGCGCTGTGCGTGCGTCGACTTCGTGTCACCGGGCACGCGCGTCTCGAGGCCGTGCGCCGTGCCCTTGATGGTGAGCTCGTTCTTCTTCGCGTCGTATTTGACCTTCAGGCCATCGTCGGAGTTCTTGATGCTCGAAAGCTTCACGTGGCTCTTCGAAATCGTGGGCATGGCGTGACTGTGCCGTTCACGCGCCGGCGCGCCAAGGTGCATTGCGCCGCGTTCTCAGAACCCGAGGCGGACTCCTTCTTCGTCACCACGAGGTCGGTGAGCTCGATGGTGCTCGTGCCGTCTTTCGCGAACATGCCGCGCCGCGACGAGAAGCTGGTGAAGGCGGTCGTGTACGCGGCGGTGTTCGCTTCGCTCTGGGGCACGTCTCGGCCGCACGCTTTGCTGAGCAGCTCGGTGTCTTTGAGCACGCCGTTGAGCGCCGCCTAAAACGTCGGCTGCCCGACGTCGGTGGTGCAGCCAGAGCCAACGACCGCGAGCACGAGAGCTCTCATGCCCGCCAGAAGCTCACGCTTCGGCTGAAGTGAACGTCAGCTCGAGCCCCGAACCATCGGCCTTCACGTCGGCGAACGCCTTGCCGCCGTTCTTCAGGTCGCCGAACAGCAGCGCCTCGGCCATCTGTTTTTTCAGGTTCTGATCGATCGCTCGCGCCATCGGGCGGGCACCGAATTCCGGCTCGTAGCCCTTCTCGCCGAGCCACTCGCGCGCCTTCTGTGAGAGCGACACCGTGACCTTCTTCTCGGTGAGCAGCGCCTGCAGCGTCTTCACTTCCTTGTCGACGACCTGGAGGATGATCTCCTTCGACAAGCCACCGAACGAGACGACCGCGTCGAGGCGGTTGCGGAACTCGGGGCTGAATGTGCGCTCGAGCGCCTCTTTCGCCTTCGAGAAGTCGATGGCCGGGCGGTCACCGAAGCCCAGCGTCTTCGCGCGCATGTCACGCGCTCCGGCGTTGGTGGTCATGATGAGGATCACGTTGCGGAAGTCGGCCTTGCGCCCGTTGTTGTCGGTGAGCGTCGCGTGGTCCATCACCTGCAGCAGAATGTTGAAGAGCTCGGGGTGCGCCTTTTCGATTTCGTCGAGGAGCACCACCGCGTGCGGGGCCTTGCGAACCGCGTCGGTCAACAGACCGCCCTGGTCGAACCCGACGTAGCCGGGAGGCGCGCCGATCAGCCGCGAGACCGTGTGACGGTCCGAGTATTCCGACATGTCGAAGCGCAAGAACTCGACGCCCATGATGCGCGCGAGCTGCTTGGCGAGCTCCGTCTTGCCGACGCCGGTGGGGCCCGCGAAGAGGAAGTTGCCGATGGGTTTCTCAGGCGTGCGCAGACCCGAACGCGAGAGCTTGATGGCCGCGCTGAGCTCCACGATGGCCTGGTCCTGCCCGAAGATGACGGCCTGGAGCTCCTTCTCGAGGTTGCGCAGCGATTCGCGCTCGTCTTTCGCGACGGTCTTCGGAGGAATGCGCGCCATCTTCGCGACGACCGCTTCGACGTCGGCGATGGTGACCTTGCCCGTGGGCTCCGCGCGCAGCCGGTCGATGGCGCCCGACTCGTCGATGACGTCGATGGCCTTGTCGGGCAGGAACTTCTCGTTCACGTACTTGTGAGACATCTCCGCGGCGGTGCGGAGCGCGTCTTCGTCGTACTTCACCTTGTGGTGCTCTTCGTACTTCGGAGCGAGCCCCTTCAAGATGGCGACGGTGTCTTCGATGCTCGGTTCCGGCACGTCGATGCGCTGGAAGCGGCGCGCGAGCGCGCGGTCACGCTCGAAGGAGCTCTTGTATTCGTTGTACGTGGTCGAGCCGATGCAGCGCAGTTTGCCGTTGGCGAGCGCCGGCTTGAGCAGGTTCGACGCGTCCATCGAGCCGCCTGACGTCGCGCCCGCGCCGACGATGGTGTGGATCTCGTCGATGAACAGAATCGCGTCTTGATGATTCTGCAGCGCCTTGAGCACGGCCTTGAGACGCTCTTCGAACTGACCGCGGAACTTGGTGCCCGCGAGCAGCGCGCCCATGTCGAGCGAGAACACGTGCGCGTTCGCGAGCGGCGCGGGCACCTTCTTTTCGTAGATGGCCAACGCGAGCCCTTCGGCGATGGCGGTCTTCCCCACGCCCGCATCACCGACGTACAGCGGGTTGTTCTTGCGGCGGCGGCAGAGCACCTGAACCGTGCGCTCCAGCTCAATCTTGCGGCCGATGAGCGGGTCGATGTGGCCCTTCGCGGCTTCGGCGGTCAGTTCCGTGCAGTACGCCTCGAGCGGGTTCTTCGCGGCGGGCGCGCCATCTTCATCGTCGAGGCCGGTGCCCGCGCTCTCGTGCTCTTCACCGGTGCCGCCCGCGCCACCGCCGCTCTCACCGGTTTCCTTGCTGATGCCGTGCGAGACGTAGTTGAGGAGGTCCAACCGCGTGATGCCTTCTTCCTTCAGGAAGAACAGCGCCTGCGAATCGGCCTCGCGGAACAGCGCGACCAGCACGTCAGACGAATCCATCACCTTCTGTTCAGCCGACAACGCGTGCATCGCCGCGCGCTGCAGCACGCGCTCGACGCCCATCGTCTGCTGCGGTTCAGCGTCGACGCCGTCGGGCAGACGTTCGACCGTCTCTTCGAGGAACTTCTCGAGGCGGCCTTTGAGACGCTCCGGTTTGCCGCCGCAGGCTTTGACGACCTCGAGCGTGCGCGGGTCTTTCAGAAGACCGAGCAGCAGGTGTTCCAGCGTCAGGTACTCGTGCCGCATGCGCTTGGCTTCAGCCAGCGCGAAGCGAATCGAAGCCTGCAGTTCTTTGGCGATGATGGGGGAGGCCATTGATCAGATTTCCTCAGGCTCGATGGAGAGTTTGAGCGGGTATTCGGCTTCTTTTGCGAGCGCGTGGGTCTTCTCGACCTTCGTCTCGGCTACGTCCTTCGTGTACACGCCGGCGACGCCGAGGCCGTTGCGGTGAACGTTCAGCATGATGTTCATCGCGTCCGACTCCGTTTTGTTGAAGACGCCTTGAAGGACGAAAATGACGAACTCCATGGTTGTGTAGTTGTCATTGTGAAAAAGCACTCGGAACAGGGGCGGCTTTTTGAGCTGCTCCTTCTTCTTGGTTTCTGTCGCGACCGCTGAGTCGCCGTCGTCCTGGCCGGGACGATGCTTCGTTGCCATGGGTTGCGAACGGTACACACGCTCGACGCGGCTTTCACCTGCCCTTGCGAATGGCGCAGATCCCAAACGGGGAGGCTGAAACAGGTCTGTTGACCCTCGTCGCATGCGTGCTCTGGTGCGCGCATGTTCCCGGCGCTGCTGCTGACCGCTCTCGCGCAGGCGCCGACAGTGGCTGTCATCGACATCTCCGCGGAAGACGCCATCTACGAAGACGTGTCGCGAAAGCTCGCGCAGTCGCTCACAGAAGCGCTCACGAAACAGGGCGTGACGGCGGTGCGCATCGACGAATCTGAACTGCCGCCTGAAGGCTGCCGGCTCGGCCCGTGCCTCGGCGTCGTGGCGCGCGCGAAGGAAGCGAAGGCGGTGGTCACGCTCGAAGCTGAGGAACTCTCGCCGACGAAGACGAAGGTCGTGGTGACGATGATGCGTTCGGTGAATGGAGAGCCGCTCGCCGGTGGCCGCTACGAACTGAAAGCCGGCGCGAAGAAGGCGCCCGCTGGGCTCACCAGATTTCTCGAGGCCGCGAAGAAAGCGGCGGCGACGAAGCTCACGCCCTGATCAGCGGGAAACTGCTGACCCTGCAGTCGGTTGATTTCAACGAACTGCGGAACCCCCGACGCATGGCGATGCACTACACGCGAGCCCATGAACTGGCCGACGTTCGAGGCGTTGTGTGCTGCGGCTCCGTTGCCGGAAGGCGTGACGCTGCGCGCGTGGAGTGAAGACGAGATCGCGGCGCTGCCTGAACTGCTTCGCCGCTGGTTTCCCACGGTGAGCGTCGGTGCGGAGTCGGTGTTTCTCGACGCGTCGTTTCTGCGCGCGCGCGTGTTTGTCGAGGGCAGCGATTTTCTGACGATGGCGATCTGTCAGCAGGGAAACGTCGTCGGCTTTCAGGCGTTCGAGCGGCAGACCGCGTCGAAGACGTTGAACGGCCGGCTCGGTGTGCTGGCTCCTGAAGCGCGCGCGGGGTTTCTGGGCGCGCTCGGTTTTCCACTCTTCGAAGCACTCGGGAAACTCATGAACGCCGAGCTGCTGATGGTCTGGGTGACGCTCGCGACGAAAGGTCAGCAGATGGCGGCCGAGCGTCGCGGCTTTCAGTTGTGTGGATTGGTGCCGGGCTTCGACATTGATCAGCAACCCGACGGCAGCTCGCGTCGTGTGATGGAAGCGCTCTACGCGAAGCCGCTCATCGAGAGCGCATGGCCGTCAGACGACGTGCTCACACCGCACACGCGCAAGGTGCTCGCAGCGATGCATCAGCGGTGACCGTTGTGCACGCAGACGTACCCGTTCCAATGATGATGGGGCGGGCACGGCGCGACACGCGGGCGAACCACGATGCAGCCGCTCGACAGCACGGCGATGGAGAGAAGAAGCGCTCTCATCGCGAATCACCGATGGCCACGGCCACCGACCGGGCGCGCGCCGTGGAAGGTGTTGGGCGGCGGCGCACGATACGTCCGGCCGTAACCGGGGCGCACCACGACGCGCGCCCCAGGCCGCGACACGTAGACGCCGGGGCGGCTCACGTACACGCCGGGCCGCGCGTACCCGTAATAGCCGGGGCCGTACCCGTAGCCGTAGTTCGTGTAGCCGTAGCTGTAACCAACGCCGTACGCCGGCCGCGCAGCCACCACGCAGCCGCTTGAAACCATCGCGACGGCAAGAAGAGCAGGAAGCAGGAGTTTGGTTTTCATGGCACCTCTTTAGATGCGCCAGACAGCTCCGATGTTCACCGGCCGAAGTACCTGAATTTCAAACGGGTACAGCCGGTGCCACTTCAAGCGGAGTGAAAACTCGTACCGCATCGGGCACGGAATCGCGCACATCGCGAATGGGCACGATCGCCCCGACCGTCGTGTAGAGCACGGCTCCGGTGCGCGTCCTGGTGGTCTTCAATGTGTACTCTTTGGCGCGCGGCACGAACCACTCGCGCACGGCCTTCAGATTGAGCACGTGCACCTGTCGCACATCGACGAACACGTACACGTAGAGATCGGCGAGCGAATACAGAAAGCAACCCGGCGAGTTCTTCTCGGCGTTGCTGACGAGCTCGAAGAAATAGGTGCCGCGGCGAAAGCCCTGCCGGTCGCCTTTCACTTCGACGCCGTGAACCGAACCGTCGGCGTGCTGCCAGAGGAGATCGACTCCGCGATGTTGAAAACGCGGGTCACCCTGCACGTCGTGAAAGAACGAACCGGGTTCGTCGCGAGTGAGCGCCTCACGTGCGAGCGCGACGGCCCGGTCGGCCGCGCCCTGCACTCCGCGCATCGAATAGGCGCGCATCTCTATTTCCGCGCTCGCTCGGAATGAGCCTGCTGGTCGCCGCGATGCAACCGTACGGAGAATCGTTTCGCGGCTCGGGCGCAGGTCATTCTGGTCGCTCGCTGGGGTTACTTGCGGAGCTCGACGCCCGAGGCAACCAACTGCACCTCGCGGTACTTGCCGTCTTTGTCTTTCGGAATCGTCGCGCCTTCCTGCACGTAGTGCTGCACGCGCGCTTCGGAGAGCTCCGCGACCTTCACCAGGCCTTCGACCTTCGCGGTGCTGCCGGCTGAATCGAGCGGCACGAAGAAGCCATAGTCCTTGAACGTCACGCGGATGCCGGGCCCCTTGGGGTCGGTGCCGGTGAGCTCCATCCAGCAGCCTTTCTTCTCACACGACTTGCGCACCTTCGCTTCGAGGGTGACGGTCTTGCCCTCGAATTCAGAGGGCGACGCCATCAGCTTCGCGAGCTCGACAGGCTTGGCTCCAGAGAGCTTCTCACCGCGGAGCATCGGCTCGGAAGCGGGCGCGGCAGCAACGAGGACGGCGACGAGCAGAGCGTTCATGCGGGCGTTGGATAGTCGAAACGCATTTTTGCTTCAAACGCGCATAGGGTGGTTTCGCGTGCAGCTCGTCATTCCAGAGAGAAACCGGAGCTTCGGCCCGGTCGACGCCATCGCCCTCATCGGAGTGGTGGGGTTCTCCATTGCGCGCTGGGTGCCGGTGGCGACGCTGATTCCTTTCTGGGGGTGCGGCATTCGCAAGATGACCGGCGTGCCGTGCCCGGGGTGCGGGCTGACGCGCGTCGCTGACCGCGTGGCGCACCTGAATGTGCTGGGCGCGCTGCAGGCGAACCCGCTCGGCACCGTCGCCGCGCTGACGTTCGCGGTGTGCATCGTCGCCAGCTTCGTGCATCTGCTCTTTCGCGTGCCGATGCCGGAGCTGGAGCTGACCGACCGTGAATGGCGCCGGGTTCGTTGGGGAGCCATCGCCGCGTTCGCTTTGAACTACGCGTGGGTGATTTTCGCGCATACGCAGTTGCACTGGCGCTGACATGCACTGGCTCTTCGTTCTCCTCGGGTACGTGAGCGGTTCGATTCCCTTCGGGGTCATCGTGACGTCGGCGTTCGCGAAGAAAGACGTGCGCGCGGCGGGCAGTGGAAACATCGGAGCGACCAACGTCGCGCGCGTCGCGGGCAAGAAACTCGGCGCGGTCGTGTTGCTGCTCGACGCGGCGAAGGGCGCGTTGCCGACGTGGCTCTCGCTGTATTTCTTCCCCGAGTTTCCGCTGCTGCACGTGGCGACGGCGGCTGCAGCGTTTCTCGGTCACGTCTTCCCGGTGTGGCTCAAGTTCAAGGGCGGGAAGGGCGTGGCGACCGCGCTCGGCGTGTTGCTGGTGTTGCTCCCCGTGCCCGCGCTCATCGGCTTCGCGGTCTGGGTGACGGTGTTGCTCATCACGCGCGTGAGCTCTGTCGGCTCGTTGCTTGGAGCGATTCTCGCCGTCGTCGCGTCCTTCGTTCTTCACAGCCCGCTTGAATATTCGTTGCTCGCGGTGGGGCTCCTGCTGGCGATGGTGTGGACGCATCGCGCGAACATCGAACGACTCATCAAACGCACCGAAAACCGCGTGTAGTCTTCGCGCATGCTGATGCTCGCGATGGTGATGGCGGCAGCTCCGATTCAGATTGAGCCGGGCAAGTCGATCGCGAAGGTGAGCATCGGCATGACGCGCGCCGAGGTCGCGAAACTGCACCCGCTGAAGTCAGACGGCATCGATCGCGCAGAGCGCACCGGCTTCGTGAGCGGCCCGCTGTATTTCCTCTTCGACATGCAAGACGTGGTGGTGCTGGTCGGCGTCGAGCTGCAGAAAACCGGAGGCGTGCGCATCGGGAAGGTGTCGGTGCCTGCAAAGATTTCGGCGGAAGATTTCGTGAAGCGCGTGCCGAACTGCACGTTGAGCGATGGCTCCGGTGGGCATGCGATTTCGTGCGGCGAAGGTTTGAACGCGTACGACTCGTGGGGCGGCAAATACGTGCAATGGATTCACCTGGGGCCGGGATGAATCCACTCGAGAGTGCGATCGAGGGGTGGCGGAAGACGAAGCACGCGCGGTTTGCGGCGATTGCGGAACTCGCGACGAAGCGAGCGCTGCCTGAGCCGCGATTGACCATCGGCAACAGCGGCAAGGCAGTCGACGTGAAGGCGTGGGTGACGCTGTACGAGCAGCGCGATGTGCTCGATGTGCCGCGTCTGTTTGCGGCAGTTGGTGGAGGCAAGTCGTCGACCGCCGCCGAGCGCGTGACGTTGCTTTCGCGTCTCGATGATCCGCGCGTGGTGAGCGGCGTGTTGGCGTTGTTGGAAGCGCCTCCGTATCGCGCGCAGACCGCGATGCCGTTCTTTCGCGCGTGCGCGAAGGCGCTCGTCGAGTCGAATGATCAGCGTGCGCGTGCGGCGATGTTGGACTTGTCGGCGCGGTACAAGAGCATTCTCGAGACGAGCGTCGGTGATCTCGTCGCGAATCTGCTGCATCGGTCGGCGGAGTCGATGGACCAGGTGAAGCCCGGCCCGCTGCCGGAGAAATACGAAGCGCTCGCGACGAAGTTGGAGGCGATGTTCGAAGCCGAGCGCGCGTCTGCCGACGTGAAGCGTTCGTCGAAGCGCTCGGCGGAACAGAATGACGAGGCGCTCCTCGCGGCGATCTACGCAGCGCCTGATGACGACGGGCCGCGGTTGGTGTTCGCCGATGTGTTGACCGAGCGCGGAGAGGTTCGCGGTGAGTTCATCTCGCTCCAGATTCAACGCGCGTGCGGGCCGCTGTCTCGCGAGCAGTTCAAACGTGAACGCGAGTTGCTTCGCGACCCGAAACAGCGCGCGGCGTACGCGTTGCCGTTGTCGCGCGGCGGTCAGACCAGGTTGGAGCGCGGGTTTCCTTCATCGCTGGTGGTCGATCACAAGACGGTGAAACACGTCGTCGGTTCACCGGCGTTGCGCACGCTGACGCGCATCTCGTTTCTCGAAACGCTCTCGAACAAGCTCGCGCGTGAAGTGGTGCAGCACGAGAACGCGTCGCAGGTGCAGCGTGTCGGCTCGTTCAAGCGGGAGCAGTTCGATGCGCTCAAAGGTGAACTCCCGTGGAGCGATGTCTCGCTCAAGTTCATGCCCGGCGAGAGCGACATCGCGCGGCTGGTGAAGCTCGAACGGCTCTCGGTGAACCCGACGGGGAAAGAGCCGGCTCCGCGCGCTGATTTGTCGCGGTTGCAGCATCTCGCGGTGGCGGGCGAATTGCCGGAAGGCGTGCTGCCGCTCGCGAAGAACGTGCGCTCGGTGGAACTCACGCTGCATCGTGATGTTCCGGAGTTCGCGGCGAATGAGTTGCGCGCGCTCGATTCGCTGCGCGAGTTGCGGGTTCAGTACCTGCCGTCGGTGAAGTTCGTGAAGGGTTTGCCACTTGAGCGGCTCGACGGCCGGTACAAACACGATTCGGATATTTCGGGGCTGATCGATGCGCTGCCGAAGTTGAAACATCTGCACATCACCAGCGACTTCAGCGAAGCCGAGATGATGAAGAAGCTCTCGGCGGCGGGCGCGCGGTTGAACCAACTCGAGACGCTGGAAGTCGCAGACATGCACTTCGAGCTGCCGTTCACTCCGAAGGCGACGCTGCGGCTCGATATCTCGCACACGATGCCGGAGTACTTCGAGCGGCTCGGGAAGATGCTCGCGATGTTGCCCGAGGGAATTGCGCCGAAGGCGGTGCTGATGCACCGGCTGCACACGGACCCATCGGTGCACTTCATCGAAACGCCGAGCGCTGATCAGTTGAAGGTGCTGCAGACCAACCCGCGCGTGCCCGTCGAGCTCGACTGGTACTGATTATTTCTCGAGCGCTGCGCGCATTTCGTTCGACCCATCGAACTCCAGCGCCGTCGTCTTCAGCGCATCGGCGTCTGCAACGCGGTTCGCTGCGAGAAGCGCACGCCGCATGTTCGCAGCGCGCGCTTGGAGGAGCTCGGTGAGGCCGACCCGCGTGTCCGCGATTTCTTGCGGCGTCACCCAATCGGGCACGTTCACGAAAACCTGCTGAATGCGGGCGTGTTCTTCTTTCCAGAGCGCACTCGCGTCGCCCAGAAGCCGTCCGAGAAGTGCCCACTCATTCTTTTCGGCGATGATTTCGAGCAAACGACGCTGACTTTGCAGATCGAGTTGCGCCGCTGCGGTCGCGTCAAGGTCTCGCAACCAACTCAAGAGTTCGATCGTGTCGTCGAGCGCCAATGAGAGCGTGAGCCAGTCCCTGAAACCGTCGCGCTCATTTCGACGTTCTGCTGCCGTAGCGCAGAGTCGTCGCACACGTTCTCGCGCGGGCGCATATCGCTTGAGAAGCCGCTCCATCGCACGCGGTAGAAACGAATTCCTCACGCCGACCCACGCCGCATCTCTCTCGAGCGCGTGTTCCCAGAGCCAGACGAACTCGTTCAACGCTTCTTCGTCGCGGCCTGCTCGCGCGAGCATTTCCGCGCGATCCAGCCGTTCATGGTTGCTCGGCTCTTTGTTCTCGAGGAGCACATCGAGTTCTTTCTTCCGGGCGTTCGCGGTCTGCAACCAGCGGAGCATCGCGGTGGCGCTTCGGCCTCCGGTGGTGCGAGCGAGTTCTTTGCCTTCACGTTCAAGAATCATCGTTGGGAACGCGGCGATGCCGAATGGTTCGATGAGTGGCCGGTGAGTATCGCCATCGAGCTGAACGGCGATCGCGTTCTGGGCCACCCACTCGACGACGGACGGATCGACCCACGTCGTCTTGTCCATGTTCTTGCAGGGCGCGCACCATTCAGCGCCGACGTCGATAAGCAGCAACTTCTGAGAAGCGCTTGCCTGCGCGCGTGCTTCTTCGAGCGGGAGGTCAGAGAAAATCGCGGGCTTGCTCATCGGCCTGCGAGGCTACTTCTTCGGCGCGGGCTCGACGGACGGCAGTGCAGGTTTGTCGAGTGTCGGCTCGTGCGGCGGTGGTGGCAGGGCGCTCAACGTCGCGGCGAAGCTCGACTGCGAGCCGTTGTTCGACAGTTGCACCTGCATCGGTGAGTAACCGTTCAACTCGAGCTTCAGCGGCAGCGCTGCACCGGTCGCCTGCTCCAGCACCAGCGGCGTCACTCCGAGCACCTGACCATTCACGACGACGTTCGCGCCCGGAGGCACCGAGGTGATTTCAAACTTCGCGCGCTCCGGTGGAGGAGCCGGCTTCACGATCGCCCACGTCACCAGCACACCCGCGGCGCTCGCGATGATGAACCCCAACACCAGCGGCCAATTTCGCGGCACGGGCGTTTCCGCCGTCATGCGCGTGTCGTCGAGCGTGAGCGGTGGAATCGTCAACGGCACCATCGCCTCGGTCACCGTATTCTCCGGAGCCGTCGCGCGCGCCGGCGTCGACACGTCCTGCAGCGCGAGGATGAGCTCATCCATCGACTGAAAACGATCCATCGGCGACTTCGCGAGACACTTCGCGACGACCGCCTTGAAGCTCGCGGGCACGGGCTCGAACTGCGGAGGACTCTTCACCTCCGGCAGCGGCTCGTTCACGTGCTTCATGATGATCTCGAGCACGTTGTTGCCGGTGAACGGCGGCTTGCCGGTCAACATCTCGAACACCATCGTGCCGAGCGAATAGATGTCGCTGCGCGGGTCGGCGCGGTTCTTCTCGCCCTGCTCGGGCGCCATGTACGGCGGGCTGCCCATCAACATGCCTTGCTGCGTGATGGCGCGGCCCTCGAGCTCGTGCCCTTCGACGAACGACTTCACCAACCCGAAATCGAGCACCTTCACGAAGTCGGTGTCGTCATCGGCGTGCAGCAGAATCACGTTCGCGGGCTTCAAATCGCGATGCACGACGCCGAGTTCGTGCGCTTCACGCAGCGCGCGCGCCATCTGCAGCGCGATCGACAAGACGCGATGCCACGGCAGCGGTCCCTTCTGCGAGACCTTCTCAAGCGTCTCACCGTCGAGGTACTCCATCGCGAGAAAGAACAGCCCGTCGGCCGTGCTGCCGTAATCGACGACGCGCACCGTGTTCGGGTGGTTCAACTTCGCGGTCAGCGCCGCCTCGACGAGGAAGCGTTGCTTGAAGCTCTCCTCACGCCCCGCGCCGTACGTCGAATCGAGCACCTTGAGCGCGACCGCGCGATTCAGCGGAATCTGCACGGCTCGATAGACGCGACCCATCGCACCGGTGCCGATGAGCTCCACGATGCGGAAGCGGCCGTCGAGGGTTTGACCGACGAGCGGGTCCAGCGACTCCGGCGCGACCTCGGAGGTCTTGCTGTCTTCGTGTTCACCTGAGGCGGTGACCTCGGTCATGGGTGTGCAAATGCTACTCGTTGAAGGGGAACGACCCTAGAACTCGCGCAATGACACCTCAGGGCCAGACGGGCGTTCCTCCGCAGGAGAAGAGTTTCTTCGCGAAGTACGGGCTGTGGCTTGCGGGCTGCGGGTGCCTGGCGGCGGCCTGCTGCATCGGCTCGATGATGTTCGGCGGAGCGGCCGTTGCGCTCGCCGCGCTCGACGGTGGCTTCGATGACGCGGTGAAGGTGACGACCATTCCCTCTTTGCGCGTCGACTGCGGCATGCCCGGGAAAGACGGCGTGCCCTGCGACCTGAAGCGCACTGCGGGCACCGCGGCGATGCACGCCTGTTGGGACCTCGACATCAAGTGCGACAACGGCGTGGTGCTGACCGGTCACTCGTGCGCCGATGTGCCGGCGGGCGTGGCGCTGCAGCAGGCGCTCATGAGCTACGACACCTTCGGTGACGTGAAGTCGTGCGACACGGCGAACGGTCAGACGGTGAAGAACCTCGACGTGCAGCAGCGCTGAGTCACGTCACGCTTCGTTCGAGGCGTCCGTCTGCATCAGCGGCGACGTTCTCGAACAGCGCATCGAGCGCGGTGAAGGCTTCCCACCGTTCTTTCTTCGTCACCGCAGCGACGCGTTCGACCACGAGCTCCTCGAGCGCGCCGTTGCGAACGCCTTTCCACAGCTTGTCTGACAGCGCGACCAGGAGCTCGTCGAGCGTGACGTCCATTTCGCGCCACTGTGCATGGGAGCGGCAGACGCGCGCGATGTCGGCGGTCGCTCCATGGTGCAGCAGCAGCGCTTCGCCCGCGGGTTCATGCGCGCTGCCGGGCCGTTCGAGCTCTTCAGGGCGCACGGTTTTGCCTGCGTCGTGGAGCGCCGCGCCGACCCGAATGAAGTCGGCGTGAATCGGTACGCGCAGTTTCTGCAGCCCGGCGATCAGCAACTCAGCGGCCTCGCACACGAGTTCACCGTGACGCAGCAGGCGCGGTGGGGCGCCGATGATTCGCAACAGTTGGAACGTTTCGTCGAGGTTCGAGGGTGTCATCACCCATAGGGCGCCGCAGGGTGAGGTTCACCACGCTCCCGGCCGGCGGTTGTCGAGCAGCGCACCGACGCCTTGTGCGCGTCAGTTTCGCGGCGGGTACTGCAGCAGTTGGCACGCGATCGGCCCGTTCCACACATCGAAGCGCTTGTTCGGCCGCTTACCGAACGCGCTCTCGAACGCCGTGTTGCCCGCGAGCAGCGCCAGCCGCCAGCCGTGCCAACTGTCGAGCGTCTTCCCCAGCGTGTGGAAGAACGACTTCATGCCCTTCTGACCACCTTCGCCGATGCGTTCACCGTACGGCGGGTTGCTGATGAGCAGCCCCGGCGGGCCATCGGGCGGGCCTGAGCGCAGCACGTCGGCTTCTTCAATCTTCACCGCGGTCGACAGCCCGGCGGCGACCACGTTGCGACGAACCGCGGTCAGCGCGTCTTCGTTGTAGTCGCGCGCGATGAGCTGGAACGGCAACGTGCGCTGCTGCGCGACGGCTTCACGGCGCAGGTCTTCGAGCAACGGCGCGGCCTGCTTGCTGAACTGCGGCCAGTCTTCGAGCGCGAAGCGCCGCTTCAAACCGGGAGCGCGCTTCATCGCCAGCCACGCGCCTTCGATGACCAGCGTGCCGGAGCCGCACATCGGGTCGGCCAGCGGCTCTTCACCGGTGTACCCCGCGGCCATCAACAGCGCGGCGGCGAGCGTTTCTTTAAGCGGCGCGACGGTGGTCTTGATGCGGTAGCCGCGCTTGAACAGCGGCTCGCCGCACAAGTCGAGCGACAGCGACAGCTTCTGCTTCGCGAGATGCGCGACGACGCTGACTTCGGGGTTGTGCGAATCGACGTCGGGCCGGCGACCGTGCTTCTCGCGAATCGCGTCGACGATGCCGTCTTTGATTTTGAGCGCCACGAAGCCGGTGTGCGTGTGCTCCGAATCTTTGAGCGTCGCTTCCACGGCGAAGGTGGTGTTCGGCGTAATCCACTCGTTCCAGTCGACCTTGCGCGCGGCCTCGTAGAGACCATCAGCGCCCGGCGCGTCGAACTCGCCGAGTGGATACAGAACGCGCATCGCGATTCGCGAGTGCAGACACACGCGCAGAATTTCATCGAGCGCTGCCATGAAGCGCACGCCGCCGCGGTCCTGACGAATGCGTTTGCAACCGAGCGCCTCCAGCTCCGTCGCGAGAAACGGTTCAGTGCCGCGAGTGCAGGTGGCGAAGAGCGGGAGTCGGACGGCCATGACGCGCCGCTACCACGTCTTTCTCTGCACCGCGCGTCGAGACGGTTCGCGATGACCCACGGGCGCGTTTTGCGAATCATCTGTCGATGACTGTCAGGCGTTCGCCAGGGTGTGACGGTGCGGCACTTCGGGTGGCAGCCAGCGCACAGCGTCTCGTGATTGAAAGACGTGCATGCGAATACTGACGACGACGTTGCTGGCGGTGATCAGCACCGGCTGTGTCATCAACCTCGGCCCTGACGCGGGCTCAGGCGGAGGAAGCGGTTCGTCTGGCGGCGGTTCCGGCGATACGGGCGGCGGGTTCGGAGCCTCCGGCGGCGGCTTCGGTTCTTCAGGCGGTGGTTTCGGAACGAGCGGTGGTGGGTTCGGAACGTCCGGTGGCGGCACCGGCGCGACGGGCGGAGGCTTTTCCAACACGCTCACCGCGCCCGTTCTCGAAGACGCCGTGCCCGGGAATCAGCGCGTCGATCTCGAGTGGAGCTCCGTGTCGGGCGCGTTCGAATACGACGTGTACCAGGGCACGAGCGCGAGCTCGTTGTCGCTCGCGACGACGGTGAGTTTTTCGTCGGCGGGCATCACCGGGCTCACCAACGGCACCACGTATTACTTCGCGGTCATCGCGCGCGGCGCGGGCAATCCCTCCGCGCAGAGCAACATCGTGTCGGCGACGCCGAGCACGCCGACGGTCGATGTCATCGGCACGACTCCGGCGGCCGGAGCGACGGCGGTGCCGCGCGACCAGACCCTCGAGCTCCGCTTCAATCAATCGGTGCAGGAATGGTCGACGATGTTGAGCATCACGCCCGACGTGCCGCTCGATTGGGAATGGAATGGAGCGGACACGAAGTTGTCGCTCACGCCGACCAGCGGTTCGTTCGCGGCGAACAGCACGTACACGCTGACGTTGAGCGCGGTGACGAGCAGCTCCGGCACGTTGCAGTTGCGCGCGCCGTTCACGCTCACCTTCACCACCGGCGCGACGCCGCCTTCGCGTGAAGAGACGGTTCCGCAAGTCACTGCGATTGATCCGCCGAACGGCGCGACCGACATCACCGCGAACCCGTACATCACCGTGACCTTCAACAAACCGATGGACTGGGCGTCGGTGGTGAACGCGTTGTCGATGACGCCCGACGCGGGCTTCTACAACTGCGCGCAGCAGTTGAACTACACGCAGTTCCACTGCAGCACCGACACGCTCACGCGCGGCACCACGTACACCGTGCACGTCGGCACCGGCGCGACCAGTCAAGACACCGGCGCGCTCACCTTGCCCGCGGAGTTCACCTCGAGCTTCACCACCGTCGCGCCCGACACCACGCCGCCCACCGTCGTCAGCTACACGCCGGCGAACGCCGCGCAGGGGCAAGACCGCTCACAACAGGTGAGCATCACGTTCTCGGAGCCGATGGACTGCACCACCACGCGCAACGCGTTCACCTTCGTGTCGCCGTCGCGCACCTTGTCGTCGCTCGGGTCCTGCACCGGGAGTCAGACGACGATGTCGTTCTATCCGTCGACTCCGTTCGCGTACGGCGACACGGTGACGTGGAAGATCGCGACCACCGCCACCGACACCGCGGGCAACGCGCTCGCCGCGCAGACGCAGGCCACGTTCAAGGTCGCCCGCGTGGCGACGCAGACGCTGCAGGTCGTCGGTGCGCTCGAAGGCACGGTCACCGACGCGGGCACGGTGAACACCACCAACACCTCGCTGCACGTCGGCACGCTCGCCGGCAACGTCGAACAGCGGGCGTTCCTCACGTTCGACCTGTCGCAACTGCCGGCGAACACCACCGGCATCTCGGCGGCGACGTTGAACATCGTGCAGACCGGCACCACCGGCGCGCCGTTTACGAAGTTCACCAACGTCGGCGCGTACGGCCTCAACTACGGCAACTCGCTCGACGCGGCCGACTACTGGCTCGCGAATGACACGCACCTCGATTACCTGGTGATCCTGGTTCCGCCGTTCCTCGTTCCGTATTCGGCGACCGACTACACGAGCGTTTCTGCGGGCACGTCGACGCTGCCGGTCACGCGCAATGTCGATGTGTCGCAGCAGACGTCGCGGCAATGGGGCGAACGCAGCAATCGCGGCAATCGCCTGCAGTTGCGGCTCGCCTTCACCGGCATTCAAGCGGCCGACGGCGGCACCAACGCCACCGGCGCGAACGATGAAGTTCGCTTCAATTCGTCGAAGGCGGTGCTCGACAAGCCGACGCTCGTGGTCGACTACGAATACCCGTGACGCGTCACCTTGACTTGGAGGCATCGATGAAGCGGCTGCTGTTCGTGTCGTTGTTCGCGTTGAGCTGCACCCCCGGCGGTGGCGGTGGAACCGGTGGAGGCAGCGGGAACCTGGGTGGCGGCATCGGTTCCACAGGGGGAGGCAGCGGAGATTTTGGCACGTGCGGACAGCTCTCGTTCGCGTGCGGTCAGCTCGGCACCGGCGGCGGCTCGGCCAGTTGCGGCGAGTGTTTCTTCACGCGCGAAGTGCTCGGTGAGCAAGGTCTGGAGAACGCCGCGGCGATGGTGAACACCCCGAACGGGCTCGTCATCGCGTGGTCTGAGCGCGGGCAGCATTGGTATCTCTCGCGTGAACAGAGCGACGGCGGGTTCTCACGTGAAGAATTCGCCGAGCCTGGGGAGCCCTTGCACCCCGCAGTCGGTCTCGCGGTCGCCGATGACGGCACCACGTACATCACCTACCCCGGAGATTCGCTCGATGGCGTGTGGCTCGCGACGTCGGTGCCCGGCGGGCTCCTCGATGGCGGGTCGTTCATCAACGAGCGTGTCGACGACGGAGAGCTCCCCAATCTGGCGCTCGATTCGAGCGGCGCGCTCCACCTCACGTACCTCAAGACCGCCAACTTTCACCCGACGGTGTGGACCGCGACGCGCGCGAACGATGGAGGTTGGGACAAGACGCTCGTCGAACTCGTCGACGCGGGCGTCAGTGAAACCGTCAGTCAACCGGCGCTGCTCTTCGATTCTGCGGGCGATGAACACCTCGTGTACCGCGTGCTCGGTTACGGGCCCGAAGGCGGGCTGCATCACGCGAGCAACGGCGTCATCACCACGCTGCCGGCGCAGGGGCCGGGGCGCACGCCCATCGCCGCGAAGTTCGACGGCGCGAATCAGTTGCACGTGTTGTGGTCGCTCTCGGGTCTGGACATCGCGCACAGCGTTCGCACGCTCACCGGCTGGGTCGACCTCGGCACGTTCACCTACGGCGCGCATGAGCTCGGGGCGATGACGATCGCGCCCAACGGTCTGCCGGTGTTCACCTTCCACTCGCGTTCATCGACCGAGCTCTTCATGTGGAACGGTCACGCGCACGCGCGGCAGTCGATTCAGTCATGCGACGAAGGTCCGCTCGCGCTCGCGTTCGATGGTTCAAATCGTCTGCGCGTCGCTTCGGGTTGCGGCTCGATGTCGGTGCTGACGCCGCAGGGCTACTACCCGGCTGATCACGCGAGCCGCTGTGAAGAACTCACGACGCAGGTGTGCACGCTCGCGTGTGGCGCATGCAAGGCGAGTGACGGCGATTGCGCCATCAGCACCACGACCGGGGGGAATTCGTCGACGAACTTCTGCGCCGAGAATTTCGGCGGCCGCGCGTGTTGGGACGCGACGAAGACCGACGCGATGCTCAACGATTGTCTCGCGGTGTCGAGCAGCCTGACGTGCGCGGCGACCGCGACCGATGGCGTCGATTTGAGCGACGGCCCGTGTCACCTGATGTTCGAAGAGCCCTGATCAACGCCGCACGAAGCGCGCGAGCAACCGTTCGACCATTCCATCAGCCGTCTCACACAAGCCCGCGTGCACCGGCGAGACCTGCAGCACGGTGCTGCGGGGGGCGACCAGCCAGTGAAAGCGCTGGCCGCGCGGCAACTGCGCGATGGGGCCCGCGGCCTTGTCTCCGCGCGCGATGCGCGGGAACACCTCGAGGTGCGCTTTCAGTTCTTCGACGTCGGCCTCGGGCCACAGCGCCTTCACGCGGGCTTCGTCGAGCTCCACGCGCGCTTCGAGAAAGTTCAGCGTCGGCGAATGCACGATGACGCCGGCGTTGATGAACTCGTCGCGCTCCACCCGCGGCACCACGCGGATGATGGCGTAATCAAAGTTGCTGGCGGGCACGGCTGGCCTCCTCCAGGAACACGCGTTGATTCGCGAGACGCACCTCGAAGAAGCGCTTGTACGCGGCGCGCAGCTCGCCCGCGTTCGCGAAGCCGGGTTCGTTCTCAAGCCACTCGGTGGGCACCGTCGAGAGGACCTCGTCGAGCTGCTCGGCGCTCAACGCGAAGCGCACGTCACCCAGATGGTTCGCGAACGGCAGCAGCACGTGCTGGCGAATGGGCGCGAACACGCCGCGCGCGGCTTCTTCAGGGTTCGCCCACCCGTGATGGAAGTAGAGCGACGCGCCGTGGTCGATGAGCCAGAGCTGCTTGTGCCACGTGAGCAGGTTGGGGTTCTTCGCGGTGCGGTCGACGTTCAGGATCAGCGAGTCGAACGCGACGATGCGCGAGGCGAGCTCTGAATGGAGCGCGCCCGGCACGAGCGGGTCGAAGGTGATGCTGCCGGGCAGGTAGTCGAGCCCGACGTTGAGGCCGGTCGACGCGTTGAGCAGGTCGCGGATCTCGTCTTGCGGCTCGTTGAGCCCGAACTTCGCGTCGAGGTTCAGCAGCACCAGCTCAGGCACCGGCAGCCCGAGCGCGCGGCCGACGCCGCCGGCGAGGAGTTCGGCGATGAGCGCCTTGCGGCCCTGACCCGCGCCGCGGAACTTGGCGACGTAGAGCCCGTCGTCTGACGCCTCGACGATCGCGGGGAGCGAGCCGCCTTCGCGCAGTGGCCGCACGTAGCGGGTGACGATGAGTGACTTCACTCCGCGAGTCTGATCACTGCTTGCGGGCGAAGACCAGCACCTCGCGACGCGCCTTGCGAAATGCCTCCACCGCCGCCTGCACGCGCTCGTATTTGTCTTTCGAGATGGACAGCACGTCGTGATCGAGCTGCCGCGTGATGCGCACGCCGTCTGGCGTCGGCTCGAAGCGCACCTGCACCGTGAAGCCGTCGACGTCGAGTGACACCGGCTTCGGCACCGACACCAGCTTCAGGTCTTCGGGCACGCGCAGCTCCGCGACCTCTTCGAAGTGGTCCGGAGTCTGGAAGTGCAGGTCGACCTGCCGTTTGCTCGAGAGCAGGTATTCCTCGAGCGAGTCGCGCAGGAAGCTGGTGGGCACCAGAAAGCGGTCTCCGTCCTTCGGCGCCTCCGCGGGGAACTTGAGGTTGGCGTGCCAGCCGCACACCTCGTCGTTGCAGGGGTCCCAGTCGGCTGATTCGACCTCGGCGGTGGGGCTGCTCTGGCGCGCGCGCCGTCGCGAGTCACTCATCAGGTCGAACTTCGAGGAGCTGTGATGCTCGACGTCACCCGCCGCCTGCGGGCCGCGCCCTTCGATGGTGAGCTCGTCGAGGAGGTCGCCGTACGGGCCGCCATTCGAGACCAGCTTCGCGGTGTGTTTGACGAGGTACCGCGAGGGCGCGGCGTCGAGCCACACGCGCTCCCAACGGCCCTGCGTGATGGGCGTGCCCAGCGGCGCGGTGGTCTTGAAGACGAAGAGCGGAATGCCCGCGTACGCGCCATCGGTCTGCGTCGCGGTGCACGCGTTGCACGCGGGGTCGAGCGCGAACGGCTCCTTCACGCCCCGCTGCGCGGGCACGTAGACGAAGAGCCGGTCGAACTGGCTGGAGTTGGGGAAGGTGGGCATCGCCTGCCGGTTCAACTTGCCGGTGCCGTAGGCGAGCCACACGTCGAGGCCCCTGGCGACGAGCAGCTCACGCACCATCAAGGCGCGCTCCACGTCGCTCGCCTTGCCGCTCTTCCACGCGTCCATCAGGTTCTCGGTGCGGTTCCAGTCGACGCCGGTCGAGACGGTCTGCTTCTTCACCAGCCGCAGCGCGCGTTCAGCCCAGCAGGCCGCGCCGGTGCAGTCGGTCGTCTCGAGCTTCACGTCGAAGCCGCGCTGCAGCTTGCCGTCGGTGAAGAAGAGGTCTCCCTTCCACTTGACGACGTCTTTCCAGTCGCGGGCCCAGTCGTAGGTGACCGACAGTGACTTGTACCCGAGCACGCGCCACGCCCAGCGCGGCTCGGTGAAGGTCCAGTGCGGCGCGGCGTCGGTGTCGCTCCGCGCCGGGAGGTCGCGCAGCTCGAAGCGCAGGGTGTGCGAGCCGTCGTTGCCGGTGCGCACCTCGATGGGCGCGGTGCCGTTCATCTCGATGGTGTCGAGCTGCAGCGGTTTCGAGGCCGTCAACTCGAAGCGGTATTTCTTCACCGGGTAGTTGCCGAGGGTGTCCTGCTCGTCGGCGTTCCACGTGCCGGGCGCGTCGACCGACCAGTCGTATTCGAGGATGCAGCCCACCGAGACGTTGGGGAACGTGAAGAACCGCGCGTTCGAATCGCGCTCGCCCTTGCCGCTGGTGTCGGACAGCAGCGCGGTGTCGGTGAACACCTCCTTCGTGCCGTCGGGGCGAATGATGCGCGCCGAGAAGTCGGCGAACGCCCACTTCGAGTTGAAGGGGATCTTCACCTGACCGAGCCAGCGGCCGCCTTCGCCGAGCACCGCGATGACCTCGTGCCGTGAGAACACCGTGTGGTCGAGGTTGCCCGACACCAGCCGCGTGCGGTCTTCACGCAGCAGCACCACGGCGGCGTCATCGGGGTAGCGCGAAGGGTCGAAGCGCAGCGTCGCGTCGTCGGCGAAGTGCACCGCGCGCTCCGTCGCGCACCCCGAGGTGAGCGCCAACAGCAGCAGTGACGTTCTCATCGCTGCACCTCCGGGAGCTTGAGCACCGCGGCGCGATGTTCCGCGTTGCGGATGTCGGTGATGAAGCGGTTCAGCGCACCGAAGTCGGAGGGCTGCACCACGCGCTGGCTGCGCACCAGCTCACGCTCCACGACCACCGTGTCTCCGTCGCGGCTCCAGTTGAGCGAGTACCTGCCGAGCTTCGATTCGATGCTCTCCGACACCGGCAACGCGCCGATGGTCGCGCCCCGCGGCAGATGGAGCGAGACCGTCGAGCGCAGCGTCTCGGCGACCGGCCACACCAGCGGCTCGCCGCGCTTCTTGTCGGCGTATTGCACCCACGCGTCGAACAGCCCGCCCACGCGCAGCAGCGAGTCACCCGTCGAACCGCGGAGCACCACGTGGGGCACGCTGAGCTGACCCTCGAGCTGAACCGTGTCGACGAAGTCGCCGGTGCGCGTGGCCTTCGCGGAGGTGACGCGGGCGGCGTGCAGCCACATTCTCTTGTCGAGCATCGCGTCGGCGGAGCTGGAGCGATCGACGAGCTGGTCCGTCACCCAGACCGCGTGCGCTCCTGAAGCGATGAGCGTCACCGTGCCCGTCGCGTCGCCGTTGGGGCGCAGGTCGAGGTCGAGGCGCTGGTGTTCGATGTTCACGCTGGCTTCACTGCCCGGCGTTTTCTTGAGCGCCGCGCCGGTGGGCCGAAGTTCGAGCACCGGCGCGTCCTGGTCGCTCGGAGGCAATTGGCCGAACGGCACCGTGCGATGCGTCGGGTCGGCGTACACCGTGCGGCCTCCCGGCAGATCGACCGCGAGGATCGCGTGATTGAAGTTGGTGCCCAGCGACGGCAGCCCGAACTGCCGCGGTGAACCCTTGTGCGCGTAGATGAGCGTCGGCGCCGACGAGAGCCCCGCCACCTTCAACAGCGTGTGCAGGTAGTTCGCCTTGTCCTTGCAATCGCCGTAGCGGACCGTGCGCACCGCTTCGGCCGAATGGGGCACCCACCCGCCGTAGCCGATCTCGATCGCGCAGTACTGCACGCTCTGACACGCGAACTCGTACAGCGCGCGCGCCTTGTCTTCTGGGGCGTCGCCGGCCTTCGCGAGCACCTCGCGCACCTGCTTCTCGAGGTCGGGCGTCACCACCGACTGCTTCTCGTATTCACCCGAGAGCCACTGCGAGAGCGCTTCGGGGTTCGCGAACGCGGTCTTCTCTTCCTTGCCCTCGCGCCATTTCTCGAGGCGCGCGTTCACCATCAGCCGCGACAGCTCCACGGGCGGCGCGAGGTAGGTCGACTTGTTGCCGTCACCGGGGAGCTTCGTGGCTTCGAAGGTGAACTCCTGCAGCTCACCCGCGCTCGACTGCGTGGGCTTCACATCACCATTCAGGGCCAGCCACCGGAGCTCCCAGGTGCTGGGCAGACGCACCACGAGCCGCGCGGTCTGCACCGGCATGCTGTCGCCGAACGTGAACGACGTGACATGCGGCCGCGCGTCGAGGTCGCGGGTGACGACTTCAGATTCGAAGATCGACCCGACGGGCAGCGGAGGCACCGGCACTGAAACCACGCGCCAGTCGCTGACGAGCACCGTGTTCTCGAACGAGGTGCGGTCGGCGCGTTTGCTCTTCGTGTCGAGCTCCTTGCCTTCACCTTTCTCGTCGAAGCTCCACGCGCGGATCGATTCGACGCGCGTGAACGTGCGGCTGTAGCCGACCCTGATGGGCGGCAAGGTGGTGGGCTTGAGCAGCTTGATGCGCCAACGCGCGGTCTCCACGCGCTGCGGAGGGCCGTCGTCTTTCCCCGGCTCGTAGGTGACGACCGATTCGTCGAGCATCACCACGTAGTCGGCGTCGCGAAAGTCTCTGGCGCTCGGCGCGGCCTTGAGAATCTCCGGCGAGAGCGTTGAACCACAACCGACCAACGACACACTCACGACCACCAGCCAGCGATTCATGGTGCGCGCGTTTTAGATGAGCGCGCGTGCCGATGGCGACGGTCACCGTGAGCATTTCGATGACGTCGTGTGGCGGTGCGGTGACGTCAGTCGCATTGCCCTTTGGAGAGCAGCTTTTGTCGCACCTTGACGTCCAGTGTGTCTCCGCTGAGCACGACGCGCGCCGTGGTTTCCTTCACGTCGGGCGAGGTGCACGCGGGGAACTCACCTTGCGCGCTCGCCGCGAAACCGGAGCCTTCGGGCTCGAAGCGGAGGCCGGCGCACGCGCCGTCGCAGCGGCCGAAGTCGGCGGTGCCTTCAGCCGTGGTCACCAGCGCGCCGGTCGCGTCGATCAACGTGGCGGCGATCTGCGCTTCACCGCCTCGCCATAGCGCGGTCATCGAGAGCGTCGACTTCTTCACCTTGCGCGAGAGCGACGTGTGTCTGTCGAACGCGTCGGTGAGCGCCAACGGCGCCGGGCCTGAGTCTGGAGTCCACGTCACCTGACGCACGGCCGAGCCGGGCCGCACCGCGTTGACGATGGGGAAGAAGGTCTGCAGTTCCCACTCCGGCGCGGCGGCGAGCAACACCACGTGAAACCCGGGCTTGAGGCCGGGCACGTCGTCGCTCTTCACGATGCGTGGAAAGCCCGCGGGCAACACGAAGAAGCGCGTGATGAGCGGCTTCACCGCATCGAACGAAGCCAGGCTGGCCTGCGCGGCTTCCGGCGTCGTGCCGCCTCCGACCACGAGCACCGCGCGTTGCTCTGTCTGCAACGCCTGCGCGAGTCGTCGCACGCGCGTCGGGTCTGATTTCTCGACGGCGGCAGACACCTTCACGTTCTGTGGCGGAGGGAACGCCGCGCCCGGGAACAACGCCGCGTCAGCCGTCGCGCTCTTCACCTTCGAAAAGTCGGCGCCCTTCGCGAGCAGCAGCTTCACCACCTCGGGGTTGCCGCCGATGACGGCGTAACCCGCGACGGAATTGAACGTGTCGGGCAGCGATGGGGAGCGGTAGGCCGGCGACTCCTGCGTTACCGCGTTCGGGTCGGCGCCGGCGTCCAACAACAGGCGGGTGATTTCTTCGTCTCCGCGCAACACGGCCTGGTGGAGACAGGTGCCGCGATCGAGCCGCGCGGTGACGTCGACTCCGAAGTCGCGCCACGCGCGGACCACATCGGCCGAACGCCAGATGCACGCGAGCGAGAGCCAACCGACGAGCGTGTCAGGAGCCACGTGGCACACGTCGTTGACCTGCTTCGCGAGCTTCACGCCGCCGACATCGAGGGCCTGCGCGATGGCGCCCGGGCACGAGTCGGGGTCGACGCGCGCGATGCTGACGTACAGCGCGTCTTGTTTCGCCGCCGCGACCAGCGCCAGCACGCGCGGGAGCCGCTCCGCATCGGCGCGAGAATGCGACCACGGCCCGACGGTGAGTTCTTTCTCGAGCGCGGCCCAGTCTCCACGCGTCGCCAGACAGGAGAGGTTCCCGGCCGCTCCCAGCTTCGCGAGCTTGTCGGCGATGCCGTACTGGCCCGCCTCGCACGCCACGATGCGCGTGGTGGTGAGGCTCGAGGCTTCGACGCCCTTCAATTTCTTTCCATCGATGGCGCGCTCCAGCTCGGCCCACTTCTTCGTGATGGCGAGAGTGACGGTGTCGATGGGCGCGGCGGTCAGCGAGAGCACCACGAAGGCCGAGAGCATGCGCGCGAGCATAGAGCGCATCTCACGACCTCTCCCGTCGTCACAACGCCGATGCGCGGAGTTCGACGGCTGCACCCCATCGGCCACGAGGAGCGCGTCGCACGTGCAGACGCTGCACTCTCGATTTTCTCGACGGCGGAGCGGGTGCTACGCGGCGCTCATGGTGCCGCCCATCGACTGGTTGCCGTTCTCTTCGCTCAGCGGGCGCGAGGTGCACGATGTGCTGCAGTTGCGCGAGCGCGTGTTCATCGTCGAGCAGAAGTGCCCGTACCTCGACGCCGACGGTGCTGACCCGCAGTGCTGGCATGGCTTGTGTCGTGACGGAGACACGTTGATTGCGACGGCGCGGCTCGTGCCTCCGGGCCTCAAGTACGCGGAGCCGGCGATCGGCCGCGTGGTGACGTCACCCGACGCGCGGCGCATCGGAGCAGGGCGCGCGTTGATGCGCTCGGCCATCGCGCAGACCAGGATTCTCTGGCCGGGGCAGGACGTGCGCCTCGGCGCGCAGCGGTACCTGGAGAAGTTCTACGGCTCGCTCGGCTTCGAGCCCGTCGGTGAGCCGTATGACGAAGACGGCATTCCCCACATCGAGATGCTGCGCCGTTGGTGAGTTCGCGCCATGTCGCGCTGCGTCTCTCGCGCCTTTCCACCTGCCGTTCGTCGTCGAGCGCGAATACACTCAAACTGGTTGCGCGACCGGGGGGCGTTGGCGGGAGTCGCTGCTCGCGTACAGCTCCACAGAGACTGACTCGCGAGCGAGGCGCATCACCGCCATGACCATCAAGCATCGAATCGTGCTCTCGCTGTTGACCGAGAATGAAGCCTTTCAGCGGGAGCAGGCCGTCTCGGCGCAGGAGGCCGCGCGGCGTGAGGGGTTCGAGCTCGAGATTTCCTGGGCCGAGAACAACCCGCTGCACCAGATTCAGCAGCTCCACCGCGCGGTGAACGCACCCGACGCAACTCGACCGACCGCCATCATCGCGCAGGCCGTGGCCACCGAAGGCGTGGAGGGCGCCGCGCGCGTCGCGGTCGAGAAGGGCATCGGCTGGGTGCTGCTGTCAGACCCCGCGCCGTCGTTCGCGGCGCTGCACGCCCGGTACCCGTCGCGGCTGCTGGCGTGCATCTACGTCGACAACGAGGCGCTCGGCCGGCTGCAGGGCGCGATCGTCAAGCGCCTGCTGCCCTCGGGCGGGAGCGTGCTCTGTGTCGACGGGCCTCCCATGAGCAGCGCCGCCAAGATGCGGCGCGATGGCCTCGAGCGCGAGTTGTCGATCGGCACGAAGGTCAAGCTGTCGCGGACCCTCAGCGCCGATTGGACCGGCGCGACCGCCGAGCGCCTCGCCGCGGCCTGGCTGCGGCACGCGACCGAAGCCACGCGGCCCGACGCCATCGCGTCGACGCGCTCGAGCGGCATCGTGCGGGC
>JBEHYH010000021.1:0-26416 GCA_048498275.1 Myxococcota bacterium | reverse complement strand
GGCATCCACAACGCCACCGGCAACGCGTACGTCGCGTACGTGTCGACGAGCAGCCAGAACGCACCGGCGCGTCTGGCGAACGGCGCCATTCGCCGCATCGACGGTACGCTCTTCGTCAGCTCGAAGGCCGATCTGCTGGCGAACAAGATCCGCTTCCCGCTGCACTTCGACGAACACGGGGTGCGCATTTCCGGTGACCCCTCGGTGTGGACCGGTACGACCGCCGATGGCGTGGCGCAGACGCTCAACTGCGAGAACTGGACTCGCAGCGTGAACGACGGCGGCACGCTCGATTCGCTCACGCGCGGCATGGCGGAAGGCGGCCCGCAGTTGTGGACCAACTACGCGGGCGGTCACACCTGCGGCAACCTCAACACCCGCCTCTATTGCATGCAGACCTCGGGAGCGACGACGGTGGGCGTGGGGACGATGAGCGGCGTGAAGCGCGTGTTCCGCACCGGCCCGGTGAGCAAGCCCACCAGCCGCGCGAATGCCGACACCCTCTGCAACGCGCACAAGTCGGGTCTGACGGGCACGTACAAGGCGCTCCTCGCCGACAACGGCAACATGGCCGGCACCAACGTGCTCGACCCGGCCGTCATGTACTACCGCGTCGACGGTACGGCGGTCGGTAACGGTGCGCAGCTCGCCAACGGCACCAGCTCGGGCCGCACGATGCAGAGCGGTCTGTGGCAATACGCCGACGGCGGTTACCTGCTGACGCCGGCGGTGGGCGGTGACCCGTTCCCCACGTGGACCGGCGCGGCCAACCCGAAGACGCTCGGTGTCGACACCACCGACTGCATGAACTGGGGGAGCAGCAGCACCACCGTGATCCGCGGCAACGCAGGGGTCGCCGCGGAGAACTTCTTCGACAGCTACGGTACCGTCGCGCAGTGCGGAGGCCAGTGGGGCCTCTACTGCGTCGAGCAGTGACTACTCGCCGATGATGTCGATGCCGTAGATGCGATTGCCGCGCGTACCCAACACCGCGCGGCCGTTGAAGACCGCGGGTGACGCTTCGATGGCGCCCTGCAGTTTGACGTTCGTGACCTCGCGGCCGTCTTGCGCGTCATACAAACGAACGCGCGCATCACTGCCTCCGTGGAGCAGCCAGTGATGCCCGTCTTCATCGGTGAGCAACGTGGGGGTCGACCAGCTGTAGTGCGCGAGCTCGACCTTCCACACCTCATGGCCGTCGGTCTTGTCGAGCGCGAGCAGCAGCCCCTTCGCGCCATCGGGGCATCGCGAGAGCGAATAGAAGACGAGGTGCTTCACTTCACCGGTGCCGAGCGTGGGCGTCGAAAAAGTGCCGGCGTCGTTCTTCCTGGGCTCCACGAGCGCGGTGCATTCGTAGCGCTTCTCCCACATGACCTTGCCGGTGCGCGCGTCGAGCCTGCGCAGCACGGCGTCACCTTCGGGCCCGGTCTTGTCGACCTCGGTGCCGGTGAAGAGCGCGCCGTCTTCGAGCACCAGCGTCGCGTCGGTGTCGTCGCCGGCTTCCAGCTTCCACCGCGGCTTCATGGTCTGCAGCTCGACCGCCTGCAGCGTGCCGCCATTGTCAGCGAAGAACGCGGTGGTGCCCTGCATGGTGAGCGAGTTCTCGATGCCGAAGAACTCACCCTCGCCGGTTTTGTAGCGGTAGCGCGCGAGCTCCGGCGAGACATGCAGCGTCAGCTTGAGCGGGTCGAAGTCGGTGTGGAGCTTGAGGAAATACAGCAGCCCGTTCTCTCCACCGACGACGTAGGTGTCGGTGTCGCGATTGAGCAGACCTGACGAATCGAACGCACCCCAACCGCGGCGCGGCGCGGCCTTGTCGCCACCGGGCAGGAAGAAGACCTCCCGGTGATGGATGAGCTCGAACACGCGCAGCCCGATGGGCCGCGTCTGGGGAATGCCCTGACCGACGAAGAGCAACGGGTACCCCCGCGGGTCGAGTGACACGCTGCCCTTGATGGCGTTGCCGGTCTTGAGCGCGGGGCGGCTCCGCTTGCCCGTCGCGAGATCGATGAAGTGAACGCTGCCATCGAGGCTGCCTTGAATCACTTCGACGAAGTCGTCTTTCTGCCGGAGCTTCTGCAGCTTCGACATCGAGTGCCGCATCACCGCCGGCCACTTCACGATGGCGGGCTGCCCGGTCCACCCCGCTCCGCCGAACCACGGCTCGCGGCCTTCACCGGTCTGCACCGACCACGCGACCTTCAACTTCGCCGGGTGGCGCGGAATCACGCCGTACGTGCCGCCGGTGCGCGCCGGCCCGCCGCGAAACGTGAAGACGCCTTCGTGTTCGGAATACGGAGTCGGAAAGGGCTGCGCTTCGGCGAGCACGCCACCGTCGAGCAACGCCTCCGACTCGAGCTCGGCTCCATTCGAGGGCGCTGTCGCGGCGAGAACCATCAACAGCGGCACCATGGGTGCGGGCACTGTAGCGCCGGCGCGCTCGTGCTCCAGTTCACGTCACCGGTCTGTCCACCACGCCCACGCGAAGCCCGCGGCGAAGACGGCCTCGATGAGGGCGGGCACGATGATGCCGGAGCTGACGCGGCCGGCCGCGCGTTCGAAGACCCCGAGCGCGGCGAGCAGCACCAGCGCGACACCGATGCCCACGCTGACTGCGGAGCGAAGCGTCGAGGGAGGCGCATCGCGCCCGAGGAAAAACATGACCGCGAGCCCCAGGTAGAGCGCCGCGATGCGGCGGCCCATGATCAACGGGCCCTCCGTCACCTCGAGCCCCCAATCTCTCAGCACCGAGGCGCCGGCGAAGAAGAAGCGCCCGCTGAGCACCACCGCCGCCAGCGAGAGCACGGACGACATCACCTTGAAGGTCATGACCGGGCGCTCCCGCGAAGTGAGAGCCACGCCGCCAGCCCCGCGAGTGCGACCGCCGTCGCCCCGAACCAGAGCTGAATGGGAGCTCCGAGCACCAGCATCGGCGCGAACTCCGGGTCGAAGAAGGCGGTGCCCGGGTACGCGATGGCCGCCGCCTGGGTCACCGAATACGTCACGGCGAAACCGAACGCGGCCCACGTGCTCGTCACGTGCTCCGAGCGTCGCCACGCGAAGAGAATGGTGAGCGCGCCGAGGGCGATCGACATCGCCAGCGTCTGACCGCCGTGGAACTTCGCGTGCGGAGGCCAGCGGTCGTTGAAGACGTGCGTCGGCGCGGCCATGTCGGCGACGTGCGCGCCGATGGGCAGCAGCACACCCAGAAACGTGAAGATGAAGCGCGACATCACGACAGCACCCCGAAGCGGCCGAGGGCCACGAAGAGCGCGAGCGACGCGAGAATCGCCGGAGCGATCACCGGCTCCGAAAGGTCGAGGTGCGTCTTCACCGCGCCGAGCATCAGCACCAGCAGACACATCGCGGCGATGGGCGTGAGCATCGGCACGACGCCGGTGGCGTGCGGAACGAGCAGGCCCAGCCCGCCCAGCACCTCCGCCGCGCCGAGGAGCTTCACGGTGCCGTCCTTCCACGTTCGGGCCCAGGTCATCCGCTCCGCGAGGCGGGCACGGGGTACGGCGAGCTTCATGCCGCCGGCGGCGATCATCGCGGCGGCGAGGAGCCCGGAAGAAATCCAGAGTGCGAGTTGCATGGAGCATCAGTAGCGCGCGTCGTCTGAACGCCCCATGATGTATCATTCGTATGAATTCATGTATCGTCCCGAAATGGCGCCTGTGCTTCGAGACCCGCTGGTTGATGTGCTCGCGCTGCTGAAGCCCGAAGCGGTGCTCGCCGCCGAGCTGCGCGCGCACGGCCGCTGGAGCCTCGCCTTCGAGCGCAACCCGGCGGTGAAGTTCGGCGTCGTCGTCGAAGGTGAGTGTCTGCTCGCGGTGCGGGGCCGGGCGCCGAAGACGTTGCGCGCCGGCGACGTCTTTCTGCTCGGAGGCCCGCCGCCGTTCGTCATCGCCAGTGACCTGAAGACGCGGAGCCGCGACGCGACCAGGTTGTTGAGCAGACCCGCGCGCGTGGTGCGTGTCGGCGACGCGCGCGCAAAGCCGGTGGTGCGCATCGTCGGCGGCCATTTCGTGTTGAACGCCGCGAACGCGCACCTGCTCGCCGATGCGCTGCCGCCGTTCGTGCGAATTCCCGCGGGCGAGCCGAGTCCGCTCCGCGCGCTGACGCCGTTGCTCGTCGACGAGGTGCGCGCGTCAGCACTCGGCCGTCAGCGGGCGCTCGATCACCTCGCGCAGTTGGTGCTCACGTACGCGCTGCGCACGTTCGAGCTCGAGGAGAAGACAGGTTGGCTTCGCGCGCTGGCCGACCCGCAGATCGGCGCGGCGCTCCGCCATATCCACTCGCATGTCGAGAGAGGTGCGTCGCTGACCGAGCTCTCACGCGTCGCGGGCATGTCGCGCACCGCGTTCGCCTTGCGCTTCAAGCAGCTCGTGGGGCAGCCGCCGCTCGCGTACGCAATCAAGTGGAGGATGTCGCTCGCGAAGGATTCGCTGAGGACGACGGATCGCCCGATCGGTTCGCTGGCCTTCGAGCTCGGGTATCAATCGGAGAGCGCGTTCAGCATGGCGTTTCGCCGCGAGGTCGGGTGTTCGCCGCGCGCGTACCGGAGCTCCGCCGGCGTTTCCTGAGCGCGTTGGCGCATGCGTGCTCCAGTTCACTGCAAACTCCCGCGACACTGTGAATTCGCGAGAAACCAAAATGCGCGCGCGCCGAAGATGAAGCATGCGCGTCACGACCTCGACCAACTCCGCGTTCGTTCCATCGACCACTGCCGCGGCTGCGCTCACCTCGAGCTCGACGTTGCGCCGCGGTTCATCGGGCGCGGCGGTGAAAGAGCTGCAGCAGGCGTTGGCGCGCGCGGGCTTCAACCCCGGCTCGGTCGACGGCGAATTCGGCCCGGCGACCGAGCGCGCGGTGAAGGCGTTTCAGTCGGCGAACGGTCTGACCGCCGACGGCGTCGTCGGGCCGAAGACGCGCGCGGCGTTGAGCGGCGACGTGATGACGCCTCCGGCGCAGCCTTCTGGCGATGTGACCACTTCGCGCACGCGCACGAATTCCATCGGTGGAGTCTCGACGTACAAGGTCGATGGCAAGAACGGCCTCGCGTTCAAGGGCGGCATGACCATCGACGCTGACGGTTCGCCGCACGCGTACAACCCGCAGAACACCGGGCTCGACGCGCTGGGCAACGCGGGCAAGCCGGGCAACTGGTGGGGCCTCTCCACGAACTCCGCCGGCAAACCCTATGTGCAGGGCGCGAATGACCCCGCGCCCGGCTACTACGTGTCGACGACCGCGCTGGAAGACACGCGCTACCCGTCGTCTGACCCGCGGCGCTACGTGAACTCCGAGGAGATTCCGTTCATCGCGGTGCCTCCGCAGTTGAAGGACCAGGGCGTGAAGCTGGGCGACCTCGTCGCGGTGAAGAACGACAAGACCGGCAAGACGGTGTTCGCCGTCGTCGCCGACATCGGCCCGCGTGATCATCAAGGTGAAGGCAGCATCAAGCTCGCGCAGGAGCTCGGCATCAACGCGAACGCCCGCAGCGGCGGCGCGTCGAGCGGCGTCTCGTACGTCGTGTTCCCCGGCACGAAGCAGAGCTGGCCGATGACCGACGAGCAGATTCAAGCGGCCGGTGCGCGCGCGTACGCGGCGTACGGTGGTGACGCGCAGCTCGCTTCGGCCGTGCGGTGAATCTGAAACCCGACGTTGGGTGAGGGCCGCGGCACTCACGGCAGTTGCGCGCTGAAGCGCATACTCGTGCGATGAGAGCCGAAGTATTGCTGGTCATCGCTGTCTCGGGCTGCGCCGCGCCGACGAACGACGACAAGCCGTCAGTGCTGGTCTTCACGCGGACCACCGGCTTTCGTCACGACTCGATCGCCGATGGAATCGCTGCGCTTACTCGCGTCGCCGACGAGCGCGAGTGGCAGCTCGAGCACACCGAAGACGCCGCGCGATTCACCGAAGAATCACTCGCGGCGTTCGACGCCGTCGTGTTCTTGAGCACCACCGGCGATGTGCTCGACGAAACGCAGCAGGCCGCGTTCGAGCGTTTCATTCGCGCAGGGCACGGCTTCGTCGGCGTTCATTCAGCGACCGACACTGAATACGACTGGCCCTGGTACGGAGAGCTCGTGGGCGCGTATTTCAAAGCGCACCCCGCGATTCAGTCGGCGACGGTGCATCGCGAAGGCAACCACGCCGTGCTCGACGGCGTGCCCCCATCGTGGACGCGCGATGACGAGTGGTACGCGTTTCGAACCAACCCGCGCGCGAAGGTGCAGGTGCTCCTCACGCTCGAGGAGACGACCTACGAACCCGGTGACGCCGCGATGGGCGCAGATCACCCCATCGCGTGGCTGCACGAGTTCGATGGCGGCCGCGCGTTCTACACGGCGCTCGGTCACACCAGCGAAAGCTACGCGGAGCCGTTGTTCATGATGCAACTCACGCAGGGCATCGAGTGGGCTGCGGGCCACGAGGAGATGCCCCGTTCACGCGGCGCTCTTCAGCGGCGGCGGGAGACGTGTTTGAGCACCAGCGGGCGTAACGTTGCGTCGATGTTGAACACGTCAAACGCCTGCTCCAACCGGCGCGCGTCGGTGCCGCAGGACAGCAGGCCTTCGAGCGCGTCGGCGCGAATGGCCAGCGGGCCGACCCATTCGTAGCCCCACGCGCTCGCGTCGCGGTCGCCCATCGACTCATAGGTCAGCACCGCGCTGGTGGGCACGCCGGTCGGGCGAAGCGTCGCTTCGAACAATTCGGTCAACAGCGCGCGACGTTCGAACGCGCTCTGCGTCGCGGCGCGCTCGACGAAGAGGAAGCGCGCGCCCTGCCGCACACCGACCGAGTCGAGGAGCTGGTGCGCGTCAGCGTCGAGCAACCGCACCTGTTCCCGCACGTCGTCGTCGAGCCGCACGATGCCGAGCCCACGCGCGAACAGCCACGAGAGCGCGCGCAGCGGCGGCGGCCTCGACTCGGCGGTGAGCGCCTGCGCGGGGAAACCGCCCATCGCCTCCGACACCACGTCACGCGCGCACGCGATGAGCCGGCGCTCGACCCGCGCGCGCTCCCCGCCGTTCCACGCGTCACCGTCGACCAGCGCCACGCCCGGCGTGAGCCGATCTGCGCCGCGCACCAACCGGCCGAGCACTTCGCCTTCGAACGCGATGCGACCGATGGCGTCGACCTTCAACTCGTCGGTGCCCGCGTCGGCGACGCGCTGCACGAAGTCTTCTTCGCTGGGGCCGGTCTCGACGAGCGACGACAGCTTCGCGAAGGGCCCGCTCGCCGCAGGTGCCACCGCGGCGCGCCGGCGACGCGAGGCCTGCGCCGAGCGATGCACGAAGCGTTCGACGAGCCGCTGGTGGAGCGCGTCACCGAGCGCGTCTTCGATGGCGCGCGTGTCCTGCTGCCAGCGCGCCGCGTCGTTCACCCACGCCGCGCGATGCGAGATGTACGTCCACGTGCGGATGGCCTCGAGCCGCGCGGTGAGCGTGTGCATGTCACCCGACAGGTCATCGAGCGGCGCCACGCGGTGTCGCAGCCAGTCGTCGCGCAAGCGCCCCGAGGTGAGCTGCACGAAGACGTCCTTCACGATGCGCGTGTGTTCGCCGAGCAACCCCTTCCGGAAATCGGGGATGCGGCAGACCTCCCACAGCAGCTCCACGCGTTCGCGGCCCGTGGCGAGCGCGAGCACCTCGGGGTCGTTCGACAGCGCCTTGAGCGTGTCGAAGTCGTCGGCGCGCTCCACGCGATTGAACAGCTCGAGCGACGGCGGCACCGACAGCGAATCGAGCAGCGCGCGCGGGCTCGTGAAGTCGAGCTCGACGCTGCGCCACACGAGGCGCTGCACGGGTGGGAACCGATGTTCTTCGATGGCCGACACCATGCGCGGCGCGAGCGCCGGCGCGGAGCTCAGCGTGCCGAACTCGCCGTCTTGCACGTGGCGCCCGGCGCGGCCGGCGATCTGCCCGAGCTCATCGACGGTGAGGTCTCGCTGCTCGAAGCCGTCGAACTTCGAGAGCGACGCGAAGGCGATGCGCTCGAGGTCGAGGTTGAGGCCCATGCCGATGGCGTCGGTGGCGACCAGGTATTGCACCTCGCCCGCCTGGTACATCGCGACCTGCGCGTTGCGCGTGCGCGGGGACAGCGCGCCCAGCACCACTGCGACGCCTCCGCGAAGCTCACGCAGCGACTGCGCGAGCTCGTAGACGCGGTCGAGGGAGAAGGCGACGACGGCCGAGCGCGGCGGCAGGCTCTTGAGCGACTTCGTGCCGAAGCTGCGCAGTTGCGAGAGGCGTTCGCTGCGGCGAAAGGTCACGCCGGGCAGCAGCTCGTGCAGCAGGGGCCGCATCGTCTCGGAGCCGAGGAACCACGTCTCGCGGCGGCCGCGCGCGTGGAGCAGCCGATCGGTGAACACGTGCCCGCGCTCGCGGTGCGCGCAGAGCTGGATCTCGTCGACCGCGAGGAAGTCGACGGCCTGGTCGAGCGGCATCGCCTCGACGGTGCAGACCCAATACGCGGGGTTGGCGGGCACGCGCTTCTCTTCACCGGTGATGAGCGCCACGCGCGCCGCGCCCACCTTCGCGGTGACGCGATCGTACACCTCACGCGCGAGCAGCCGGAGCGGGAAGCCCATCATGCCCGTCTCGTGCTCGAGCATCCGCTCGATGGCTCGCCACGTCTTGCCCGTGTTGGTGGGCCCCAGCTCGGCGACGAGAAGTGAAGGCGAGACCATGACCGCGGCGCTCCACATAACACCGCGTGAATCTGCATTCCCGCTTGCGGGAGAAGGCCGAACTAAGCTGCTCGCTTCACGCTCGTCTGCGCGCGGAACGCGCGGCGATATCGCTGAGGGCTCGTGCCCGACACGCGTTGAAAGTGCAGTCGAAACGCGGCCACCGACCCGAACCCTGAATCTTCCGCGACGCGCTCGACGGAATGCGACGTCGTCTCGAGCAGCAACTGCGCGCGACGCACGCGCGTCTTGAGCAACCACTGCAACGGCGTGCTCCCCGTCTGCTGTTTGAACTGCCGGCTCAAGGTACGAACGCTCGTCGCGGCGCGCTTCGCGAGCGTCTCCAGTGAGACTTGCTCGTCATCGGCGTGCGCTTCAATCCACGAGAGGAGGTCATGCAGCGGCGCGTGCTCGTTCATGGGCGCGCGCTTGATGAACTGCGCCTGACCACCCTCACGGACGAGCGGGACGACGGAGAGACGCGCGGCATCGGCGGCGACGGCGGCTCCGAAGTCGCGACGCACGAGATGCAGACAGAGATCGATGCCCGCCGCGGCTCCAGCCGAGGTCAGAAACTGCCCGGCGTCGACGAAGAGCACATTGGGGTCGACCTTCACGCGGGGAAAACGCGCGGCGAGCGCCTCGGTCGCCAGCCAGTGCGTCGTCGCGCGCCGCCCATCGAGCAGGCCCGTCGCCGCGAGCAGAAACGCACCGCTGCAGATGGAGACGATTCGCACGCCACGCGCCGCTGCTGCTCTCACCGCGCGAATCAATTCGTCAGGCACCGGCTGCGTCACGTCGTTCACGCCGGGCAACACGATGGTGTGCGCCGTCCGGAGCGCGCGCAACGAATGGTCCAGCTTCATTCGAAACAACGGCGTCTGAACTTCCGGAGTCACGCCGCACACGCGCACGTCGTATGCGGGCTTTCCATTCGACAGCGTCACGCGACCGAAGACCTCGAGAGGAACGGATAAATCAAACGGCACCACGTTCTCGAGCGCGACCACGGCGATCCGATGCATGGCCGAATCGTGGCGAAAGTTGACGTTTTAGCCAATCGCCGGAAATGGCAGTTCGCGCCATACGACGCGCATGTATCAAGCCGTGCTGGTGCTGAAGCTCCTGAGCGTGATGGGGTTCGCGGGAGGCGTGGTCGCCGCGTTCACGTCGGCAGATCTCGAGACACGAAAACGCGCCGCGCACCGGGTCGCGTCACCCGCACTGCTCGCGACGTGGGGCTGCGGGTATCTGCTCGCGGGCATCGCGCACTGGCCGCTGGGCGAATTGTGGGTCGTCGGCGGGCTCGCGTCGTCGGTCATCGCCAACGCGGTGCTCGTCATCTGCGTCACGCGCGATCTGCGTGGTACCGGCGCGTTCATGAGTGTCGCCGTTCCCATCGTGTTCACCGTCGTACTGATGGTCTTCAAGCCGACGTGGAGCGTCTTCCGATGAAGCTCCTCCAACGCGTCGCGGAGGTCGAAGGCGTCTCACTGCTGCTGCTCCTCTTCGTGGCGATGCCGCTCAAGTACGCCGCGGGGCTGCCCATGGCCGTGCGCGTCGCGGGCTCGGTGCATGGCGTGCTCTTTCTCGTGCTCATCTCCATCGCGTTTCGCGTGTGGCTCGAGAAAGCGGTGCCCGCATCACGAGTCGCGCGCACGCTCGCGTGGTCGTTCGTGCCGTTCGGTTTCTTGATGACGCGCGAGCGTTAGAACTTCAGCGCGGAGATGTTCACGTCGCCGCAACGCGTGAGCGGAATCACTTCGGAATCTTCTGCGACGAGCGCCCAGCCTTCGCCGCCGTATTGCAGCGCGAGGGGGTGCACCGTTCGCGCACGTCTGGTCAGCGCGTTGATGCGCACCTTTCTGCGCTGACGAACTGCTTTGGCCAACGCGAGCAGCCGGTCGTCTCCACGCGGAGTATGCGACGCCACGAAGCGCACGAACTCACGCGCCTTCATCGCAGTCTCACGCGCCACGTCAGGTAACGACTCGAGCAGTTTCGATCTCGCGCTGCGTGCAGCGTTCTCCATTCCAAGCGCGTCGAGTGCGGGAGTCGGGTGCGCGAGAATCAACCCGAGCGCTTCGGCTTCTTCACGCGAGAGCCCGGTGAAGCGCGTGCGGTAGTTGAACCCGAGCTCGATGCCGCCGCGCGCTCCGCGATGCACGACGACCGGGAGGCCGGCTTCAGTCAACGCATCGACATCGCGAAGCACCGTGCGTTTGGCGACCTCCAACTCCGCCGCGAGTTGCGTGGTCGTCAGCTTCCCCCGGTTCTGGAGCAGCAACAGCATCTGCAGCAGTCGCGATGCGCGCATTCGAATGTCATTTCATACATGACAAAAGACGTCACCTTTGCCCGGTCAAGACTGTGCGCGTCTCGAACCAGAGGAGCACGCACATGAAGTCGTTTCACGTCAGCAGACACATCTCCGCGACGCCGGAGCGGGTCTGGGCCGTCCTCACCGACGCATCCAGTCTCGCGAACGGCTCGCTCGGCATCACCCGTATCGAAGGCGACATCGCGCTCGGTCGCTCACTCAAGTTGTGGACCGAAGCGACCGGTACGCGCGCGTTCGGTCTCAAGGTCACCACCCTGAACGCGCCGCGCACGATGGTGTGGGAAGGCGGCATGCCGCTCGGGCTCTTTCGCGGCGTGCGCACCTTCACGCTCGCCGAGAAAGACGGCGGCGTGCAGTTCGAGATGAGCGAGGTCTTCTCTGGTCTGATGGCCGGGCTGATCACGAAGTCGATTCCAGATCTCACTCCGTCGTTCGAACGTTTCGCCAACGGCCTCGCGGCCCTCGCCCAGGAGCAGCAATGAGTCCCGCCAGGAAGAAGGACGCGAAGGTGACGTGGGGCAGCGGCACTCAAGACGACCCGTGGCTCCTGAAGACGCCGCCGCAGACCTCGGAGTTTCAGGCGTGGCGCGATGAAGACCGACTCGTGGTTCAGGTCGGCTCGACGCAGCTCTCGTATCAATGGCGCGCGCTCGAAGACGTCGTCGCGATGTTGAAGAAGCACGGAGACTGGGTGCCGCTCGGCAACGCCGATGAAGGCAAACCCACGGCGCCTGATTCGCTCGAGGCGTGGGCGCGTTCACCGAGGAACCCCGTTGGCGGGTACTACGGTTTGCGCAAGGGCTACCGAGGCCGCTTCGCGAACTACGTGACGCCGGTGCTCGAGTTGCTTGGCAAGGTCGAGCTCGAACATCTGCCGCGCAACAACCGAGTTCGCGTGAAGTGACCTTCGGGTGACCGGTTCACCTGAATCGGTGCGCGCGCGGTTTGATTTGGCAGAGTGCGCGCCATGACCGACCCCGTTCAGGCTGCGCGTGCGTTGCGCCCGCTCATCGAATCGTCGCGCGAAGAACTCGAGCAGGGGCGCGCGTTGCCCACGTCACTCGTGGACGCGCTCTGTGCGGCGGATCTCTTCCGCCTCTGGGTTCCGCGTGAAGCGGGCGGGGCGGAGGCGCCGCTCGACGTTCTGCTGCGCGCCGTCGAAGAGGTCTCGCAGGCTGACGCCGCGGTCGGTTGGAACCTCACCATCGGCGCGAGCGGTGCGCTGGTGTCGGGCTACCTCGGCGCCGACGCGTTGAAAGAGATCTTCGGCACACCGCGCGCCATCGTCGCGGGCTCGTTCAACATGCGCGGCGTGGTCGGCGCTGCGCAGGCCGGCGATGACTACGTGTTGTCGGGCCAGTGGGGCTTCGGCAGCGGGTGTTCGCAGGCGAGCTGGTTCGGCGGAGTCGGCGGCGTCATCGTCGATGGCAAACCGCGCACGCTGCCCAACGGCGCGCCGGAGCCGTTCATGTTCCTCTTCCCGCGCGACGCCGTGCAGGTCATCGACACATGGAAGGTGCTGGGCATGCGCGGCACCGGCAGCCACGACTACAAAGTCGACAAGTTGAAGGTGCCCGGCGCCCACGCGTTCTCGCTGCTCTCGCCGCCGCGACAGGCCGGGCCGCTGTACCGGATTCCCATCACCACGTTGCTCGGGCTCGCGCTCGCGCCGGTGGCGCTCGGTCTCGGGCGCGCCGCCATCACCACGCTCACGGAGCTCGCCGGCGCGAAGAAGCCCGCGGGCCAGCCGATGCTGCTGCGTGAACGCCCGGTGGTGCAGTCGCAGGTCGGGCGCGCCGAGGGCATCGTGCGCGCGGCGCGCGGGCTGCTCTACGACTCGGTCGGCGAAGTGTGGCGGGCAGTGGCGGAACGCGGTGACCCCGTCACCATGGAGCACCGCGCGTTGCTCCGTCTCTCCGCGACGCATTGCACGCACGCCGCCGCGCAGGCGGTCGACCTCATGTACGACGCCGGCGGCGCGAGCTCGTTTCACGACACGAGTCATCTGCAGCGCTTGTTCCGCGATGTTCACGTGGCGACGCAGCACGCGATGGTGGCGTCGCAGAGCTACGAGAACATCGGCCGTGTGTTCCTCGGGCTCGACCCCGGCACTCCGCGTTTCTGAAATCGTCGCATGTCCCCTCTCCCGATTTCGGGAGAGGGTTGGGGTGAGGGCCGAATTGCGTTCGACCGCGCTCGTCACCCTCGCTTCGCGAGACCCTCTCCCCGCGGGCGAAGGAACTACTCGCGTTTACGCATCAGACCTTCTTGCGCGGTCGAAGCAACCAACCGCCCATCGCGCGTGTACACGCGACCCAACGTGAGCCCGCGCGCATTCCCCGCCCACGGGCTGGTGATGGTGTGCAGCAACCATTCATCGGCGCGGAACGGAGCGTGGAACCAGATGGTGTGGTCGACGCTCGCGATCTGGAGTTTCCCCGACAGCCACGAATCGCCGTGCGGCTTCAGCGCGGTCGTCAGAAACGCGTAGTCGCTCGCGTAGGCCAGCATCGCCTGATGCAGCGTCGGCGTGTCGGGCAGCTTCGCGGGAGCGCGCAGCCACACGTGACGTTCCGCGGGCTCCTTCGCGCGGCCGAAGATGTCGGGCTCGTTCACCACGCGCATCTCGATGGGGCGCTCAGCGAGCACGCGCTCCCGCAGGAACTCGGGGAACTTGTGCGCCTGCTTCGTGTAACGCTCGAGCTCGGTGGGAGTGTCTTCGGGCGCGGGCACCTTCGGCATCTCGACCTGATGCGAGTAGCCGTCGGTCGTCTTCTGAAAGCTCGCCGACATGTCGAAGATGGGGTGGCCGGCTTGAATCGCGGTCACGTGGCGCGAGGTGAAGCTGCCGCCGTCTCGACTGCGCTGCACCTGGTACACGATGGGCCGCGACACGTCGCCGGGCCGCAGGAAGTACGCGTGGAGCGAATGCACCGGCCGCTCTTCAGGCACCGTCGCCAGCGCCGCGAAGAGCGCCTGACCGATGACCTGCCCGCCGTAGACGGTGCCCCAGCCCGGGTCCTGGCTCTGACCGCGGTAGAGGTCTTCTTCGATCTTCTCCAGCGACAGCAGCGTGATGAGCTCGGCGAGCACTTTCGACATGCGCCTTCACGTAACGCACGCCGCGCGGCCCGTCACTCCCAGTAGACGTGGAACTTCGCCGAGCGGCCTTCATGTTCGACGAGGTCGGTCTTCACGTTCTTGCCGCCGGCGTTGCGCATGAACGCGACGAGCAAACCGGCCACGAACCCCGGAGTGCTCGAGTAGTTCTCGACGCTCACCGTGTAGTCGCGCTCGTTGTTCTTCGTGTACTCGGCCTTCACGAGGTTGCTCGCCGACTGGAGGCTTTGCGAGACGCGCGCGATGGCCTTCTCCGGCGGCAGCAGCTTCACCATCATCGCCGCGAGGCCGCCCATCACCGTCGTGAAGTAGCGCGCGAGGTATTCCTCACCCATCGCGCGGTACGCCGCTTCGCTCTCCAGGCCGGGGAAGAGCGCGAGCCGCACGAGCTCCATGCCTTCGCGGAACACCTCGACGTCGACCGGCAATTTGCTCTCGAGCAGCCCGAGCTTCGTCAGTTGCTCGCGCAGCTCCGGCTTGAATCGATTCCCGTAGGTGCGAACGAAGAACGCTTCGACGGTGTGAGCGAAAACGATCTGCCGGGCGGCCATGAGCGCGAGCCGTAACAGAAGTGGCTGACGAATGTCGCCTGCTGCCGCGCGAGGTAGGGTTCCTCGCATGCAGCCGCTTCGGTACGCCATCAATCTCACGCTCGATGGGTGCGTCGATCATCGCGCCGGCGTTCCCGACGAAGCAACGCATCGGCTCGCGGCTGAGACCCTCGCGAAGAACGACTCGATGCTGCTCGGGCGCACCACGTACGAACTCATGGAGTTCTGGCGCAACCCGCCGGCCGACCTGCCGGAGTGGACGAAGCCGTTCGCGCGCACCATCGGGCCCATCAAGAAATACGTCGTGTCGAGCACGCTTCAGAGCGCCGACTGGAACACGGAGCTCGTTCGTGGAGACCTCGGCGAATTCGTCCGCGCGTTGAAACGGCAGTCAGGGCGAGGCATCGCGCTCGGCGGCGTGAAGCTTCCACTCGCGCTCGCGGAGTGGGGGCTCATCGACGAATACGAGTTCACGTTGCACCCGCGCCTCGCGGGTCACGGCCCGACGCTCTTCGCCGGGCTCTCGAAGGTCGTCGACTTGAAGCTCGTCAATCACCTCGCGCTCCCGTCAGGTCACGTGGTGCTGAAGTACGTGCCGCGCTGAACGCCGCGTGCTCAAACGGTCGCGATGTCGAAACGCCCGGTGGTCCTCCTCATCGCGTCGGTCTGGTTCGTGGGCATCTCGCTCGGCCTGCTCATCGTCGGTTTCAAGAAGGGTGGCTTCCTCACCACCACCGACGTCGGCGAGCTCGAGCAGTTCGCGGAGATTCAAACGCAGCTCCGCCCGCTCGACGCCTGCAACATCCACTACGCGCTGCGCGACAAGCGCGGGCAGCGACAGCACTTCGACGCGGTCTTCGTCGAGGCGTGTTCGCGCGGCTCGTACGACCACGTGGTGATTCGCGTGCCTGAAACATGGGGCCACAAGCATGTCGGTTTCGAGCTCACGCGCGATGGCGTCGGCGATCGGTTCAAGGTGCTCGTCGAGAAAGACGAAGTGCCCTTCACCGACCTCGTGGCGGCGCTGAACGACCTCATGCCGCGGGTCGCGAACGAGTACCCGAGGGAGCTCGCGCGCGTTCGTGCGCAGATGGAGAACTTCGATCGCGAAGCGCAGGAACGCCGGGCCGCGGAAGAAGCGCGCAAGCGAGGCGCGGCGGAGACGTACCCGAAGTAAGCAGCGGGCATGGACGCGACGTTTCTCGGCGAGTTGCAGCGTGGGCTGACGCAGGCGCAGAACGACTTCGCGCGGCGGTTCCCCGGTGAGTCGGGAGTTCGTCAGCCGGTGTCGGTGCTCTACGGCGGCGCGCACCTCTTCAAGTCAGACACGCCGCAGAAGCTCGGCGCGCTCGCGCTCAAGTCGCTGCAGGAGTTCGCGCCCGATGCGGCGACGTTCGCGCAGGCGTTCGGGTTTTCCCCGGAGCTCGCGGCGCGCGTGTACCCGCGGGTGCTGGCGAAGCTGACGAAGGAGCCGCTCGAAGATCTCCGCGTCGATTTTGAAGACGGCTACGGCCACCGCTCCGATGAGGAAGAAGACGGCCACGCGCGCGCGGCGGGTGAAGCGTATGCGCGCGCGAAGTTGCCGGCGTTCTCCGGCCTTCGCGTGAAGCCGATGTCGGCGGAGCTCGGGTTGCGCGCGGTGCGAACGCTGGAACTGTTTCTCGCTCCGCTCGCTGACGTGCCCGCGGGTTTCGTCATCACGCTGCCGAAGGTGGTGTCGGTTGCACAAGTGCGGTTGTTCATCTCCGCGCTCGAAGCGCTGGAACGCGCGCGCAACTGGGCACCGGGGACGCTGCGCTTCGAAATCATGGTCGAAGCCGCGCAGGGGCTCGTCGGTGAAGACGGCCGCGCGTTGCTGCCGCAGTTGATGAGCCCGCGCCTTCGCGGCGCGCATTTCGGCGCGTACGACTTCACCGCGTCACTCAACGTTCCCGCCTCCGAGCAACGGCTGCATCACCCGTCATGCGACCTCGCGCGCTCGCAGATGCAGCTCGCGTTCTCGGGCACCGGCGTGTGGTTGTCAGACGGCGCGACCACCCAGATGCCGGTGCCGATTCACCGCGGCGACGCGCTCACGGAAACGCAGCGCTCTGAGAATCGCGCGGCGGTGCACGCGGCCTGGCGACTGGCGGCCGACGACACGACGCGCTCGCTGGCGAACGGGTTTTCGCAGGGGTGGGACCTGCACCCGGCGCAGCTCGTCTCGCGCTACGCGGCGGTCTACGGCTTCTACGCGCGCAATCTCGCGGAGGCGTCGCGGCGGCTGAAGAACTTCGTCTCGAAGCTCGGGCAAGCCAGTCTCGTCGGCACCACGTTCGATGACGCGGCGACGGGGCAGGGCCTGCTCAACTTCTTCCTCCGCGGCCTCAACTGCGGAGCGCTCACCGAAGACGAATTTCTCGCCACCGGCCTCACGCGCGAAGAACTCGCGTCGAAATCATTCGCGGTCATCGCGCGCAACCGCCGCGGCTGAGCTCAGTCTTCAACGAAGTCGCGGAGGCGCTCGAGCGTCGCGTCCCACTGCTTCGAGATGAGCTCGAGGAGTTCGCGTGACCTCGCGAAGCCTTCGGGTTCGACGGTGAAGACCGCCTCGCGCCCGGTGCGTTCGCTGGTGACGAGGCCGGCCTCTTCCAACACGCGCAGGTGTTTGGTGACGGCCTGGCGCGTGACGCCGGTGCCCGCGCACAGCCTGGTGATGCTCTGCGGCCCGTCGTTCGACAACCGGCCGAGCATCGTCAGGCGCGTCTCGTCACCGAGCGCGGCGAACACCGGAGCCGACCGCCGGAACTCCTTCCATGCGTCGCGTTTCACGTGCGCTCCAGGTACTTGCCCACGAGCTGGAGCTGCTTCGCCCAGCCGCCCTCGTTCGCGCTGAACGCTTCGGCGCGGCGCTCGAGCGGAATGCCGTCGAAGCCCGATTCGGTCACGACGAGCAATGTCCCTCCGGCGACCTCCGTGAGCACGAACTCGACCAGCGTCGTGGGTTCCTTCGAGTAGTCGCGCTTCTCGTCGAGCGCGAACGGCCGCCAGCGGAAGGAGAAGCGCGTCGGCGGCTCGATGGCTTCGACGGTGAGGTTGAACGTCTTGCCCTCGTACGGCTTCTGCATCTTCGCGGTCTCGTCGTCGACCTGCGTGGGCGTCATGCGGCCCGTCATCGCCTTGCTCGCGATGAACGGCCCGTCGAAGCGAACGCCGAACCACACGCCGAACTTCTGGGAGTCGCTGAGCGCGTCCCACACGCGCGCCAGCGGGGCCTTCAGGGTGATGCGTTTCTCGATACGATCCATGTGCAACCTCCGGGTTGCTCATGAGCATGACCGCCATCGTTTTTAAATGCAACCCATTGGTTGCTGATTCAAGACCCGCGGTACGTCGAATACCCGAACGGGTTGAGCAGCAGCGGCACGTGGTAGTGCGCGGTGCCGTCGACGATCTCGAAGACGATCTCGACGAACGGGTAGAAGCCGCGCGTGCCGAGCGACTCGAAGTACGCGCCGGTCTCGAAGCGCAGCTTGTACGTGCCGGCTTCCACCGGCCCCGGCGGAGTCAGCGTCTTCAGTCGCCCGTCGTCATCGGTCGCGCCGTTGCTCAACTGCTTCCAGTCGAGCCCGTTGAACTTCTTGAGGATGATGGCGACGCCGCGCGCCGGTTTGCCGAGCGTGGTGTCGAGGATGTGCGTGGTGATCATGCGCGCTCCTCGAGCCACTTGTGCAGACGCAGCCGTGTGATCTTTCCCTGCTCCTCGGCCGCGGTGCGGATTTCGGTCGCCTTGTCGTTCGGCAAACGGGCTTCGAGCAGCGCGAGCATCTCGGCCGCCGACTTGCCGGTCGCGCACACGATGAAGATGAAGCCGTGCTTGTCGAAGTACGCGTCGTTCTGCGCCTTCAATTTCTCCAGCGTCGCGGCTTCGGCGCTCGCGGCGCCGGCCTGCTCCTGCGCGCTCCACTTGCCGCCGCTCTTGTCACCGATGCGCGGGTGCGCGCCGAACGCCTCGAGGAAGTCGGTGTCGTTCGACTTCCACCACTCGCGCTCAGCGATGCGCATGAGTGACGCGACGTTCTCGAACGGGCGCGCCCAGGCCATCGCGGTCGCCCATTTCTTGCTGCCGCACACCTTGAGGAACTCGACGGCCGCGGCGTCGGTCGACAGCGCGTTCAACTTCGCGAGGCCGGCGTTCTGCTCCTCGAACAGCTCGCCCCACGCACGGAAGCGCGCCACCCCGCCGTCGGGGAAAACAGAGAGACGCACGTGCGTCACCGGGCCCACGCGACGGAGCGCATCGTCGAAGAAGTGCCGCGTGTGCGGCTGAAGCGGGCTCTCGACGACGGTGCGCCAACCCGTCAGCGCGTCAGGCTTCGCATCGCGCGGAGCGACGCACGCTTCGATGACACAGCGCCCGGGCGCGTTGCCCTTGAAGTGCGTGGTGTCGACCTCGATTCGCTGCAGCGTGCCCTTCGCGGCGAGCCGCACGAGGCTCCAGTCGTTACCCGGGCCGCGGCGGCGCTTGGTTTCCCAGCCGTCGCCCATGTTGATGGCGCGATCGGGCTTGATGAGGTTGTGCCGGCTGCCGAAGAACATGTCGGAGCACGAGAGCACGTACGCGCCGTTCTCCAGCGCCGCGAGGTCGACGAGGCCGCCGTACGCGCCCAGCTTCTTCCAATCAGGCACCACTTCGCCGTGCACGCGCAGCCGCGCCACGCCGCCGTCGGGGAAGATGTTCAACCGCACGTGCGTGAAGCGCCGCGTGTCGGTCACCGCGAAATAATTCTTCGAGTCGCCCTGCAGTTTGGCCTTGGGAACGATCTCGACCCACTCGGCGGTCTGCGCTTCTTTGATGTCGAGCGGGCCGCTCAACGTCGCCGCTTCGATGCTGCACGACTCGGGGAAGTTGCCGCGGAACCATTTGGTGTCGACCACAAAGCCCTTGATGACGCCGGGCAACCCGAGGCGCACCACGCACCAGTCGTAGCCGGGCTCGCGACGGCGGCGCGATTCCCAGCCGTCCATCCACTTCCCCTTGTGCGTGTAGTCGTGGTCACGCCACTCGGCGTCGTGGCCTTTGAGCAGGTTCTCCTTCTCGGCGAAGAAGTCGTCATTGGTCGCGATGGCGGCGCCACCGACGCGTTCGGCAGCGAGGTCAGGGAAATCGACGAAGTCGGGAGGAGTGCTCACAGGAACTTTCCTTTCAAGTCAGCGGCGTGTTCGCCTTCGTGGAAGACGCGCATGCCGCGCACGTACGTAGACAACACAACGCCTTTCAAATTGGCGCCCGCGTAGGGCGTCAGCTTGTGTTTGTGTTGTATTTTCTGGATGTCGACCACGAACTCACGCTCGGGGTCGAACACGGTCAAATCTGCATCGAAACCGGCGGCGAGCTTGCCTTTGCGATTCGACAGACCAGCCAATCGCGCCGGAGCCTCACACATCCACTTCACCAGTTGATGTATCGAATAGCCGCGCGCTGAAGCGCCGGTCCACGTGACGGGCAGGCCGAGCTGCAGGCCCGAGATGCCGCCCCACGCCGCCATGAAGTCGCCGGCTTCCTGTTTCTTGAGCGCGGGCGTGCAGGGCGAGTGGTCCGACGCGACGAGCTCCAGCAAGCCTTCGCCGAGCGCTTTCCACAACTGCTCGCGGTTCGCTTCTTCACGAACCGGCGGAGCGCATTTGAACGCCGTCGCCCCATCGGGAACTTTCTCAGCCGTGAAGTGCAGATAGTGCGGGCACGTTTCAGCGGTGAACGGCAGCCCTTCGGCGCGCACCGAGCGAATCAACGGCAACACCTCGGCGGCGGAGTGATGCACGACATGCGTGCGCGCTCCGGTCTCGCGGCAGAGCGACGAGATCAGCGACACCGCTTCAGCTTCTGCCGCCTGCGGGCGCGACGCGAGATACGTCGAGTACGCGCGCGGGTTCAGCTTCGCGATCTGTTCCGCCACGGCATCAATCGGGCCTTCGACTTCGGCGTGGACGAGCAGGGGAATGCCGAGGCGTTTGAGCTCGAGCATCGCGGGGCGCAGATCCGCTTCCGTGCACCCGGGGAATTCGTCGACCCCCGAGAAACACATGAACGCCTTCGCGCCGCGCGCACCTTCACGCGCGAGCCCTTCGAGGTCCTTCGCGTTACCGGGCACGACTCCGCCCCAGAAGCCGACGTCGATGAGGCACTGCCCGAGCGCTTCGTTCTTCTTCGTGCGCAGCGCCTCCGCAGACGTCGTCGGAGGAATCGAGTTGAGCGGCATGTCGACCAGCGAACCCACGCCACCTGAAGCGGCGGCGCGCGTCGCGGTGCGGAACCCTTCCCAATCGGTGCGGCCGGGTTCGTTCACGTGCACGTGCGTGTCGACGACGGCCGGCATCAACACCGCTTCGCCGACGTCGATGCGTTCGCCGCTCGTGGGCCACGCGTCGTAGTCAGCGACGGCTTCGATTTTTTCGCCGCGAACGTGAACCGTCGCGGGGCGAACTCCCTCAGGTGTGACGACTCTTCGGCTGCGAAAGATCGTGACGCTCATGCGGACTACGCGACCTAGCCGAACCTGGAGCCACGCGGTTCAGAACTTGATGCGCAAGCCGACGCCGACGCGCGAGTCGCCCGACGAATCGTGGCTCGCGGAGAGCGCGAAGTCGGTGTTCTTGTTGATCTGCCACGCCGCTTCGCCGGTCGCGGTGGTTCGATCGGTCTGGAAGTTGTGGTCGACGCGCCCGGAGAGCGTCAGCGAATCAGTCGGGCGATAGTTCACGCTGCCGCCGATCGACTCGAGCCCGTCGCGGTTGACGGTCGCGTAGCTGCTCAGGTTCAAGTCGGAGCGACTGACGTCGTACTGCACGCGAGCGCTCTCGAAGCCCGTGGCGCTGTTGGCGCTCACCGACGCCGACAATTTGCCGGCATCTCCGAGGTCGACGCGGCCATTCACGGTGCCGGTGACGTTGAAGTTCTTGAAGTGCGCGTCCCAGTTGCCGCGGAGATTCACCTCGAGCTGATCATCGAAGAAGCCCTTCTTCACCTCGGGCTTGATACCGAGGCTCTGCAGACGCGCGCTGCCGCCGGTGTACGCCGCGATGCCTGCTCCCGCCGCGAGTGACGCCGCGAGCGAATAGTAGGCAGTGGGCGAATTGTCTTTCAGGTCGCCGACGAGGTCTTTCGCGATGTCGCCGCCGATGCTCCCGAGATCTTTGAGCCGCGTGCCGCTGAGGTCTCGCGTGTTGATGCCCGCGTCGGTCAGCTTCTGTTGAATCGCATTCGTCACGTCAGGCGAGAACGCTCCCAGCGGGATGTTGCCCAGGAAGTCCTGCGCGGCGTTGCGGAGATCGGTCTGCTGCTGGTCGGTGAGCGTGTCACCCTCGCGCACCGGCGTGCGGCCGCGCGCGATGCTCATCGCGTCTTGATTGAGCGCGACCTCGATGCGCGAGTTGAAGGTGTTGAGGTTCTGTTCGAGCGCGGTGCGAATCGGGTTCGGGCGCGTGGCGTCGAGATCAGCCTGGCTCGGCTGCGGTGCGGCCGCCGACGGGTCGACCGTGCGACGCGTGCCGCCGTTGGTCTGCCAACCGGTGGGCTGCGGCGCGGGCCCCGCGGCCGGCGCGCTCGAGTCGGTGGCGGTTGTGTTCGTCGTATTCGTGGTCCGCGGAGTCGATGGACTTCCAATCCCGTTCACAGGCATGGTGCCCAACCTAACCCGAAGCCCCCCGGAGCTGTGCAATGGCCACCGTTCTCGTCGTCGATCTCGCGCTCGTGCTGGACCAGAGCAGGGTGGGAGCGGACGCCGCCAAAGCACTCGACCAGGACTGGCGCGCCGGGGAAAAACTGGGCGACGCGGAGAAGCAGAAGCTCCTCGCAAAGCTACAAGGCCGGCGCGACGCGCTGCGGGAAGCGCTTGTGGCGCGAGCGAGGCCGCTCCTCGCGGAGCTGGCCAAAGAAAAGAAAGCCGACCTCGTGCTGGAGCGCACCGCTGTGCTCTGGGGCGCGGCGGAAGATGTCACCCAGGCGCTCATCAAGAAGGTCGACGCCGGCGGCCCGCTGAAGGTCTGACAGGCGGTTGCGATTTTTTGTGGGGCAGTCCGCTCGAGTGGCCATTCAGTAGCGCGCGGGAATCAAGAGCCGCACTCGCGTGTCAGTGCTATTCGCACGCCCGCACTCACCTCTGAAAGGACGCACGCATGTTGCTCGCTGCACTCACTGCGCTGACGTTGACCGCCGCTCCGCCGAAACCCTTCGTCGCCGGTCCGTCGGTCGAAGGCATCTCCGAATACACGCTGCCCAACGGTCTCAAGGTGCTGTTCGTGCCTGACGCCAGCAAGCCCACCACCACCGTGAACCTCACGGTTTTTGTCGGCAGCCGCCACGAGAACTACGGCGAGAAGGGCATGGCGCACCTCTTCGAGCACATGCTCTTCAAGAAGACGCAGAAGTTCGCCGACGTGAAGCAGGAGCTCACCAAGTTGGGCGGCATGATCAACGGCTCCACGTGGTTCGATCGCACGAACTACTTCGAGAGCTTCCCCGCCGATGAAGCGAAGCTGAAGACCGCCATCGAGTTGGAATCGCAGCGGCTGCGCTACGCCATCATCTCCAAGGAGCAGCTCGCCACCGAGATGACCGTGGTGCGCAACGAGTTCGAGATGGGCGAGAACGACCCGTCAGCCGTGCTCGAGGAGCGCCTCTTCTCCGCCGCCTTCCAGTGGCACAACTACGGCAACACCACCATCGGCGCGCGCAGCGACATCGAGAAGGTGCCCAACGAGCGGCTGCTCGCGTTCTACGAGACGTACTACCAGCCCGACAACGCGATGCTGGTCATCGCCGGCCAGTTCGACGAAGCGAAGACGTTCAAGGCCATCGCCGACACGTTCGGCAAGATTCCGAAGCCGAAGCGCGTGCTGCCGTTGACGTACACCGACGAGCCCACGCACGACGGTGAGACCTCGGTGATGGTGCGCCGCGTGGGTGGAACGCCGGTGGTGATGATCGGCTACCACGCGCCCTCGGTCGCCGACCCCGACTCCGCCGCGATGGACGTGCTGTCGCAACTGCTCGGCGATTCGCCGTCGGGCCGGCTCTACAAGGAGCTCGTCGAGACCAAGAAGGCCGCGCGCGTGAACTGCAGCGACTACACGATGAAGGAAGCCGGCTACTTCTTCTGCACCGCGCAGTTGAACGCGAAGGACGCGACGGGCCCGGTGCGTGACGGCCTGGTGAGCGCCATCGAGTCGTTCGCGAAGAAGCCGCCCACGAAAGAAGAGCTCGAGCGCGCGAAGACCTCGCTGCGCAAGGTGGCGGAGCTGACGCTGAACTCCAGCGAGCGCGTCGGCCTCATGCTGTCGGAGTCGGCGGCCGGCGGTGACTGGCGCCTCTTCTTCCTCTCGCGTGACCGCACCGACGCGGTGACCGCCGAAGACGTGGTGCGCGTCGCCAACAAGTACCTCAAGGTCTCGAACCGCACGATGGGCGAGTACGTGCCCACCGAGAAGCCGGAGCGCGCCGAGATCGTCGCGCGCGTCGACGCCGCCGCGCAGCGCAACTGCTACGTCGGCAAGGCGCAGGTCGCGCAGGGTGAGAACTTCGACGCGAGCCCGAAGAACATCGAGGCGCGCACCACGCGCACCGCGCTCTCGGGCGGTGCGAAGCTGGCGCTGCTCCCGAAGAAGACGCGCGGCGAGACGGTGCGCGTGCAGATGAACTTCGACTACGGCACCGAGAAGTCGCTCGCGAACACGCGCATGACCGGCGACTTCGCGGCGAGCCTGTTGCTGCGCGGTTCGAAGACGAAGACCCGTGAACAGATTCAAGACGCGTTGGACAAGATGAGCGCGTCGGCCCGCGTGCGCGCCGGTGCGCAGAGCGTGTCGGTGACGCTCGAGGTGCGCCGCCCGCAGCTCGCCGCGTTGCTCGACCTCGTCGGTGAAGTGCTCAAGACGCCCGCCTATGACCCGAAGGAGGTCGAGAACTACCGCCGCGAGAAGCTGGCCCAGCTCGAAGAAGCGAAGGACGACCCGAACTGGATTGGCCAGCTCGCGCTCCAGCGCCTGATGTCGCCGTTCCAGGACAAGGCGCACCCGTTCTACGTGGCGTCGCTGCCCGAGCGCATCGCGGCGGCGACCGCGGTGAAGACCGAAGACATCAAGGCTTTCCAGGCGAAGTTCTATGGCGCGCAGTACGCGGACATCGCGGTGGTCGGTGACTTCGACCCGAAAGAGACGCAGGCGCAGCTCGAGAAGCTCTTCGGCACCTGGAAGGCTCCGGAGGCGTTCACGCGCATCACCGTGCCGTTCCAGCAACTGCCGCAGAAGAACGAGACCATTCAGACCCCCGACAAGCAGATGGCGTTCTTCGGAGCCGGCACCAACTTCAAACTGGCCGACACCGACGCCGATTTCCCCGCGCTGCTGATCGCCGACTACATGCTCGGCGGCGGCTTCTTGAACGGCCGGGTGCCGCAGCGGCTGCGCGAGAAGGAAGGGCTCTCGTACGGCGCGGGCACGTGGCTCGACGCGGCCAAGCGCGAAGATTTCTCGGCGCTCATGGGCTACGCGATCTACGCGCCGCAGAACGTGTCGAAGGTCGAGAACGGCTTCAATGAAGAGGTCACCCGGGCCGTCGAGAAGGGCTTCACCGACGCGGAACTCAAGCTGGCGCGCGAAGGGCTGCTCCGTCAGTTGCTCTCGGAGCGTTCGAATGACGGCGCGCTTGCGGCAGATCTCGCGGAGCAGCTCGACCTCGGCCGCACCGAAGCCTACGACGCGCAGGTCGAAGCGAAGCTCAACGCGGTGACGCTCAAGGAAATCAACGACACGCTCAAGAAGTACGTGAACCCTTCGAAGTTCTCGTACGTGAAGGTCGGCGATTTCAAGACGGTGGCCGCGCCCAAGTGAGCTCCGTCGTCATCGAGCTGCGCGCCGCGACCAGCGCGAAGTGGTTGCCGCTGGCGCTCGCGCAGTTCGATGCCGTGCTCACCGACCACGCGCACTGTGAGAAGAAGGCGGCGGCGAACGCCCTGTCGCTGCTGCAGGCGTACCCTGAAGTGCCGGGGCTCCCGGCGCAGATGGCGCGGCTGGCGCGTGAAGAGGCCGCCCACCTCGCGCGCGTGCTGCAGTTGATGGAAGACCGCGGCCTGCTGCTCGGCAAGGACGCGGGCGACCCGTACGCGCAGCAGTTGCAGAAGCTGATGCGCACGCCGGCGAAGGAGCGGCAGTTGGACCGCTTTCTGGTCGCCGGCATCATCGAAGCGCGCAGCTTCGAGCGGCTCGCGTTGCTGGCCGAAGGGCTGTCGGAAGCGCCGCTCAAGAAGTTCTACGGCGAGCTCGCGACCAGCGAAGACGGGCACACGAAGTTGTTCACGCGGCTCGCGCTGGCCATCGCGCCCGAGGCGCTGGTGCAAGAGCGGCTCGATTTTCTGCTCGATGCCGAAGCCGAATTGATTCGCACCCTGCCGGTGCGCCCCGCGATTCATTGAAGGCCGGCGTCGTCGAACCACGCGCAGGTGTCGCGAATGGTCTCTTCGAACGGCCGCGGCGCGTGGCGAAGCGCGCGCCTGGCCTTCGCGGCATCGACCTTCATCTGTGTCTGCAACGTGTGAAGCGACTCGCGCGTGAAGAGCGGCTCGCTGCGGGAGATTCGCCCGAACAGCTCGGCGAATGGCGCCGCCGCGCGGGCCGCCCACAGCGGCGTCGTCATGCGTGGAGCCTTCGCGCCCGTCGCTGCTTCCACCG
>JBEHYH010000020.1:0-26551 GCA_048498275.1 Myxococcota bacterium | reverse complement strand
CGAAGCTCGCCGCGTGGGGCGCCGGCGGAGTGCTCGCTGACGACATGGGCCTCGGCAAGACGCTGCAAGCGCTCGCGGTGCTGGCCGATCGCGCGTCGCTCGGCCCCGCGCTCGTCGTCACGCCGACCTCCGTCGCGTTCAACTGGCGAGATGAAGCGAAACGGTTCGCTCCGAAGTTGAACGTCGAATTGTACGCAGAGGACCGCCGCCTCGACGTCGGCGCCGGAGATGTCGTGGTCATCAGCTACGGAATGCTGACGCGCCACGCGAAGAAGCTCTCGACGCAACGCTTCGCGACGGTGGTGTTCGATGAAGCGCAGCAACTCAAGAACCCGACGACGCAGCGTTTTCACGCGGCGAAGAACCTGAAGTCTGACTTCCGTTTCGCGCTGTCGGGCACGCCGCTCGAAAATCACCTCGGCGAACTGTGGGCGCTCTTCACGCTGGTGTTTCCACCGCTCCTCGGCTCGTGGGATTCGTTCCGCACGCGCTTCGCATTGCCGATCGAGAAGCGCCTCGATCCCGCTGCGGCTCCGGAACTCGCCGAACTGTTGCGACCGTTTCTGCTGCGTCGCACGAAGTCTGAGGTCGCCGCCGAGTTGCCTCCGCGCACGGAGGTGAAGGTGCCCGTCATTCTCTCTGGCGACGAGTGGAACCTCTACGAAGACACGCGGCTCGCGGCGCTGTCAGACCTCGAGTCTCCGCGCGGCGTGATGAAGGAGCAGGACCGCCGCCTCGAGGTGCTCAAGCTGCTCACGCGCATGCGGCTCGCGGCGTCACACCCGCGCCTGCTCGATGAGAAGTCGACGCTCGAATCATCGAAGCTCGCGCGTGCGCTCGAGCTCATCGAAGAGCTCCGCGCCGAGGGTCAGCGCACGCTGGTCTTCAGTCAGTTCACGACGCACCTCGCGCTGCTGCGTGAGCAACTCGACGCGCGCGGCATTTCGTACCTCGAGCTCGATGGTTCGACGCCCGCTGCTGAACGCCGCGTGCGCGTGAAGGCGTTTCAAGAAGGCAACGCGCAGGTGTTTCTCATCTCACTCAAGGCCGGCGGCTTCGGGCTCAACCTCACCGCGGCGACGAACGTGGTGCTGCTCGACCCGTGGTGGAACCCTGCGGTCGAAGATCAGGCGGCAGATCGCGCGCATCGCCTCGGGCAGCAACAGCCGGTCACCATCTACCGGCTGGTCTCGATGAACACCGTCGAAGAGCTGATGCTCGCGATGCACGCGCGAAAACGCGCGCTCATCTCCGAGGTGCTCGACGGCAAGAGCGGTGCTTCAAAAGTCAGCACTGACGAGCTGATTGCACTGCTCAAGCGCTGAACGGGTACTGTCAGGCGAGATGCTCAAGATCGTACCGCTCGGCGGCCTCGGCGAAGTCGGCATGAACACGATGGTCGTCGAACACGCGGGCGAGCGGCTGCTCATCGACTGCGGCTTGATGTTCCCCAAAGCTGATCAGCTCGGCGTCGACGTCGTGCTCCCCGATTTTTCGTGGGTGAAGGCGTCGGCTGATTCGCTCAAGGGCATCGTGCTCACGCACGCGCACGAAGATCACCTCGGCGCGCTGCCGTGGCTGCTGCGTGAAGTGAACGTGCCGGTGTACGGAACACCCTTCACGCTCGCGCTCGCGCGGCATCGCTTGAACGAAGCCGAGGTCGAAGGCGACCTTCGCGAGATCGGCCCGCGCGCGCCGTTCAAGGTCGGCGACACCTTCGAGGTCGAAGCGCTGCGCGTGACCCATTCCGTTCCCGACGCCGTCGGTCTCGCCATCAAGACGCCGTCGGCCACCGCGCTGCACACCGGCGACTTCAAGCTCGATGGCATGCCCATCGACGGGCAGATGACCGACCTCGAACGCGTCGGCGAGCTCGGTGAGGCCGGCATCGACGTGCTGCTGTCCGACTCCACGAACTCCGAGGTCGCGGGCACGACGGGCAGTGAAGCGCTGGTGCGTGAGACCTTCGAGCGCATTCTCACCAACACGAAGGGCCGGCTGATCATCGCGATGTTCGGCTCGCACCTGCATCGCGTGCGTCACACCGTGGAGCTGGCGCGAAAGTTCGACCGCAAGGTGCTGCTGCTCGGGCGTTCGCTGCAGCGCAACTCGGAGCTCGCGCAACAGGTCGGCATCCTCGAGGCGTATGAAGACACGCTGATCCCGTTCGAGGCCGCGCCGGAGCTTCCTCCCGAGCGCCTCGTGATTCTCTGCACCGGCGCGCAGGCCGAACCCCGCTCCGCGCTCTCGAGCATGTTGAACCCGGAGCCCGGGCCGCTGCGGCTGACTCCGAGCGACACCGTGGTGCTGAGTTCACGCACCATTCCCGGCAACGAGCCGGCGGTGAGCGGCCTCATCAATCGCCTGCTCGCGCGCGGCGTGAACGTCATCACCGCGCACCACGAGCCCGGCGTGCACGTCAGCGGTCACGCCTCGCAAGACGAGCAGCGCCGCGTGCTGCAGGTCGCGAAGCCGCGCAACTTCGTACCGATTCACGGCGAGCTCCGGCATCTCCATCGCCATCTGCAGACCGCGCGTGAAGCCGGCGTGCGCGATGGGCATCTCTTTCTCGCGACCGACGGAGACGTGCTCGGCTTCGACATGCACGGCGGGCAGACGCTCGGCCGGGTGCCGGTCGGTCAGCAGTTGATGCGGCGCGACGGCGTCTCACCCATCACCGAAGCCGCGCTCCAGGAACGTCGCTGGCTCGCTGAAACCGGCGCGGTCATCGCGGTCGTCATTCTGCAGCGCGGTTCGGGGAAGGTCCTCCACGCGCCGGTGCTGCAGGGTCACGGCCTGCAAGGTGACGAAGCCGCGGCGCTCCCGCTCGCCACCGAGAACGCGACGGAGTCGCTGCAGTCGCTCTCCGAAGCGATGCGTGGCGACGACGCGCGCGTGCGTGAAGAGCTGCTTCGCGGAATTCGCCGGGCGTTCAAGCAAATGCTGGGCACCAGGCCGACCGTGGTGCCCATCGTCGTGCGCCTCTGATTATTTGCGCCGCGGAGCGAGCAGGGGTTCGAGCGTCGCTTCGTCACCCTCGAGCCGCAGCTCGTAGGTGTCGTTGCACGCGTTCCACAACTGGTCGACGAACTTGAGCGGAGTCTGACTCCAACGCAGCGGCTCGTTGAGCGCATCGGCGACGGTCGCGCCACGAACGATCGACTCACTCAGGCGTCGCGCGAGCATGGTGCTCCCCGATTCTCCGACGAGCTGACTCTGCGCAACCGCCCATCGCGCACGATTCACGAGCACGTCGTCCCACACCGCGCCGTCGAGCTCGTCGAGCAGCGTGAAGAAGCGCTTCGTCGCGGCCTGACCATCACGCGCGTCGACGACCATCGAGAGATTCAGCAGGTTGTCTTCGACGATCGACACGGTCGCGCGCGCATGCGCGTCGTAGGTCACGCCACGCGCGATCCGGAGGTCTTCTTCGAAGTACCGCTCGAGCGAACGAATCAACAGCTCCGCGCCGCCGCGCAGCTCGGGGGTCGCCAACGGCGGGAGCCGGCAACCGAATTCCACGCGCGTCGTGTCTTTGTTCGCGATCGACACAAGCTTCGGCGACCACGGGTCACGCTTCGGCGCCGCCGCGCGCGTCTGCAGCGGCAGCAACGTCTTCGACGACTGACGCGGCCAATCGCTGAAGAGCTCGCGAACCTGTTTCTCCGTCGCGTCGAAATCGAGGTCACCGTCGATGACCAGCGCGGAGCCGTTCGGCCGCCACGCGGTGTCGATGAAGCGACGCATCTCCAGCCACTGCCGCTCGTCGTCGCCGGTCTTCCCGAACGGGCGGAAACGCGAATCGGGCGGCAGCAGGTCGAATGGCAAGCGACTGAACACGCCACCTCGCGAGTTCTCCCACGAGGCGCGCGTCAGCAGCACCTGGAAGAGCCCCGGCGTGCTGTTGGCGCTCGGCGCCAGAAAGTGCCCCAGCCAATCGATCAACACCGGGAGCTGTGTCGACAGCTCGGTGTCGTGAATGGTCGTGGTGTCGGCGTTGATGCTCATCACCGGGGGCCCGACCCGGTTCATGTCGCCGTTGTTGGTGCGCCAATCGATGATGTACGGCAGCCAGTACTCGGAGCTGCGGCTGATGTGGCGGGAACCGGTGGGCAGCGTGAGCGACACGCTCGCGAGCGGCACGTCGGTGCGCCGCGAGAGCACCACCTGCAGACCATTTTCCAGCGTGAACGAACGCACGTCGGGCGCCGGGAAGCCGAGCGCCACGGCCTTGAAATCGTCGACGCTGGTCTGCAACGCGGGTGGGCGCTCCTTCAGCGGGAGGGGCGGCGCGCCGTTCGGCTGCGTGGCCACGCGCCTGGCCGGGCGCAGCACCATTTCGCGAGCCCGGTCCCACGTCAGCAGCTTGTCGAGGACCTCTTTCGACGCCGTGAGGCTCGTCTCACGCGCGCCGTTGATGGGCTGTGAGTTGTAGAGACGGTCGGCGCGGGTGAAGGCGACGTTGAACAGGTCTTGTTCCTGTTCGGCTTGCATCATCAGCAACTGCCGCCAATTGGTGCCGGCGAGACTCGCGGTGAGCTTCTGTTCGCGGAGCGCGGCCGAGGCCGCTTCGGGGGTCACACCTTTGGGCAGCTCGATGTCGAGGTAGAGCACCGACGCACGCGACCCGGTGAAGACATCGGCGTCGGCAAACAGGGACTGCGAGTTCACCTTCGCCGAGATGCCGCGCAGGGCGAGCAGCGGCAGCGCCGCACCGCCCGCCGCCGCCTTGCCGGGAACGGCCCACGCGATCACCAGGTGCTCCGCTTCGACGGGCGCGTCGACCACCACGCGGCCCGCCGCGGGAGGAGGCGACTCGAGCCAATCATCGGGCGAGATCTCGATTCGACGAGGCGTACGCGGCCCTCCCGCAGGCACGTTGAGCCACGCAGATGGAAATGCCGCCGGCAGCAGCGCCTTGACCTGCGCCGCGGTGACGTCACCGGCGATCACCACGGTGCAGTTCTCGGGGCGGTAGTGGTCGGCGAAGAACTTCTCGACGTCGGCGCGCGTGAACGCCTCGAGCGATTCAGGGGTGCCTCCGAGCGCGCGCACGCCGCCGGTCGATTCGGGCGGCATCGCGAGTTCGACCACCTTCTGCATCAACGGCCCGACGCCATGTGGGTCATCGAGGGTGAAGAGCTCAGCGCGCACCACGTTGCGTTCGACCTCGAAAGCCTCATCGCTCACGCCTTCGAACGATCGCGTCGCGAGCGCCGCGAGGAGCGGCACGAATTGTTCGACGCGTGACGCCGGCGCGACGCCGATGAATGTCGTGGTGTCATGCGAAGTCGCCGCGTTGACGTCAGCAGCCGCCGCATAGTGCAGCTCGTCCAGCAGCGAGAGCCGGTGCGTCGGCCGCGCGCGGAAGACGAGATGCTCCACGAAGTGCGCGAGACCTTCCTTGCCTTTCGGGTCCTGGCGCCCTCCGACACCGACCAACAGCGCCATCGCGACGCGTCGTGTGCCCGGGCGCTCTTCAATCACCACGCGCAGGCCGCTGGGCAATTCGAGCGTGGTGTTGGCGTGCGAGGTCGCCGGCCGGGCGACGGGCTTGTGGAACGGAGCACACGACCACCACAACACCGCCCCCAGGAACCACCACACGCTCGTTTTCACGAGGGCGCGTCGTAGCACAGCCCGATTCGTGATGACGCGGCCCTGCGGTGCGGGCGCAAGGCGCTGAACCTGCCCCAGACAGCGTGGAGCGCGCCAGACCGACGCTCGGGCTCGACAAGTTGCTCGTGGTGCTCAACGCCTTCGGTCTGACACGCAAGGTCGAGGCGCGCTCGTGACCTCCGACCCGCGCAGCGTCGAGAAGCTCGACGTGTTTCAAAACGACGTACCGGTCGGAGCGCTTCATCGCACCGCGAAAGGTTGCACCTTCGAATGCGACGACGCGTTCTTCGCGGCCCACAAAAACGCTCCAGGCGGCATCGCGACGCCGCCGTTCTCTCGCAAGCGCACGGAGGTCGAAGGCGATGCGTTGCCGGCGTACTTCGCGGGTCTGCTCCCCGCGTCACCACCGCTCATATCGCCGAGCAATGGAGGGGCTGCGCCGCACCCGGCGTCGCCCGCTCGCGTTCAGCAACCTCCACGCGAAGAACGGCAGCATCACCGAGCGGAGGCATTGCCCAACTCAGCCCGGCCGACGACCTCATCTGCACGCGGCCATACGGCGACCGGTCACTGGCGCTCGACTTCGAAGGGCAGAACAAGCACATGAAACGCCGCGATTTCGTCAATTGGGCGGGCGTTCCCGGGTGCTCCGCGAGGCGGTGGAGGCACGGCTCGACCGGCTGATGGAGAGCGCCCGACCCTTCGGCAAACGCTTCGGAGCGCTCGGTGACGACGCCCGGCTGATGAAGCAGATTTCGACCCGGTTCGAGCACCGGCTGCGCGACCTCGAAGGCTGAACCTCACCAGATGGGCGCTCGCTCGCGCGCCGGCGCGGGGCTGTGCTAGGGGCCGCGCACGATGTTCTTGCCCCTGTGCGCCAGTCTCGTTCTCACCGCTCCGCCGCCCGCGGAGAAGCCCATCAAGCCGCTGCCGACGCTGGCCAAAGAGCCGAAGCTCGACGGCACGCCCAAAGACCTGCCGGGCGCGCTGGAGTTCAAGCTGCCCGAGAGCGCGGAAGGCAGCTCGGCGAAGTTGACGAAGCTCAAGGCCGCCTTCCGCAAGGACACGCTGTACGTGGCGGTGAACGTCGACGACGACAAGTACGTGGCGGGTGACCACCTCGACCTGACGTTCTTCTTCCCCGAATCGGGCACCACCTCGCGCGGCGTCGTGTACCGCTTCACCAACGAAGGGCTGCAGCCGGCGCCGGCTGAAATCGGAGCGCCTCCGTACGCGCAGTCGCTGGTGAAGTCGGCGGTCGCGGCGACACCCACGGGCTACACGGTGGAGGTCGCGCTCCCCGCGCGGGCGCTGCCCCGCTTCCAGGCCTTCAAGCAGCTCGGGCTGAGCATCTGCGCCGACTATTCAGACGTCGATGTCGCGGGCGGCGAAGCGTCGAAGGTCACCACCTGCTCGATGAACGAGATGGTCGGCGGGCCGACGCGTATCCCCGATGAGCTCCGCAAGAACCTCAAGCTCACGCCGTCGGCGAACGTCGAAGGCATCGAGGCGCGCGAGCACGGCTGGCTCGGGTATTCGAAGCTGCACTACCCGACGTGGGCCGAAGGCGACGAGCAACTGACGCCGCAGTCGCTGGGCGAGCTGGTCGCGGGTGAAGGCGCGCTCGACCCGAAGTCGGTGTCGCTGCCGCTGCCTGACAAGCTGTTCCTCCCCGACAACCGCCCGCTCTTCATGGTGCTCACCGGCAAGAACCCGTTCGTGAAGGAGAAGTGCCTGGAAGACAACGAGCTGCGCCTCGCGATGTACGTGGTGAAGGATAAGACCGCGAACCGGGTGCTCGAGTGGCCGGCGGCCAACTGCAAGCTGGGCCGCGCGATGCGCTTCGAGCTCTCACCCGAGGGCGACCTGCAGATCGGCTACACCAACGGCTCCACGCAGCACTTCGTGTGGACAGCCGACCATTTCGAACGCAGTGAACTGGGGAGGGCAACTCCGTGAGCAAGACACTCTCCGCGAAGAACAAGAAGAGCCTGTACATGATGACGCTGGGGTGCCCGAAGAACCGGGTCGACAGCGAAGTGATGCTCGGGTCGTTGCAGCACAAGGGCTACCAGCTCGTTCAAGAGCCGGAGGCCGCCGACGTCATCGTCGTCAACACCTGCGCGTTCCTGAAGGCGGCCGAGAAGGAGTCGGTCGACAACATCCTCGAGCTCGCCGAATACAAGAAGACCGGCCAGTGCAGCACGCTGGTGGTGACCGGCTGCCTCGTGCAGCGCCACGGCGAGACGCTGGCGACGGAGCTGCCCGAGGTCGACCACTTCCTCGGCACCAGCGCGTACGTGCAGATCGGCGACCTGCTCGCCGCTGAAGCGAGCCCGCGGCAGATCATCCCCGACCCCGAGTACATCCACTCCGCGAAGACCGCGAAGGTGAACTCGATGCCCGGGTACACCGCGTACCTGAAGATCTCGGAGGGCTGCGACAACAAGTGCGCGTTCTGCATCATCCCCAAGCTCCGTGGCCTGCAGCGCAGCCGCACCATCGAAGACATCGTGAAGGAAGCGAAGCAGCTCGCCGATCAGGGCGTGATGGAGCTCAACCTCGTCGCACAGGACCTGACGGCCTACGGCCACGACCTCCCCGGCAAGCCGAAGCTGCACGACCTGCTGCGCGAGCTGGTGAAGGTCGACGTGCATTGGATTCGGCTGCACTACGCGTACCCGCGCGTGTTCCCCGACGAGCTCATCGAGGTGATGGCGACCGAGAAGAAGATCGCGAAGTACCTCGACATGCCGCTGCAGCACGCGAGCGACCGGTTGCTGCGCAGCATGAAGCGCGGCCGTGAGTCGGCGTTCTTGAAGCAACTGGTGCAGAAGATCCGCTCGCGCGTCGACGACCTGTCGTTCCGCACGTCGATGATCGTCGGCCTGCCCGGCGAGACCGAAGAAGACTTCGAGATCTTGAAGAACTTCGTGAAGGAGCTCCGCTTCGAGCGCCTCGGCGTCTTCCAGTATTCAGATGAAGAAGGCACGCCGGCGTTCGAGATGGAGAACAAGGTGCCGAAGAAGACCATCGAGCGCCGCTGGCGTGAGATCATGGCGATTCAGAAGCGCATCGCCCGTGAGCAGAACAAGGCGATGGTCGGCAAGCGCATCGAAGTGCTGGTCGAAGGCCGCAGCCCGGAGACCGACCTGCTCATCGTCGGCCGCCACCAGGGTCAGGCACCGGAGATCGACGGCAGCGTCTACATCAACGACGGCATGGCGTACCCGGGCGAGCTGGTGACCGTCGAGGTGACCGAAGCGCACGACTACGACCTCGTCGGCAAAGTGGTCGCGCGGCAAGACCCGAAGTCGCGCCGGCACAAGGCGCGCGAAGACGTTCCGGCGCACGTGCGCGGCGGCGAGAAGATCGTTCAGCCGCCGACGTGGTTGGCGCCTCGCTAGTCGAACGAAATCCCTCTCCCGTGGGGAGAGGGTCGGCGCAGCGGGGGTGAGGGGCGCTATGCTCTTCACATGAGCATCGACGACGACCGCGAGAAGCGCCGCGCCGCGCGAGCGAACTGGCCGGGCTGGTTCGGCAAGCTCGAAGACGCTCCAGCTGATGAAGACCTTCGCCCGTTCACGACCGTCGAGCAGCGCATCGCGCTGGTCGGTGAGCTGTCGTCACGAGGCTGGGCTCTGACGGGCAAGCCGGTACCTGACTATTCGCGTCACGAAGCACCGGGACGCGTCGTGAGGGAGCCTCGGCGTTGACCGAGACGAACACCATCGAGGCGCGGCTCGACGCTGATGCGCTCGACATCATCGCGCTCTTCTCGAAGCACGGCGTGCGCTTCATGATCGTCGGCGCGTACGCACTCGCCGCGAACGGAATCAGCCGCGCAACGAGCGACACCGATTTGTGGATCGACGCGGAGCCGACGAACGCACACAAAGTCATCGCTGCGCTCGCCGAGTTCGGCGCTCCGCTGGTCGCTCACGGCGTCACGCTCGCCGACTTCTCGCGCCCGGGTTCGACGTATCAACTCGGGCTGCCGCCACGTCGCATCGACTTCATCACCGAGCTCTCGGGCATCACCTTCGCCGAAGCATGGCCGCAGCGAATCATCGTGAAGATCGGCGGAAACGACGTCGCGTTCCTCGGGTACGACGCGCTCATCAAGAACAAGCGCGCGAGTGCGCGCCCGAAAGATCTCCTCGACGTCGAGATCCTCGAGCGCTCCCGGAAGTAACCTCGCCTACAGACAGATGCCCGTGCTGGGCACAACGCACGCGACGCAGTTCGTGCCGGTGTGCGTATCGTCGACGAAGCAACACGTGGCATCGCAGGCATCGCCGACACCGTCATTGTCGAAATCAACCTGGGTTCGATTGGAAACCAACACACAGTTGTCGTGCGCGTTGCTCACGCCGTCATCGTCGAGATCGCTGTCGCACAGATCTCCGCGCTGATCGTTGTCAGTGTCTTGCTGGTTCGCGTTCGCGGCCGTTAGACAGTTGTCGAGCAGATCGTTGACGCCGTCGCCATCTCCATCTGGGTTGCAGCGCGAGTCACCCGCTGAGTACGTGCCTTCAGCGAGCGCAGGGCATGGGTCCATGACGTCGAAAATGCCGTCTTGATCATCGTCGTCGTCGCAGACGTTGCCCAGATCATCGGTGTCTGCGTCGGCCTGACTCGCGTTGGGACTCAGCGGGCAATTGTCCGTCGCGTTCACGATGCCATCACCATCAGCATCGCTGTCGCAGATGTCGCCCTGGTCGTCTCCATCGGCGTCGTGCTGACTGAAATTCGACGCTGCCGCACAGTTGTCGCAGGCATCACCCACGCCATCACCGTCGCCATCGAGCTGGCCCGCGTTCGCGACCCACGGGCAATTGTCGTCAGCACCGGGCACGCCGTCGGAGTCGACATCTCGTTCGCAGAGAATGCCGCCGTCGCTCAGAACACACGAATGGCCGGCGTCGACCCCGCCGTCTTCACCATGAGCGCCAGCATCTTGAGTCGTACCTGCGTCGAAGATCACCACCGCGCACTGACAGACTCCGAAACCGGAGCCATCGGCGAGACACGCCTGCGCGCCGGTACACGCGCCAACGCCGAGACACGGCGTGGTGATGCCGGGCGTGCACGCGCGAGGGCTCCCGCATCGGAGAAAGCCGAACGTCGCGACGACCCCGAACGCCGGGAGAATCAACACGCGCTTCATCGACAGCCCCTGTTGCTTTTCAGCCGACCTCTTCGGCGTACGTCATCACCAGGAACATCACCGCTTCAGCCGCGCCGGGGTTCCGGTACTCGTGCTTCACATCGGCGTCGAAGACGATCGCATCACCGGCCTGCAGCGAGTGCGTCGCGTCATCGACCACGATGTCGACCGAACCTTTCGAGACCACCAGATTCTCGACCGTGCCCGGCGCGTGCGCGTCAGCCTTCTCGACGCCCTTGGGCGCGAGCTTGAGCTCGTAGAACTCCACGCGGCGCGATTCTTCGAAGGGGAACAACGCGCGCGACTGAAACGAACCGTCTGACGACAGCAACCGCTTCGCCGCTTCCGCCCGAAGCACGCGCGCCCCCGTCGACGGCGTCGCGGCGATCAGCGCGGAGAACGGCACGTCCAGCGCGCGAGCCATCTTCCACAGCACGTTGATGGTGGGCGCGCTCTGACCCAACTCGACCTGCCCCAGCATCGCGCGCGAAACACCTGAACTCTGCGACAGCTTTTCAAGCGAGAGGCCACGTTCAGTGCGCAGGCGCTTCAGGTTTCGCCCAACCACGGGAGCGAGATCTGCACCGTCAGCCGCCGCGCTTTCAGACTTTCTGGCTCGAGCCATGGCGCCCCTTTACCTCACGCATCAGCCTTTCGGGTGATCAGCACGCGCGGGCGCGGCGCCTTGACACACGCGAGAGCTGTCTGACGTTCCTCCCGACCGCGAGAGCGGACGACAAAAGGAGAACAACCATGCTGACCCGATTCGCTTTTACCCCCCGTTTCGACACCTTCTTCCGTGAGTTCGATGACCTCTTCGTGCAGCCCGCGAAGGAAGAGACCACCGTGCGCCCCGCCGCCGACGTGCGCGAGAACGACAAGGCGGTCGAGCTCCGCCTCGACATGCCCGGCGTGAACCCCGAGGCCATCGACGTGAAGCTCGAAGGCAAGACGCTCACCATTCGCGCCGAGCGCAACGATGACAAGACCACCGACGACAAGGGGTGGATCCGCCGGGAGCGCACCACCGCGTCGTTCTTCCGCAGCTTCGCGCTCGATGACTCGCTCATCGGCAGCGAACCGCAGGCGAGCTTCAAGCACGGCGTGCTCACCGTGAGCATTCCCAAGCGCGAAGAGACCCAGCCGAAGTCGCTCAAGGTGAAGGTCGAAGCCTGATCAGCTCCTGAAGTGCGTCGATTTTTCGCGGGGTGTGTCCGTTCGACACGCCCCGCGTTTTTTTTCCTCGCACGCGCTGAGAACGTCCGCCTGATTAGCCGTGCGTTGCATTCCAGAATTGGCGGTACGGTTCTTGCTGTTTTCGGCGCCAGGCCGGAGGAACAAACACAATGAACCAAGTCCTGATTGTCGATGATGACGTGGCGATGGCGCAGTTGCTGGTCGAGGGTCTGCAGCGCAGAGGCTTCACCGCGAAGGCGGTGCACGGCGGCGACGCCGCGCTGGTGGCGGTGAAGGAGAACGACTTCCAGGCGGTCATCACCGACATCAACATGAAGGGCATCAACGGCCTCGAGCTGTGCGAGCGCATCACCGCCGCGCACCCGAACATGCCGGTGCTCGTCATCACCGCGTTCGGCAACATGGAAAGCGCGATTCGCGCGATGCGCGTCGGCGCGTACGACTTCCTCAACAAGCCATTCGAAATGGAGGCCATCGGCCTCGCCGTGAAGCGCGCCGTTCAGCACGAGGCGCTGCGCGAAGAGGTGAAGCGGCTCCGTGAAGAGGTGACGAGCAAGAAGGGCACCTCGCCGTTGCTCGGTGACAGCCCCGCGATGCACGAGGTCGTCTCGCTGGTGAACCGCGTCGCGTCGACCGAATCAGCGGTGCTGGTTTCCGGCGAGAGCGGCACCGGCAAGGCGATGGTCGCGCGCGCGATTCATGACGCGAGCAAGCGCCGCAATGGGCTCTTCATCTCCATCAACTGCGCGGGCGTGCCGGCGCAGGTCCTCGAAGGTGAGTTGTTCGGCTACGCGAAGGGCGCGGCGCCGAATGACCCGCGCAGCGCGCAGCCCGGTGCGTTCGTTCGCGCCGCCGGCGGCACGGTGTTCCTCGACGATGTCGACGAGGTGCCCGCGGAGCTGCAGGCGAAGCTGCTCAAGGCGCTGCTCGACCGCAAGGCGAAGCCCATCGGCGGCACCGCCGAGCTCGCGTTCGATGCGCGCGTGGTGAGCGCGACGACGAAAGACCTCCGCTCGCTGGTCGAAGACGGCACCTTCCGCCCGGAGCTGCACTTCGCGCTCAACGTGGTGAACGTGCACGTTCCTCCGGTGCGCATGCGCGGCAATGACGTCTTGCTGCTCGCGCAGAACTTCGTCCGCACGTTCGCGGACAAGAGCAAGAAGAAGGTCACCGGCCTCGCCTCGAACGCGGCCGAGAAGCTGGTCGCGTATTCGTGGCCCGGCAACGTCACCGAGCTGCGCAACGTCATCGAGCGCGCCGTCGCGGTCGCCCAGTACGAGCAGCTCACCGCGGCTGATCTGCCCGAGAAGGTGCAGCTCCCCACGCCGGCCACCAGCGCCGCGTCGTCAGACGAAGCGATCCTCGTGCCGATGGACCTCATCGAGAAGCAGCACATCCTCCGGGTGCTGCGCGCCGTGAAGGGTCACCGCACGCAGTGCGCGAAGATCCTCGGGCTCGATCGCAAGACGCTGTACCGCAAGCTCGAGACCTACGGCCCCGCTGAAGTCGAGGCGGCCCTGAAGGAAGCTTGAGTTCGTCCGCCGCGCCCCTAGTGTCCGCTCCTTCTCTCAACGAAGGAGCGGTTCATGAAAAAGCTGATCGTGATGTTGGCCGTCGCGGCGCTGACCGGCTGCGGCGGTGTCGAAGCGGAGCTGTACAACCTCGTCATCGAGCCGAAGGACGCTCCTGACAGTTGCTACAGCACGGGCAACGAGCCCAATACGACGCACCCGTCGCTCCCCTCGATTCTGATGCAGGTCGAAGTGTTCGATGGCCCCGAGGGCTCGTCGTACCTGGTCGTCACCGAGAACGGCGCGACGTACCCGCTCGGCGAGGCCGGCGGCGTCGACATCGGCGGCGTCTTCAACGGCGCGAAGCCCGACAGCAAGGGCGTGACCTTCACCTCGTCGACGGTGAGCAAGACCACCAACGGCGCCGGCACGCAGACCAACACCATCACCGAGACCGCGACCATCACCTTCGCGCGCGGCGGTGGCCCGTTCACCGGCAGCGCGTCGGTCGCCGCGAGCCGGAAGTGTGAAGGCACCGGCTGCCCGACTGACGGCGACATCTCGTGCTCGATCTCCGACCTCGTGTTGAAGGGGTCGCGCATCAAGACCGACTGGCAGCGCTCGCCGTAATCACACGTTGAGCAGAACGCCGCGCGCCACCTTGCCGGTGGCCGCGGTGATCGCCCGCACGTACGCCTGAGTCTGCGCTTCGTATCGCGACAGTGACTCGGCGATGGCGGAGTCGGTCTTGAATTCGATCACCCACCACGTGCCGTCGAGCTCGTACGCGAGGTCGATGACGCCTTCGACGATGGTGCCGTCATCGAGCGCATCGACGATGGAGACCTCGCGGCGGACGTCTTTCGAACTGCGTGCGGCGGCGAGCCGCGGGTGTGCCAGGGCCGCTTCGACCGCTTCGATGCACGCGGAGACCTCACGGGGCATCGCGCCGAGCTGCCGCGCGAGCACGTCGGCGGTCGCCTGAATCACCTCGCGTTGCGCATCGAGCGGAATCACCGCGAGCACCGCGTGCACGAACTCACCGAAGCGCCGGCCGGCCGGGCGCCCTTCGCGGGGCATGTTCGTTTTTTCGAGCGGTAAGGTGCCCGTGGCCGCCACCGGTTCGAGCTCACGCGCGACCTTCACGCGCATCGTCGGCACTGAGCCGTCAGCCTGTGCCTGCGCGCGCGAGGCTTCCCAGCGCTCCCACGCGGCGATGCTCTTCGGCGCCTCGGCGGAGTCTTCGCTCAACGCCTCCGATGACTCGAGGCCCGCGGGCTCCTCCTGCTTGAGCTGGAGCACGTTGGCGTCCCACCAGACGACGCCATTGCGACGCGACTGCGAGAGATGCAGCCCGGGGTTCGGCACTTCATTCGGCACCGGGCCATCGCGATCGAGGATCGGGTCGTAACCGAACGTGGGGCAGCCGGGCGCGGGCTTCGGGTCGTGCTCGAAGCCGAGCTGCGGGTACACCGAGCGGTAGAGCACCTCGGTCCACGTGTCTTGCTGCTGACGTTCACTGCACACAGGCACGATCAGCACGTCGCGCGCGCGGGTCGTCGCGACGTACGTGAGTCGCAACGTTTCTTCGGCGTCGCGCTGTTTCACTTCTTCTTCGTGTTCGCGGAGCTCGACCGGCACGCAACCGGCGAGCGCGTGAACCCACAAGCCCTTGTCGGCGTCGACCCAATGCGAAGGCTCCGGGCGTGAGGCGTTGGCCGTCGGCTCCGCGAGAATGACGACGGGGAACTCGAGGCCCTTCGCGGCGTGCACCGTCATCATGCGAACGCCTTCGGTGCCCTCTTCGACGAGCGGCGCTTCGGGCGCTTCGCCTTCATCGGCCTCGTCTTGCAGCGCTTCGATGACATCGCGGAAAGACGTCGCGCGACGCTCATACCCGCGCGTGAGCTCCGCGAGCTGCAGCACGTTCGCGAGCGCCTGCGCGCCGGCGGTCCAGAACGCGACGCCGGCGTGCGCGCGCGTCTGCTCGAGAAATTCGTGCACCGTCGCCGAGACCGGCCGGCGATTGCGGTAGCGATGGAGCTGCCCGAGCACGCTCAGGGCGCTCACCACTTCGCGCTCCGATTCGTTGAGCTCGACGCCCTCCCACGGGCGAAGTGGGTGGAGCTTCCCCTTCGCTTCCTTGAACGAGAACAACTGCTCGTCGGTGAACGCGAAGAACGGCCCGCGGAGCGTCGCGTAGACACTGAACTCGTCATCGGGGCGCTCGACGGCGAACAGCGCGGTGCGCAGCGCCATCACTTCTTCACGCAGATGAAACGAACGCCCGCCGACGAGCACGTGCGGCACGCGGCGCGCTTCGAGCGCCTGCGCATACGGGCGTGGAACATCGACGCCCCCCCAGCGGCGCAGCCGCTTGAACAAGATGCACACGTGACGCGGCTGAATCGGCACCGCTTTGCCGTCTTCTTCGACCGACCAACCGCTGCTGTTCACCAGCCACTCGACGAACGCGCCGACCGCCTGCGGCAGGCTGTCTTCAATCGCGCCCTTCGTCGGCCGACCATTCGGCCCGAACGGCCGCGGAGCCGGCAGCGCGATCACCGACGGCTGCGTCTTGTTCGGCGCGCGCCATTCACCCAGCGGCACCCAGGTCGCTTGATGTTCGCCGACCATCGCGTGCTCGAACGCACCATTCACGGCGGCCTGAATGCCGGGCGTGCTGCGGAACGAAGTCGACAGGTACACGACGGCGGCGCCCTGCGCGACGAGGTGCTCCTTCACGCGCTGGTACAGGAGAATGTCGGCGCGGCGGAAACGGTAGATGCTCTGCTTCGGGTCGCCGACGACGAAGAGCTTCCCCTTCACCGCGCGCGTGAAGAACGGGCGCCCTTCTTTCGGGTCTTCAGACGACAGCAACAACACGATCTCGCTCTGGAGCGGATCGGTGTCTTGAAACTCGTCGACGAAGATGCGCGTGAAACGCGACTGCAGCGAGCGGCGCACCGCTTCGTTGTTCTGGAGCAGATCGCGCGTCAACAGCAGCAGGTCGACGAAGTCGAGCACACCCGCGCGCTTCTTCTCATGCTCGTACTCATCGACGATCGGCCGCAGCTCTTCGTGCAACCGCGCAGCGAGATCTGCATCAGCCGAGCGATTGAAGGTGCGCAACGCCAACCACGCATCGTCGCGCTCTTTGAGCACCTGCGCTTCGGTGACGCCGTTGAACGCGACTCCGTACGCCTTGGCTTCCCACTGGAATTTGTCGTTCGCGAGCTCGCGCAGATGCGCCTCGAGCCCGTCGTAGTCGCGCGGAGAAACCGATTCGCGGTGCTTCACCTCATCGAGGAACCGGCGAACGCGATCAGCGAGGTCGATGAACTGCGCGCGGTCTCGCCGCTTCTTCATGTTCGCGAGCCGCGACGCGAACTGTTCGAGCACCGGCAGCAACTCGTCGAGCGCCGATTCACGCGCGAACGGTTCACGTCGCCACGGAGCCGCGAAGTCGCGATGCTCCACCAGCGACTGCACCGCCGAATACAACTGCCGCCTCGGAGGTTCGTCGTTGAACTTCGTGCGGCGGCGCAGCGCGCGTCGAACGCCCTCAGGTTGCGACTGGAGCAGGTCCTGGAACTTCCGATGAAACGCGTTCGAGAGCAGCGCTTCGGCATCGCCTTCGGCCGCGACCTCGAAGAGCGGGTCGACTCCAGCTTCGACCGGGTACTCGCGCAGCAGGTCGCCGCACAGACCGTGAATGGTGCCGATGCGCGCGACCTCGAGCTCTTCGAGCGCCGCCGTGAGCCGCGATGATTCCTGCGCATTCGCCGCTTCAGTGCGCGCGCGCTCGAGCCGCGAGCGCAGCCGCAGCTTCATTTCACCGGCGGCTTTTTCAGTGAACGTCACCGAGATGATCTGCTCGAGCCGCGCGGCGCCGGTCGAAACCAGCCGCACGATGCGCTCCACGAGCACCGTCGTCTTGCCCGTACCCGCCGCGGCCTCGACGACGAACGTGGTGTCGAGTTCCTCCAGCAACCGCCGGCGGGAATCGTGGTCGCCAGGCAGCTTCACGGCTTCGCCCTCAGGTCGTTGAGTTCTTTGAGCTCGGGCCGCATCGATTTGCGCGTGCGACGGATGCGCCGTTCTTCTTCAGGCCCGCACACCGCGCGGAAGTTGCAATACGTGCACTCGCCGTCCTCATGCGCCGCGGGGAAAAATCCGGTCTCCAGTGCTCCACGAATCGTGCGCGCGACCGAGCCGAACAGTTCGCGGCTGTTGGCGTTCAACTCGGTCATCACGCTTCGGTAGCCGCCGATTTGCGTCGTGTAGAAAAGACGCCCGCCCGCCACGCGCGCTTCAGGGAAGAGCTGCTCGAGCACCAACGCGTAGAGCACCGGTTGCAGATGACGCCCGCCGCCGATGACGTTGCCGTCCTCCGCGCGTGCGTTCCCGGTCTTGTAGTCGGTCGCGCGCAACGCACCCGACTTCGATTTCTCGACGAGGTCGATGGAGCCGCGCACCTGCAGACCTTCCACGAGCTTCACGGGGTCTGGAGAACTCCGCGGATCTTTCTCGTCAGCGTTCTTGTTCGCGAGACCGAACGAGAGCTCGAAATGCGCGGGCTTCCAATCGGGTTCTTCAGCGACGCGCTTGAGCCACTCACGGAGGTCGGCTTCGAGCACGTGCACGCCGTTGGTCCACACGCGCTCGATCGCCGGTTTGAACTTGTCGTACACGCTGTCTGCGACGGCCTTCACGACGTCATGCAGTTTGAGCTGCACCTGTGTGAGCGACTCCGGAGTCACGACGATCCCCTGCGCGCGCAGCTCATTCAGCAAGAGAAACTGAACTTCGTGCGCCATCGAGCCCTTCTCGAGCGGGCCGAGCTCTTCGAGTTCACCGGGGATCTCGAGCGGCGCGATGCGCACCAGCGTCGAGAGGAAGAATTTGTATGGGCACGCGGCGTATTGCTCGAGCGACGTCGGGCTGAACGGGCGCGCGGCGGGCTGATGACGTTCGAGCGCAGCGCGCCCTGCATTCCCCGGCTTCACGAAGCCGTCATTCGCGGTCCACGTGCTCTGCTGCCAGCGCGCGAACCGCGCACGCAACGCACGCGCGAGGTGCGGGTTGGTCTTCACCAGATACCGGCCGCGCCCCTTCACGTCGGTGCGCGCATGGAGAATTCCGTCGAGCACCGCGAGATCGAACTCCGTGTCATCGATGGCCTGCGCCGCCACATCGGGAGCCGGCCACGCGAGCCGAATGCGCGCCGACGCTTCAGCCTGACGCTGCAGCTCTTCGAAGCCCGGCAGCTTGCCCTGCACGGCGCGCGCGGCTTCCAACGCGTAGAACGACGGCACGCGCGGGCGCGCATGTTCGGCATCGACGCGCGGGTACGAGAGCACGGCCTTCGTGCGCGCGGCTCCGACGGCGAGTTGCAACGCGTGACGTTCATTCGCGATGCGATGGCGCGCGACCTCGAGCTGCGGGTGCAACTGTTCACGCGCTTCATCTGCGAGCAGCGGGTCTTCGCGAATCTTCTGGGGGAACACGCGCTCCGCGAGGCCGGGCACGAAGACGGTGTCGAACGAGAGCCCACGCGCCGACTCGACGGAGCCGATGAACACATGCCCGTTGCGACGGCCTTCCTGCGTCTCCGTGACCTCCGTGAGCCGGCGCGTGAGCACCGTTCGCACTTCAGGCAACGACACCGGGCCAACGGGATCCATCGGAGCGAGCTCGCTCAACACCGCCAGCACCCGCGCCGGATATTTCAACGCGCGCGTCGCCAGCGCGGCGAGCGCTTCTCGCCATTCGCCCCAGTGTGCAGCGCGCGGCAGACGCACGAGCTCCTCGAGCAACGGCAGCGCGAACTGTTCGAGCGAATCGAGTTCGGCGAGCTCGCGCGCGAGGTGCTCCTTCTGCCCATCGGTCGCCGTCGGGTTCTGCAGCGCTTTCATGCGCGCGGCGCGCAGACCGGTGAGCCGACGTTTCCAACGATCTGCGCCTCCGATGACGGCGGCTTCGATGATCAGTTTTTCCCAGCGTCGCGGCGCGCGCAGTTGACCCAACACCGCCGGCGCCTCGACATCTTTCACCGCTTCATCGACGGGCGCGACGAGCGGTTCGCTCTGTGGCAGCAACGACTCGCTCTCGGGCAACGCGAACGTGTCGGTCGATTTCGGAGGCGCGCCATTTTCATCAGGCTGCGGAACCTGCGCGAGCGAGAGGTACTCACTGAAGCGCCGCGCCGAGAGCCCTTCTTCCGCACACAACAACAGCGACAACAGCGCGCGGCCCGCGGGGTCAGGCTTCGGAATTCCCGACGTGAACCACGCGGGAATGCCCGCGCGACGAAACGCTTCTTCGAGCGGAGCGCGATACGCACCAGGGCTTCGCAGCAACACCGCGATGTCGTCGAACTTCACGCCGGCGCGTGCACGATCGAGAACTCTGCGCGCGATCTCCACGCTCTCACGCGTCTCACCGGGCGCGGAGAAGAACGGCAGCGTTTCGCCTGACGCCTTCACTTCGCCGCTGCCGAACAGATTTCGCTGCAGCAACGAAAGCGCGTCGCCACCATCGTGCGAGAGCACTTCGGGCTTCATGCCGAGCGCATCGATGAACTGCGTGTCCTCAGCCGGCGCCGTCACCAACGCGTGCGGCGAGTTCGCGACGAGCGCTTTGATGAACCCGACTTCAACTCCCGGCAGCGCGGGCACGTCGAGCACCAGCAACGGAGACTTCGGCGACTTCGCGACCTGCTCAATCGCGAGCGCGAACACGGTCGCCTTGTCGGCCAACTTCTTCTCAGCGAGCAGCGCTTCGTACGCGCGCAACGCCTCACTCAACTCAGGCGGAACCGTGGCGACGTCCCCCTCTCCCGCCCGCGGGAGAGGGTCGGGGTGAGGGCCGAACCCATTCAGCATTCTCAACTCACCCACGGTCCGCGACAGCGCGCGCGACAAGCCCGGTCGGCCTTCAAGCGGCTGCAATCGATGCAGCAACTTCTCCTCCCCAAGTTCGTACGTGACGCGCGCCCACACGGCCTCGAGCGACAACGGCGAAACCGGAGTCAGCCCGCGCGCCACCAACTCCGGCCGCGCGAGCTCGAGTGCACATCGATACAGCGTCGAGCGCCGCCAGCCGAAGATCGCCGCGCCGGTCGAGCGCATCACTTCAGAAACGGTGTCGAAGCTCGGGCCGATCAGCAGCGCATCACCGCTTCGCGGCAGCTCCTTCAAGAAGGCGCGCGCCCGTTCGAGTCGCAGCTCCGCACGCAAACTGGTGACAAGCGCTTTCACAGCGACGGAACCTAACAATCAGTGACGACCATCGAGTTCAGATTCCGTGGTCGATGAAGCACACGAGCCGCCGCCATTCGAGCTGGGAGACATCAGGCGGCGATATCTCGTCGACGCGACGCACCTGTGCGTGGTTAGCGGGTGGGACGATGACGTTCGACGAGCTTGGGCTGGATCCGAAGTTGGTGCAGGCGGTGAAGGCCGAGGGCTACACGACCCCCACGCCTATTCAGATGCAGGCAATCCCTTACGCGCTGCAAGGCCGCGACGTGCTTGGCATCGCGCAGACCGGCACGGGGAAGACCGCGGCGTTCGCGCTGCCGACGCTCCAGCGGCTCGCGTCGTCGACCCCCGGGGGGACTCCGAAGATCCGCTGTCTCGTCGTGACGCCGACGCGCGAGCTGGCCACCCAGGTCGCCGAGAGCTTCGAGACCTACGGGCGCGGCCTCGACCTCTACGTCACCGTCATCTTCGGCGGCGTCGGCCAGGACAAGCAGGTGAAGGAGCTGCGCCGGGGCGTGGACATCCTCGTCGCGACGCCGGGCCGGCTGCTCGATTTGATGAATCAGCGGCTCGTGTCGCTCCAGGCCGTCGAGGTGTTGGTGCTCGACGAGGCAGATCGCATGCTCGACATGGGGTTCATCCATGACGTGAAGAAGATCCTCACGGCGCTGCCGACCCAGCGGCAGACACTCTTCTTTTCCGCGACGATGCCCGACGAGATCCAGTCGCTCGTGAAGAGCATTCTCAAGAACCCGGCGCGGGTGGCGGTCGCCCCCGTCTCGTCCACTGCGGAACGAGTCGCACAGAAGGTCTTCTTCGTTCACAGCGGCGACAAGCGCTCGCTGCTCGTGAAGCTGCTGGAGAACCCGTCCGTGACCCGCGCGCTCGTGTTCACGCAGATGAAGCACGTCGCGAACCGCGTGATGGAGCATCTGGAGAAGGCTGGGATCACGGCCGCGGCCATTCACGGCAACAAGTCGCAGAGCGCGCGTGAACGGGCGCTCGAGGGCTTCAAGGACGGGAGCGTGCGCGTGCTCGTCGCGACCGATGTCGCCGCGCGCGGCATCGACGTCGAGGAGATCTCGCACGTCATCAACTTCGACCTGCCGAACGTGCCCGAGACCTACGTTCACCGCATCGGCCGCACCGCGCGCGCCGGGAAGTCGGGCGAAGCGTGGTCGTTCTGCGAAGACGGGGAGGAGCGCAACTACCTTCGCGACATCGAGCGGGTGACGAAACTCAAAATCCCCGTCGCGCAGACACCAGCGCTGCCCCCGCGACCGCCGAAGGATGACGATGACAGGCGGCCCCGCGGACAGGCGCGTGGCGGTCGCGCAGGAGGCGGAGCGCGCGGCGGTCAAGGCGGTCAACGCCCCAGCGGTCAAGGTGCGCGCAACAGCGCCGCTCAAGGCGGCCAGCGCCCCAGCGGGCAAGGTGCGCGTAACGGCGCCGCTCAAGGCGGCAAACGCCCCAGCGGCGACGACGGCCGGCAGGAGGCGCGCGGTCAGCCAGCGGGTGGCCGGGGTCGCCCCGGGCGAGGAGGAAGGCGCGGCGGACGAGGCGTCAGGGATCCTGGTGGCCCGTAGACAGCCGGCCAGCGCCACAGGCCCTCGTGACCGGCGCCGGAAGAGAAGGACGCCCTTTCAACTGCCACAACCGATGCAGCAACTTCTCTTCACCGAGTTCGTCCGTGACGCGCGCCCACACGGCCTCGAGCAACAACGCGTCAGCCCGCGCTTCACCAACTCCGCGCGCGCCAACTCGCGCGCACGTCGATACCGCGTCGAAAGTCGGCAGCCGAAGGTCGCCACGCCGGTCGAACGCACGAACTCGGCAATCGTATCGAAGCTCGGCCCAATCAGCGCCTCACCGCTGCGCGGGCAGCTCCTTCAAGAACGCGCGCGCCCGCTTGAGTCCCAGCTCCGAACGCAACCTGGTGACGAACGACTGGAAACGGCTCCGAATCACGACATGACTTGACCTCTTAAGTTTGTCCTCAATACTGCCCAAATGTACAGCACACGGCATCGGATCGACTTGCGATGCAGACATTCCATCGGCAGAATATTCCCCGAAGGGAATTGTCCACCTGATGACCAAGCACGAAAGGCTCTGCGAGGTGATTCGTCGTCTTGAGCGAGCTCCATGCGCGTCAAGCAGGGCGGACGCCAAACGACTCATCGATCAAACGCTCAACGATGTCGAAGAACAATTCTCCGGGGTGCCGTTCAACCCGAACACGTGGAGAACTGACGGGCGCATGTACCCTGCGCAAGAAGACTCGTCTTCAACCGTGCCTGAACGTCCGGACTTAACTGCGTATCGCAGCCGTCGACACGAAACGATCATTTCAGACAGCGGAGCCTTCGAGATCCGAGACCTCAACAGAAACGAGATTCTTATTTCCAAGTCGGACATCAACAACAACAGAGTATAGCCATGAATGCGATTGAGAATATTGAACGTGACATTCGACAGAAACTCCCCGAGGCGCGCACCAAACTGCGACGCCCTAGAAACCCAGAGGGAGAATGGTGGCTAGACACAAAACTAGAGCAACATGACGTAACAGTCCAATGGACTCCTCGTCTCGGGTTTGGAATCAGTGCGAGCATGCTTGGCGATGGATATGGCGAAGCACCGGAAGAGACTTACTCAACAGCCAAAGATGCGACTCACCGAATCATCGAGCTACTCTCCAACAAAGGCCACACAACTCCTCCGACTACGGTCCTAATCAAGGAACTCAGGGGCCTATTTGGAGTTACTCAGCAGCAGCTAGCATCTGAACTTGGTGTACAGCAGGCAGCAGTATCAAAGCTAGAACGTCGTGACGACATGACACTGAGTTCGCTGCGACGCTTGGTTGAAGCACTTGGCGCAAAACTAGAAATCAATGTCCGCACTGCGGATGGTGAAATCATTCGTCTCGCAAAAGATCAAAAGGAAAGAACCTCCTTTGCCATTTGCGACCACGTCTATGGCAAGAACCAAACGACTCACAACAACATCATTAATGCGGCCCACTCATTCGAGATACTGCAGCACGTTATTGGCGCCAAATCACACCATCTATCGATCAAAGAAAACCACTGCGTTCGATTCGCAGAAACGGACAACAAAGCCAAAGAAATATCCATCAATCCAAGTCACATTTCCAAGTTCGCCCATAGCCTCTATGCTCGATGGCGCTGTGTGAAAAGCAGCGTCGACGCAAAAGAATTCACCAATCAAGTGCTGCGACAAGTCGTTTCGCACGAGATCGGACACTGTTTCCCAGAGCTAGGTACTAGGCGATTCGACAATGAAGAATTGGTGGCCGATGAGGTTTCCGGCTGGATTGCTCGCAACATTGGCGACGACGAATGGATTGGGACTGCGGTTTCAACGGCGCTTGGTTGCTCTGAAGGGGATTGCAGTCACCCAGCACCAGAAGAACGTTCAGCGGCTTTTCTATTTGGCTATCACCGGGCTGAACCAGCTCTGAATCTATGCGTAGTGAGGTCGAGTGACATCAATAAGTCACAGGCATTCTATTCGCAGCTCGGTCTTCGATTTCATAAGGAGCGCCATGGTATCGGTCCCGAGCACTACGCATGCAATGCACACGGAACAGTTTTTGAACTCTACCCTCGCCGTGCTGTCGATACACAGACTCCGCAGCGCTTCGGCTTCCGAGTTCCTGTGGCGGAACTAGTACTTAGAAAAATGCTCGCTAACGGATGGATTACTCAGATGCCAGTCGCAAGAAATTGCGACACCGGCTCCAAAACGTTCGTAATCCAAGATCCGGATGGAAACAAAATCGAGGTTTCGAGTTAACGAGCGACAATTGGTCGATCTATTCGACGGTACAGATTGCTCCGCTGTCGTCACTTTTGAGCACGCTGCATTGCTCGTCAGTCACGCAACGACAATGTTCAAGCATTAATCGACAAAAAAATGGAGGCGCCGGGAATCGAACCCGGGTCCGAAAGCCTTCAGTTCTCAGCCACTACGCGCGTAGTCCGGAGTTTTTCAGCTCTCGTTCTTCAATTTTCTCCCGGACAGGAAGTTGAAGAACCAGCCTCTTGAATCTCGCCCCGCCGATAAAGGCCATCGGTAGAGCCAGCCAGCATTATGGCGGTTGGCCTTCACCTCACTGGCAGAAGGTGAAGCAACCGTGCGTGAACCGTTTTTTAGGCGGCCAGCGCAAGCTCAACGTTGTCGTTGGCTTTTGTGGTTTTGCCGCTTTGATTTACGAGTGTGCAAGCGCACTCGGCGCGCGACCAAGAGCGTCTGTGCCCCCGTCGAAACCTTGTCGCCCCCGTTTTCAAAGAACAGTCCTGCTCGTCCTCCAATAACACGCGCCACACGCGGCACCAGACCGTTCCCACTGTCACCGGTGAGAATCGTCAGCGGTCATTTTGTTCCCCTCCCCGTTTCGAAGGGTACATTGCGACCCGATGCGCCTCCGTTTTTCGCTCGCGTTGATCTGCGCCTTCGCCGGAGGCGTTGCGCAGGCTCAAAGCACGCTCGACCCGTTCAAGACCCGCGGCATCGATCTCGTGCCGTTCAAGTTCACCCCGATGATGGACTCGGGCCTCACGCTGGAAGGCGGCGAGCAGCAGCTCACGCGCAGCTTCCTCCTGCAGGGGCTCATCGACTTCAACTGGGGCATCCTCTCGGCGAAGTCGGGCAATCAGCACCTCGGCCAGTTGATGCCGTTCCGCGTCGACGCGCACATCATGGCCGCGTACCAGATTCACTCGCGCATCGAGATCGCGGCCGATCTCCCGGTGACGGTCGGGCAGATCAACAACTTCGGGCTCCTCGCGGAGAACGGGTTCCCCGTGGCGGCGCCGTCGGTCGGCGGCCTCGGTTCGCCGCGTATCCTGGGTCGCGTGCAGATCCTGAAGCAGAGCGAGGTCCCCATCGTGGGGCTTGCCGGCATCCTCGAGGTGCGTTTCCCCCTCGGGTACGTGTTCGACCCGCGCAACTTCGTGGGTGACCGCGGCATCGTGTTCGCGCCGCGCCTCGCGGTGGAGCGCGCGATCGGCCCGGTGCGCCTCCTGGCCAACGTGGGCTGGCGGCTGCGCACGGCGCCCGGCCGCTTCTTGAACCTCTACGTCGGGCAGGAATTCGTGCTCGGGGGCGGCGCCATCGTGGAGCTGCCCAACTTCTGGAAGTTCCAGAACAACCAGCTCATCGCTGAAGTGAACGTCTCGACCGCGGCGGAGGCGCCCTTCACCGTCAGCAGCTCCGAGGCGCTCAAGACGCCGTTCGAGCTGATGGCCGGCTTCCGCACGCAGTTCTACGGCAACTGGGGCGGGCAGATTTCGTTCGGCAAGGGCCTCGGCGAGACCGGCTACGGCCGCGAGCTGTGGCGCACCAGCATCGGCGTTTCGTACCAGCACGTGGCGCAGCCCGATCAAGACAACGACGGCATCCCCGATGCGGTCGATGGGTGCCCGACGCAGGCCGAAGACGTCGACGGCATCGAAGACACCGACGGCTGCCCGGAAGCGAAAGACCCCGACCGCGACGGCGATGGCGTGCCCGACAAGATCGACGCGTGCCCCGCCGAGCCCGGGCTGCAGGAGCTCGACGGCTGCCCAGACAAAGACGGAGATCAGATCCCCGACAATGTCGACAAGTGTCCCGACAAGGCCGGCCCGCCGGAGCTGTTCGGCTGCCCGCCTCCCGAGGACGAAGAAGAGGTCGTGCTCGAGTCGGAGCGCATCCGCATCAACATGGACGAAGTACGCGGCCGCATGCAGGCCGCCGCCAGTCTGGAAGAGGCCGTTGCC
>JBEHYH010000019.1:0-26629 GCA_048498275.1 Myxococcota bacterium | reverse complement strand
AGCTGAACACCGGGCGCTACCGTGAGCTGCGCGATGCGTTGATCAGCCATGCGTGTTTCTTAGCCCCAACCGAGGCGATCTCGCCCAGCACGTTTGGCGGCGTTGAGCGCGTCGTCGGCGCGACGGAGGAATTCTTCCGCGGTCTCCCCGGGGCGGAAGAGCGTGCCGCCGATGGTAGCGGTGACGCGCAGCTCGGCCGACGGTTGCTTCATCTTTGCGATGGCGGTGCGCAGCGTCTCGGCGCGCGCTTTTGCTCCGGCTTCGTCGACGTCGGCGAGCACCACCACGAACTCGTCACCACCGAAGCGGCACGCGAGGTCGGTCTTGCGCACGCCCGAGCGCAGCAGCTTGCCGACTTCTGAGAGCACCTCGTCGCCCGCGGCGTGACCGAGCGTGTCGTTGATGGGTTTGAACTCATCGAGGTCCATCATCAGCAGCGCGAGCGTGCTCGGGAGGCCTAATGCGCGCTCGATGAAACCCGGCAGCTCGAGGTCGAACGCGCGGCGATTCGAGACGCCGGTGAGTTGATCAGTCCGCGCGCGTTCCTCTTCTTCGCTCAGCTTGCGGCGCGTCTGCTCGAGCTTCTTCACCATGTCCTGCAGCTCGTTGTTCCGCCGGCGCAGGTCGGAGATGAGATTGCGTTCGGCGTCGACGAGGAACGCGCACGCGCGGCGGAGCAGGGTGAAGACGAGCTGCGGGTGCGTGCCCAGCAGGGTCTTCACGCTCGCCTGGTCGACGCAGAGCAGCGTGGCCGGCGAGGTCGCGATGATGGTGGTGCTGCGGCGATGCCCCGGGTTGATGAACGAGAGCTCGCCGAAGTACGTGCCGGGCGGGTAGCTGCGAACCATCGCTCCGCTGTCGAGGCGCGCGCCGACGAAGCCGTCGAGCACGAAGAACATCGATTCGCCGGGCTCGCCTTCGCGCACGATGACTTCGTCGATGGCGAAGGTCTGTTCCTGCCCGGCGGCGAAGACGGCCTTCACGTCGTCTTCTGAGAAGAGGTGGAGCGGAGATTCGGGCGGAAACGCGGAGCGCACGGCGCCCGTTTACTTCCTTCAACGCGAGGGAGGAACGCGAACGCGACGCTGACGAACGGCGTCGAGGCCGCCCAGCGCTTCGAGCGCGTCGCTCAAACGCGTGTGCAGCTTCGTCATCGCCTTCGCGCCGAGCGTTTTTTCCAACTGCTTGACGACCTTCGCGCGCGCGTCGCGAGACGCCTTCACGCAGGCGTGGCCTTTGTCGGTGAGCTGCACGCGGCGTTCACGCGCGTCTTCTCCCGCGGGCGCATCGGTGACCAGGTCGAGCGCGCGTAGCTCAGCGACCCATTTGGCGACCGCCTGCTGGGTGACGCCGAGGTCGTCAGCCATCGCCGATGCGCTCTGCGGGCCTTCGAGGAGACGTTGCACCACGTAGCCGTGAACGCCTTTCACGCCGCCGAAGCCGGCCGCCTCCATCTTCGCGAAGACCTCACGCTCGAAGTGCTGCCCAAGGAACTGCCCGAGATGCCCGACGTCGAGGTGTTTCATGAGTGGGTTTATTGCACAACTCCAGTTGCACAACTATGGTTGTGTATATGAGCAACGCCGACGTGGTGCGTAGCTATTTGAAAGCGCTCGAGCGGTTCGCGCCGCCGGAAGAGCTCCAGCCGTTCTTCGCGGACGAGGTGGTGATGACCGAGCTGCCGAACCGGCTCGTGCCCACGGGTCAGGTGCGGGGAAAAACCGAGCTGCTCGAGGCGTCGGCCAGGGCGCCCAAAGTGCTCAGTGAGCAGCGCTACGAGGTGCGCTCCATGCTGGAGCAGGGGAACACCGTCGTCGTCGATGTCGATTGGTCGGCGACCCTTCGCGTGCCGCTGAGCCAGACGCCCGTGGGAGGCCGGCTCAACGCGCGCATCGCGATGTTCCTGCGGCTCGACGACGGTCGCATCGTCGAGCAGACCAACTTCGACTGTTACCAGCCGTTCTGAATCACTCCTCGAGCAGGCCCTTGAGTGCGTCGTTGCCCTGAGGCAGCGAGAGCGCCTGCGCGTAGTGCAGCAGCAGCGCGCGGTTGTCGCTGACGTTGAGGTTCTGGAGCTCCAGCGCGCCGATGCGGTCTTCGGGTGAGAACGCGCCGACGGTCTTCTCCATCGACAGCTTCTCGGGCGCGTAGGCCGACTGCGCGGCTTCGGTCTTGAGAATGGTGAGGTCGTCGCCGCGGCGCAGCTCGAGCTTCACTTCGCCGGTGATGGCGGTCGAGATCCACCGCACGAGCGATTCCTTCACCAACATCGCTTCGGGGTCGTACCAGCGGCCTTCGTACAGCAGGCGGCCGAGACGGCGGCCCAGCGTGCAGTACAGGTCGGTGGTGTTCTCGTTGTGCACCGCCGAGAGGATGCGCTCGTACGTCAGGTGCAACAGCGCCATCGCCGGCGCCTCGTAGATGCCGCGCGACTTCGCGTCGATGACGCGGTTCTCGATCTGATCAGACATGCCGAACCCGTGACGCCCGCCGATGCGGTTCGCCTCGAGGAACAGTTGCACGAGGTCGTCGTAGCGCTTGCCGTTGAGCGCGACGGGCACGCCGTGCTCCCACGTCACCGTCACTTCTTCGGCGTCGATTTTGACCGACGGGTCCCAATGGGCGACGCCCATGATGGGGTTCACGAGCTTCATCGACGAGCTCAAGAACTCGAGGTCCTTCGCTTCGTGCGTCGCGCCCAGCATGTTCGAGTCGGTCGAGTACGCCTTCTCGACGCTCATGGTGTGCGGCAGGCCGATGGAGTTGAGGAACTCGCTCATCTCCTTGCGGCCGCCGAGCTCGGTCACGAACTGCTGATCGAGCCACGGCTTGTAGATGCGCAGCTCCGGGTCGACGAGGATGCCGTAACGGTAGAAGCGCTGAATGTCGTTGCCGCGATGCGTGGAGCCGTCGCCGAACACGTGCACGTCGTCAGCCTTCATCGCGCGCACGATGGCGGTACCCGTGACCGCGCGGCCGAGCGGCGTGGTGTTGAAGTACTTCTTGCCGCCGACGTGGAGGTGGAACGCGCCGCACTGAATCGCGGTGAGCCCCTCACGCGCGAGCGCGTTGCGGGTGTCGATGAGGCGCGCCTGCTTCGCTCCGTGCTTCAGCGCGATGGGAGGGATGTCGTTGACGTCTTTCTCGTCGGGCTGCGCGAGGTCGGCGGTGTACGCGTACACGTCGACGCCCTTCTTCGTCATCCACGCCACGGCGGCGCGCGTATCGAGCCCGCCGGAGAAGGCGAGGCCCACTTTGGAACCCTTGGGAGGAAGCTGGCGGTAAATGCGGCTCATGGGCGCGCTGCATGGAGCTTGTGGCTCTGACTTGCAAGCGCTCTCGCGGCTGTTACGCAGAAGCCATGAATCAGACCACTCAGCTCGATTCGTCGGCGCCCCACGCCTTCGACGCCACCCGCGAAAACCTCGGCATGGCGGCCATGGGCGTCATCATTCTGGTGGTCTGGCTGCTGTTTCGCGTGTGGCTCAAGCCGAAGAAGGGCACAAAGGCTTCGTGAAGCCTCTCAAGGTGCTGGCGACGCATGGCGAATGGACACTCCGCCAGCGTGACAACGTGTTCATGGTGCAGCACCAGGGTCGAATCGTATCGACCTCCAAGCAGGACGGGCACGAGGCCGACCTGGTTCGCATGGGGCTCGCGCGCACCTCGAGTTCAGCGCCGAGAATTCTCATCGGAGGGCTCGGCTTCGGGTTGCTGTTGCGCGCGGTGCTCGATGACGTCGGTGACGGCGCGCGGGTGACGGTGCTCGAGCCGTCGGAAGCGGTGCGCGCGTGGAATGAAGGGCCGCTGTCGGAGCTCAGCAATGACGCGGCTCATGACGCACGCGTCGAAGTCGAGAGCGGTGATGCGTTGATTTTCCTCTCGAAACACCGCGCGAAGTTTGACGCGGTTTTGCTCGACATCGACGCGGGGCCGTTCGACGTGAAGATCGACGACGACACGTCGCTGTACAGCATCGGCGGTTTCTCTTCGCTCAAAGCGTCGCTCGACAAGGGCGGCCGGCTGGCCATCGCTTCACGCACCACGCAGGCCGGCATCAACAAGCGGCTCCGTGAATGCGGGTTTCACGCGACGGCTGAAAAAATCGGCGAGCGCTACGTGTTCACCGGAGATCTCTGACAGTCTTCGCGCTGCATGAGCGCGTTGATGGTGTTGGTGGTGATGCTGGGGCAGGCACCGACGAAGGTCGAAGTCACGCTCTTCCCCGCGGCGGTGCAACTCAACGGCAAGTTCACGCAGACTGCGGGCACGTTCGGCACGGTGTCGCTGCGCGTGCGTGAAGGCGTTTCGCTGCAGGTCTTCGGCGGCGGCAACTGGTTGTTCCACGACACGAAGCTGAACGACACGCTGCAGAACGTGTCGCATACGGAGTCACAGCTCTCGACGCGCGTCGGTTGGACCTGGGGCGTGTTCATCGGCGCGGAGCTCGAGCCCTTCGTGGGCACGCTCTCCGTGTTCGATACCGCGCTGCGATTCAGTTTCACGCTCGGCGCCGGGCTCGGCGGAGGCGGCGGTGCCGTTCATGTGCTCTGGGCGAACAAGGCACCTCTCGACGCCGACCCTCGCGCGATGGGCACGGTTTCGTCGGGTTTCCGCGTCGCCATCGGTGAGCATCTGGTCGTGCGCGCTGAGATTCGCGACGTCGTGTACGGCACGCAACTCACGACGCTGAACGGCTGCAACGCGACGGACGTCGCGGCGATGGACGCGAACGTCATCGCGGGCCGCTCTCCGACGCTGGCGCAAATCAGCGGCACCTGCCGTGGTTTGACACCGTTGGAGACCAAAGGAGCGCGCCACGCAATGAACGCGAACCAGAGCGACGTGAACGTGAACATCGGCGCGTACGTCGGCGTTGGCGTGGTGTTCTGACCGTGACTGGTTCACTGCTTCTTGAAGCGTTCACGAACCAATTCGAGTTCGCGTGCGACCTGTTGGTCTTTGGGACGGCCGAGCGTTCGCTTCGAGATGATCAGATCATCGAGACCGATGACGCGGCAGGAAAAGTCGCCGACATTCATCTCCACGGCTGACGCGTTGATGCGCGAGAAGTCGCCGACGCCGGTGAGCTCACCGAGAAAATCGATGATGCCCTCATCGCACGCGACGTAGAGATTACGGTTGCCGACATATCGAAGCGGGTCGTCGCCGAGCGGGAGCTTCTGCGGTGTCATCCGGTGACGGGGATTCAGTCCTTCGAGCGCCCGAAAAATCCCACGCATCGTTGCTTCATCAAAACGTACGCACACGTCCGCGTCGTGCGTGGTGGTCGCACTTCCGTGCGCGATGGCGGCGAGCCCGCCAACGAGAACGAAGTCAACGTTCTGAGTCCGCAGCCGATGCAACAGCGCGAGGGTCGAAGCCATAGAACTCCTCTCCCGCTTTGCGGAGCGCGCGCACCGCTTCTTGCGTCGCATCGTTCAGCGCGAGGCGCTCTGCAACCGTCAACGTCTGTAGATACGCGAGCAGCTCGACATCGACGTCATCAATCTCGGCCTCTCGCTTCTCGGAACTCACGATGAGGAACCTAGCCGGTTCGTCGTGGATGCGCGTGGTAAGCAACGGGCATGGCCGACGAAACGCCAGACCTGGGCAGCGCGCACTACCAGCGCGTCGTCGAATGGAACGCGCAGAAACTCCCGCGCGAGAAGATGCTCGAGCAGCTCAAGGCCGACGGGCTCGACGACGAATCGGCGAACGTGTTGATCAACAGCGTCGCGGGCGCGATGCCTCCGGCGCTCCCTGAAGCGGAGTTGTCGCGCGGCACCAACGTGCTCGCTCCCAGCGCGTTCTCGTTGAGCGACGTCGGTCTGCAGGGTCACCCATCAGTCGTCGGGCTGTATTGGATGGGCTTCGGCGCGGCGATTCTCATCGCGCTCTTCATCGCCGGCATGCTCACCGTCACCGGCATCGTGAAGGTGCCCGACGCGGTGCAGTTCTACGCGCTGCGCGTCGGCGGCTTCGTGTCGATGAGCTTCGTCGCGTGGGGCTTATTCCGCTGGTCGCAGGGCGTGACCATTCGCCGCCGCTGACGCGCGCGGTGAGGCGGGGTATCAGCGCCTCCCATGAGCGGCACTGTTCTCGCGTTCGATCTCGGTACGTCTGGCGTCAAAGCCGCGGTGCTCTCGCCCGATGGAGCGCTCCTCGATTCAGAAGTCGTACCGCTCGGCATTGCGCTGTTGCCCGGCGGCGGCGTCGAACAGCACCCGCACGACTGGTGGAACGCGTGCGTGCAGGCGGCGAAGGCGGTCTGGGCGCGCGGCAAGGCGAAGGCCGCCGACGTCGAAGGCATCTCGCTCTCGTCGCAGTGGGCGGGCACGGTGTGCATCGACGACAAAGGCAACGTTCTCCGCCCCGCACTCATCTGGATGGATTCTCGCGGCCGCGACGAAATCAATCGCATCTGCGGCGGTTTCCCGAGCGTCGATGGGTACAACGTGTTCCGCGTGCTCCGGTGGATTCAGAAGACCGGCGGCGTGCCATCGCTCTCGGGCAAAGACCCGGTGGCGCACATCGCGTGGCTCAAGAAGCACGAGCGCGCGACCTACGACGCGTCGAAGTTGTTCCTCGAGCCGAAAGACTGGTTCAACTTCAAGCTCACTGGCCGCGCGGTGGCGACGTTCGATTCCATCGTCGCGCACTGGCTCACCGACAATCGCGACATCAACCACATCAAGTACGACGACGGGCTGCTCAACTGGTGCGGAGTCGATCGCGCGAAGTTGCCCGACCTGGTCCCCTCCTCGTCAATCATCGGCACATTGACGAAGAGTTCGGCTGAAGAACTCGGCTTGTCGACGAGTGTGCAGGTGGCCGCGGGGGGCGCCGACATGCACCTCGCCGCCATCGGAGCCGGCACCGTCGAGGACTATCGCGCGCACCTCTGCATCGGCACCTCGTCGTGGCTGCTCGCGCACGTGCCATTCAAGAAGTCAGACATCAACCACAACATGGCGACCATTCCGTCAGCCGTGCCCGGGCGGTACCTCTTCGCCAACGAGCAGGACACCGCCGCGGGCGGGCTGAAGCACGTCGTCGAAGCGCTGCTCCAGTGGACCGGGCCTGACGCGTTCACGCGCGGCTTCGCGATGGCCGAGAAGATTCCCGCGGGCTCTGGAGGGCTCCTCTTCCTCCCGTGGCTGCATGGTGAACGTTCGCCCGTCGATGACTCGCGCGTGCGCGGCGGCTTCGCGAACCTCTCGCTCAAGCACGACGCGGGGCACGTGTTCCGTTCGGTGCTCGAAGGCGTGGCGTTCAATTCGCGTTGGCTGCAGACGTGCCTCGAACCGAACCTCGGGCGCGAGCTCGAAGACATCACCGTGGTCGGCGGCGGCGCGCGTTCGGAGCTGTGGTGTCAGATTCACGCCGACGTCATGGGCCGGCCGGTGCGTCAGGTGGAAGCGCCGCAAGCGGCGAACGCGCGCGGTGCGGCGCTGCAGGCCCTCGTCGCGCTCGGTCGCTTGAAGTGGAGTGACGTGCCCAAAGCCGTGCCCATCGCGCGCACGTTCGAACCGAACGCGCAGCATAAGGCGCTGTATGACGAGCGATTCGAACAGTTCCTGCTCGAGTTCAAACATCGCCGCGCGATGAGCCATCGGTTCGTCTCGGCCGAGTCGTAAACCCGAGGCCGATTCGATTTGTGAAATACAACCTCGCGACGCGCGCCTGTTATTGAAACCGCCGTTCGCCTCCCCGGAGTCACCATGGAAATCCCCAAGTCAGCGCAGGCCGTGTTGTCGCGTATGCCCCCGTCGCTCGTGAAGCAGTTGGAGCGCGTGTTGGAAAAGCTGCCCGTGGTCGGCGGCATGGTGCGCGAGGAAAAGCGCAAGGTCGCTGAGTCGCTGCGTGAGTCGGTGCGCAAACACCGCCCCACCGAGCTCGCGTTCGACACGCTGCCGAAGAAGGGTCACTCGACCGAAGAGCTGCTCTCGACGTTGAAGGAACTCTCGGACCGCGAGGCGCCGATGTGGCGCGACGGGCGCGTGTCGGGCGGCGTGTACCACGGCGACGCGAAGCACCTCGAGTTCCTCAATCAGGTCTACGCGATGTATTCGCAGGCGAACCCGCTCCACGCCGACGTGTGGCCGTCGGTGGCGCGCTTCGAGACCGACATCGTGAACTTCGCGTCGCGGCTGATGGGCGGCAACCCGAAGGCGAGCGATGAAGACGCGGTGGTCGGCACGCTGTCGAGCGGCGGCACCGAGAGCATCATGCTCGCGATGAAGGCGTACCGAGACTGGGGTTTCTCGCGCGGCATCAAGCACGGCAACATCGTGGCTCCGTATTCGGCGCACCCGGCGTTCGACAAAGCCGCGCACACGCTGGGTATGCAGATGATCCGCGTGCCGGTGCGTGAAGACGGCACGGCCGATGTCGAGAAGATGAAGTCGGCGGTGAACGGCGCGACGGTGGTGATGATCGGTTCTGCCGTCTCCTTCCCCCACGGAGTGATGGACGACATCGAAGCGCTCTCGAACTTCGCGCACCGTGAAGGCATCGGCTTCCACACCGATGCGTGCCTCGGCGGCTTCATTCTCGCGTTCGCGAAAGACGCGGGCTTCCCGATTCCCCGCTTCGATTTCTCGTTGCCTGGCGTCACCTCGATGTCGGCCGACACGCACAAGTTCGGGTACGCGGCGAAGGGCACCTCGGTGGTGCTGTACCGCTCGCGCGCGCTGCGCCGCTTTCAGTACTTCATCTCGCCTGATTGGAGCGGCGGTCTGTACGCGACTCCCGGGTTCGCCGGCAGCCGCCCGGGCGCGCTGATTGCGCAGGCGTGGGCCACGATGATGGCGATGGGCCACGAGGGCTACGTCGACGCGACCCGCCAGGTGCTGGAGACCGGCCGCAAGATTCGTGAAGGCATCGCTCGCATCGATGGCCTGCGCATCATCGGCAACCCGCTCTGGGTCATCTCGTTCACGAGCGACTCGCTCGATGTGTACCGGGTGCTCGATGAGATGACGAAGCGCGGTTGGAGTCTGAACGGTCTGCAGAAGCCCGCGGCGGTGCACCTGTGCGTGACGCTGCGTCACGCGCAGCCGGGAGTCGTCGAGAAGTTCCTCGCTGATTTGAAGGACTCGACCGACGCGGTGCGCGGGTCGCCTCCGACGGGCGAGGGCATGGCGCCGGTCTACGGCCTCGCGTCGTCGCTGCCGTTCAAAGGGCTCGTTGGCGACCTGATGGCCGCGTACATCGACGCGCTCTACGACGCATAAGTTCACTGGGGGGAACGATGGACAAACTGTGGTTTCACGATGCGGTGGAGAGCCTCTTTTCGAAGGGCCTCAAAGAGAAGGTCACGCCGGAGCTGAAAGAACAGCTCCGCCCGTACGTTGATTTGAGCAAGCCGCTGTTGCCCGCGTACTCCGCGGACGCCATCGAGCGTTCACTGCGCATCGTGGGCGCGAAGCTGTACCCGCACCTTTCTGACAACGAGCGTTTGTTCGAGCTCGGGCCGTTCGCGTTCGCGGCGTTCAGCGAAACGATGCTCGGCAAAGCGACCGTCTACGCGCTGAAGCTCGTCGGGCAGAAACGCGGGCTCGACCGATTGCAGCGCGGCATTCGCAACGCGTGCAACTACGTCGACGGCCACGTCACCATCACCGGCGAGAACACGCGCCGCATCGAGTTCACCGGTGCCGGCACGCTCGCGCATTTCATCGCCGGCCTGCATCGCGGCACGAACGAGATGGTCGGCTTCCCCGTCGATGAGAAGCACTGGAGTTACGAAGTGACTCCCGACAATCGGGTGTTCATCGACATCACCCTGAGCTGATCAGCCCCTCACGTCTGGGGCCATTTGGGGCATCGGTGCGCGCGTGTCGATTGCATGTCCTGTTTCTCCAGGTCTTTTCGAGAGACACCGTGAACGCAGTTCACACTCGAGGGGACCCCCACATGATGAAGCGCATCGCAGTTGCTGCACTGATGATGTTTGTCGTCGGCTGCAAGGCCTCGGTCGAAGGCGAAGAGAAGGCCTGGACCGCGAATCAGCAGAAGGTGAAGGAGCTGTCGGTGTTGTTCCCGAAGTTCGCTCCCGCGCTGGCCGAACAGCAGACGAAGACCTCGGCGGCGCTCGACGCGGCGCGCGCGATGTCAGACAAAGAAGCGTCGGCCAAGGCGATGCGTGAGGCGAACGAGATGCTGTCGACCGGCTGGGTCGTCACGCTCGCCGGCCTCGAGAAGAAGAAGAACACGATGGACGGCAAGTGGACGCAGGCGCACACCGACGCGAAGTCGATGAACGCCGAAGACTCCATCAAGGAGCTCGAGGTGCAGATCTACAACGCGCAGACTGATTACAAGGCGCTCGTCGACAACGGCGCGGCTGACGCGATGACCGCTGAGGTGATGGTGAAGAAGGTCGACGGCGAACTGAGCGCCGCGTCGAGCGCGGCTGACAAGGTGAGCGCGGAGTTCAAGAAGAAGGCGGCTGCGGCGAAGGCTGCCGCTGCGGCGACGACTGACGCGGGCGCGGCTCCGGCGGCGGCTGATGCCGGCGTGAAGAAGTAAGTCGAAATTCGGAGTGATGAAGAGCGCTGGCACCGTCGAGGTGGCCAGCGCTTTTTCATGTTCGCTACTTGATGACGACCGAGCGAAACGGCGCCAACAACGCGGTCATGCTGAGTGCCAACATCGCGAAGGGCGCAAGCGGGCCGAGAAAGAGCAAGACGAGCGCGACCGTCTCGGCGCGCTGGCGACGTCGAAGCAGCGCTCCGATCGCGATGAGCAACGGCCCGAGGAGCCACGGGCCCGACTCGATGGAGAATGGTTCGCGGGTGAACTCGAGGACGTATTCCGTCGGGGCAATGCCGCAGCCCATCGCGGTCGTCAGGTTCGGTTCGAGCCACGACACGAGCGACTGAACGCTCCAGAAACAAAGCGTCGTCGACAGCGCACCAAGTGTCGCGGAGATGAATTCAACCCGACGATCGGCACTCACGAGATGACGCTACTTGATCGCGCCAGCGATCGAGAACACCGGTGTCATCAGCGCCCACGCTGATGCAGCGAGCATCGCGACTGGAGCCACGGGCGCGAGAAAGAGCAGGAAATGACCGACGAATTCCGCTGGCCGCCAATGACGGATGCCTGTGCCGGCGGCGATGAGGATCGTGCCGGAGAGCCAAGGCCAGATGAGAAACGAAAACGGATCGTGAACGACGTCGTAAACGTATTGCGTTGGCCCGGGCAGTTCGGTGGCGAAGCTGGAAAACGACGGCGTCGTCCACGCGACGAGTTGTTTCGTGCACCAGAACGAGAGCACGCTCAGCAGCGTGCACAGCGTCGCTGAGATGATTTCGGGCCGCCGGTCGACGCTCATGCCGCGAAATTACCAGCGCGTTCTTTCGTTGCACTTCGGGCATGGCGGGCAGGTCTCGCCGGGCCTGAAGCACGAGACATCCATCAGGCATTGATCAGCGCACTGACCGCCGGTCCACACGCGGTTCGAGGCAAGACACGAATCGCACGCAGCGCGCTGATCACTCGCGGGCACGGTGCGCGCACACCCCTCCAACGCGATGATCAGCAGCAGCCGTTTCACTTCAGCTTCTTCTCGATGGGCGCCTTCAGCTTGCGCACCCATGAGATGACCGGCGTCTGCCAGACCATGCCGTTCAATTCCGGTTCTGGAGCCGCCGCTTCGAGCCCGAGCCCGTCACCGCCGAAGTACAGGTAGTCGGTCGTCGCGAGCACGTAGTCTTTCTTCGCATCGAGCTTCGGCGCGAGGAGGAACGCTTCAGGGTTCTTCTGCAACGCGATGAGCGCGTCGCCCTTCACCTTCACCGTCAGCACCGCGTTCTCGAACGGCATCAGGTTGTAGATGCTCGCGGGAGTCACCGCGCCCTTGGGCATCGCTCCGCGCACGCCCTTCTTGTTGATCAGCGCGCAGTCGGCCTTCGTCTCGTCGCGCAGTGCGGTCGCCACCATCGTCAGCAGCTTGACGTCACCCTCGCGGAAGCCGTCGCGCGTCAGACCGATTTCCTCGCCGAGGTCCTTGTCGAGCTTCTCCTTCCAGCGCGCGCGCAGCGTGACGAGGTCGGCTTCCTCCACCGTCTTCGCTCCGACTTCCTTGCGCTCGGCCTTCACCACGCGCGAGCCATCGGGCCGCACGTCGATGCGCGCCGCCACGTACTTCGAGAGCCCATCGCCCACCGAGAAGAACGCCGTCGAGCCGCTGCTGTCTTCTTCAGGCGTGCCGTCGCAGCGCGTGCCGACCACGAGGTCGACTTTTCCTTCCGCGAGCGGCTTGAGCACCGTGAAGCAGTCGTCGACCAGCGCGAGGGTGACGTCGGGTTTCTCCGCCGCCAGCGCCTCGAGCGCCGCGGGGAACGCTTCAGCCAACGGAATCAGCGAGAGCCCGGCGGCGCGGCCCTGCACCACCGTGGTCACCGTCTTCGGGCTGGTGAAACCGATGACGCCGACCTTCACGCCTTCACGCGTGAAGACCTTGTACGGCACCAGCTTCAGCGGCGAGTCAGACTCGTCTTTCAGGTTCGCCGCGAGGAAGGTCACCGCCGACGCGTCGCGGAAGTTGCGGAACACTTCAGGCCCGAGATCGAGGTCGTGATTGCCGAACGCGCTCGCCTGGTACTGCATGGCGTGCATCACGTCGGCCGTCGACTTGCCTTCGAAGTGCGACGAAATCGCCGCGCCCGAGAACGTGTCGCCCGTCGAGAACGCCAGCGCCGCCGGCCAGCCTTCCTGCTGCTTCCACTGCGTCAGCAGCTTCGGGCCGAGCTCGACGAGGTTGCCCGTCTCATGGCCGGTGATGAGCAGCGTCACCTTTTTCGGCTCCGGCGCGGGAGGCGTTGCGGGCTTCACGACCGGCGTGGGCGGCGCCGCGGGAGGCGTTTCTTTCTGGCACGAGGAAACGGCGACAGCGGCAGCAGCCAACACGAGCGAGGTGCGCATGGGCGCGAGTCCTAGGAAGCCGCTTCACCGCGCGCAACCGCTTCAAGGGCTGGCGCGAACTTCTAGGGGGCTGCGGTGATGATGACGCCGAAGTCTCCGCCTGAATCACGTGAGCCTCCGTCGGGCCACCACATGCGCGACACGTTGCCGTCGAGGTACAGCGCGTTCTTGCAGCCGAGCGCCTGAAAATACGTCGCGAGCGCGTGGAAGGTGACCGGCTGCTTCGACATCACGAACACCACGCGGCCGTCGGCGAGAATGCCGACGCCGTTGCGAATCGCGGTGAACTTCGAGTCTTCGGTGAAGCCCTCGTGCATCACGCCATCGAGGAGCAACATCGGGCCTGACTGCGTCGCCGCGCGCACGTGGTCGCTCGAGAACTTCGTGGTCTCGAAGATGACCGCGCTGCCGTCGTCACGCAGCGCGAACACGCCGTTGGGGAGCCAGCCGAAGTTCCCATCGCTCGCTCCGCGCGAGAGCTTGGTCAGCGGGTTGCCGTTCTCGATGTAGAGGCCGACGGGGCGCCGGTTCTCCATGTACATGCCGCCATTCATCGCGAAGACGGGCTTCTTGCCGGCTTTTTCGAGCGCGGCGACCACGTTGCTCAAGCTGCCGTAGTGCTGACCGTTCTTGTCTTGCCAGTGCAGGGAGACGTTCGCGGGCTTCGTCGCGAAGGTGAAGAAACGCGCGTCGTCCTGCCCGGGCAACGGAGCCGACAGCAGCAGCGTGACGAAGACGCCCAGCATTCACCGCACCAAAGCGCAGAGTCGGGGCAGCGCGCGAGCGAGCGCCGGGCCCGGGTGGAGGAGGTCTGTCGTCGGTAACGCGACCCACTTCACGGTTTTCAACGGCGAGAGTTTTTCGAGCTCGACGCGGCCTTCGTGAACATCAGACGCATCGAGAATGATGTCGGGCTTCGAGGCGATCAGCTTCTCGACCGAATACGTCGGGTACGCGGTGGGCGCTTTGCTCGCGACGTTCTTCGCGCCGCAGTCTTCGAGGAGTTCATGCGCGAAGCTCCCCGGGCCGGCGACGACCAGCGGAGAAAACCCGTACACGAAGAGCACCGACTTCTTCTGCTTCGGCTGCGAAGCACGGGCGTCGGCGCGGGCCTTCGCGAGCTCGTCGGTGAGCTCCTTCGCGCGAACGTCCTTGCCCACCGCGTGACCCAGCGTCGTCATCGCGAGCGACACGTCATCGACGGTGGTGAGCGGCACCGCGAGCACGCTGATGCCGAGCCGCGCGAGGTTCTCGACCGTCTGCTGATTGCCCGGCGCTTTCTGCACGACGACGAGCTGCGGCTTGAGCGCGACGACGGTCTCCACGGAGATGTCGTTGAACCCGCCGGCCTTCGGCAGCTCCTTCACTTCGGGGAACTCACAGAACCGCGAGACGCCGACGAGCGCGTCCTTCGCGCCGAGCGCGAGCACCGTTTCAGTCAACGACGGCGCCAGTGTGATGACGCGCGTGGCAGGCACCGGTGGTGGAGGGCCCAGCCACTGCACCGGCGACGCCGCGAGAACGAGTGCGAGAAGCATGCGGGCGACTTACTCGGTTCAAACGTCCTTGCACTCGATGGAGTGCTCGCGTGTCGTGCAACCCGTGCGTCGAATTCTGATTCCGTTGCTGATTGCGTTGTCAGGCTGCCCCTCGTCGTCGACTGGTCCGCAGGGTCCCGCGGGTCCGCAAGGGCCGGCGGGTGAGACGGGCGCGACCGGACCTCAGGGGGAACCCGGCGCGCAGGGTCCGATGGGCGCGACTGGCGCAATGGGCGCCACCGGGGAGCAGGGGCCGGCAGGCCCGCAGGGCATTCAAGGGCCCGCGGGTCAGGTGCTGGTGCTCGATGGCGGCGTCGTGGTCGGCCCGCCCGGGTACTCCGTGGTCGTGACGCCGGTCGCCGCGGGTGGCCAGCCATGCCCGACCGGTGGCGTGCGTCTGACGCAGCTCTCCGATGGCGGCATTTCTCACATCTGCAACGGCGACGTCGGCGCGGTGGGCCCTCAAGGCCCGGTCGGCGAGCAGGGCGCGACGGGCGCAACCGGTGCCGCAGGTCCTCAAGGGCCGGCTGGTCCGCAGGGGGCGACCGGCTCAGCGGGTCCGCAGGGTCCTCAAGGTCAGACGGGCGCGCAGGGGCCCGCGGGCGCGACCGGCTCCGTGGGGCCTCAAGGCCCGACTGGCCCGCAGGGGCTCCCCGGAGGTTCGGTGAGCGCGGTGGTGCTGCCGTCGATGAGCCCGGCGTGTCTCACCGGCGGCGTGCAGCTCACGTTCGCTGATGGCGGCACGCTCGCGGTGTGCAACGGCGCGACGGGCCCCACCGGCGCCACGGGAGCGACGGGCTTGACCGGCCCGCAAGGCCCGGCTGGCCCCGCAGGCCCCACCGGTGGTGTCGGCGCGACAGGCGCTCAAGGCCCCGCGGGCGCGACCGGCGCGACGGGTTCACAAGGGCCGGCGGGTCCCGCTGGTCCATCGGGTGCGGCAGGCCCTGTCGGCCCGGCGCTGTACCTCGATGGCGGTGTGGCGACGCCGCCTGCTCCGCGCTTCATCGGCTTCACGAGCGCGACCTACGACGCGAACCTCGGCGGCGTCTTCGGCGCCAACGCCAAGTGCCGCGCGCAATACCCCGGCTCGCAGTTCTGCACGTCGACCGACTACCGCGCGGCGGAGCTCGACAGCTCGACGGTTCCTCCGGGCACGGGCGCGTGGGTCGACTCTTCTCGTGACAGTGCGGGCCAGCGACAGTCGGGCTCGTGCTCGTCGTGGACGTCTGCGACCAGCAGCTCGACGGGCACGACCATGAACGCCACCGGCTCGTGGAGCGAGTACTGCAGCACGACGCGCTCCATCGCCTGCTGCGCGGTGCCGACGACGAGTCAGTTCGTCGGCGTGACGGCGGCGACGTACGACGCGAACCTCGGCGGCATCCCCGGCGCGAACTCGAAGTGCCGCGCCGAATACCCCGGTACGTTCTTCTGCAGCCTCACCGACATTCGCGCGGCGGAGCTCTCCGCTTTCCCGATGAGCGCGTGGGCTGACTCTTCGCGTGACGCCCAGGGGCGGCGCCAGTCAGGGTCGTGCTCTTCGTGGACCAACGCGACCAGCAGCTCGACCGGTACGACCATGCAGCCGAGCGGCTCGTGGAGCGAGTACTGCAACAGCGCGCGCCCCGTGTCGTGCTGCCGTTGATCACTGCTCGACGGGCGCGGGCTCGATCTTCAACACGCGGATGAGCAGCGCATGCCCCGCGTAGATGAGCGGGGTCAACGCGACGGCGATGACGAGCTTGCCCAGCCATGAACCGATGATCAGCGAGCTCAACTTCGCGAGGTCGAGCGCCTCGTTCCACACCAGGTACTGAATGACGATGGTGTCGAGGAGCTGCGAGACCACCGTGCTCCCGGTCGCGCGCAGCCAGAGGAAGCGGCCCTTCGTCAGCTTCTTGAGCCGATGGAACACCGCGATGTCGAGCAACTGCGCGAACACGTACGCGACCATCGACGCGAGGAGGATGCGCTGACCGCTCGCGAACACGAGGTCGAAGCTCTTCGGCGTGAGGCCGCTCCATTCGGGCGTCTGCGTCACCGGGTGCCACGGAGCTCCGACCGCGAGCATCACCACCAGCAACGTGAACACCGCCATCGCCAGCCCCACGAAGGTCACCGTGCGGGCCGCCGACTTTCCGTAGAACTCGTTGAGCAGGTCGGTCAGCAGAAACGTGATGGGGAACGGCAAGAACCCCGCCGAGAGAATCTGCGTGGTGCCGAAGAAGGGCACGCCCATCAACTTGCCGCCGATGAGGTCGCCCACCACCAGCGAGGTGATGAAGAGCGCAGCGAGAAAGAGGAACAGCTTCCCTCGCGTGTCGAGTTGCATCCGCTCCATCTACCTCCGCTCAGCGCCCGAGTACCGAGGCGATTTTCTCGCGCTGTTCCGGGGGGAATGGCGCGCGGCCGGGCGCGTCGATGGCGCACGCTCCGGCGACGGCGTTGATCAGCAACACGGGCCAATCGCCCTCACGGAGAATCGGCGCGCGCGTGTGCGGCAGTGCATCGACGAGCGCCTCTTCGGCGACCGAACGCACTCCCGGGGCTTCCACCGGAGCCAACACGAGCGACTGACCATTCCACGCGACGAGCGCGGCTGAATCTGACTCGTACACCTCGCGGCCGTCTTCACTCGTGAGCAACGTCGCGACGCCGGCTTCGCGCACCGACTCGTACCGATTCGGAGGCGCCGGTTTCGCGAACCGCCCGCGCAGCGACGCGTACGGCGAGACCACGAAGCGCACCGGCATGCCTTCACTCAGCCGCGACGGCCCGCGCGCTTCGGTGAGCAGCTCCGCGCCGGTCCACGTCACGCGGTACACGCCGGGCGTCGCTCCTCGCGCGAACTTGAGCAACGCGTCTCGCGAGCGCAGCCCGAGCCGCCGCACGTGCCGCTCGAACAGTGGAATTTTCCCGCCGTCGTGGATGATCAGCGCTGTGTACATTGCGGCGCGTCATCATGCGCGCGCCGGGCTATCGTGTCGATCAATGCCCCACGTCGCCCTCGTCGCGCCGCATTTCCTCGAGAACACCAACCGCTACATCGCCGCCTTCGCGAAGCTCGACGGCGTGAAGCTCTCGCTCATCAGTCAGGACGCGGAGAGCAAACTGCCGGACGTTCTGCGCAGGGCGATCGCCGGGCACTACCAGATTCGGAATGTCGGTGACGCCGCGCAGCTCGCGGCCGCGACGAAGATTCTCGCGCGGCACGTGGGCAAGATTGACCGGCTCACCGGCGCGCTCGAGCAGCTCCAGTTGCCGATGGCCGAAGCGCGTTCGCTCACCGGCGTGCCCGGCATGCGCCCGCACATCGCGCGGCGGTTCCGCGACAAGGACGTGATGAAGGAGGTGCTGCGCGCGCACAACGTGCCGGTCGCCGCGAGCGCGCTGGTGTCGTCGGAGCGCGAATTGCGTTCGTTCATCGACAAGGTCGGGCTGCCCATCATCGTGAAGCCACAGGCGGGCCTCGGCAGCCGCGACACGCATCGCGTGGAGTCGCCGGCTGATCTGCACGCGCTGTTCAGCTCCGGTTTGATTCCCACGGAGCAATCGCCGCTGCAGGCCGAGCAGTTCATTCGCGCGCGCGAGTTCACCTGCGAGACCGTCAGCATTCACGGCAAGCCGGTGTGGCGCTCGGGCACCCGCTATTTCCCCACGCCGCTCGAGGTGCTCGAGAACCCGTGGATGCAGTACTGCGTGATGCTGCCGCGCGAGGTCGAGTCACCGTGGACGGAGTTCGCCCCCGTGAACTCGTCGGCGCTCGGTGCGTTGTTCGGCGCAGACATGGACGTCACCGGCTCCGCGATGACGCACATGGAATGGTTCCTGCGCGAAGACGGGAAGATGTACGTGAGCGAGGTCGGCGCGCGCCCGCCCGGGGTGCAGATCATGCCGCTCAACTCGCTCGCGCATGACGTCGACTTCATCGACAAGTGGGCGGAGCTCATCGCGTTCGACCGCTGGGTCGACCCGGGGCCGCGCAAGTTCGCGGCGGGCGCGGCGTTTCTGCGCGGGCAGGGCACCGGTTCGCACGTCACGTCGGTCGCCGGAGTGCAGGCCGCCATCGAAAAAGTCGGTGACGCGCTCGTCGAAATGAAAGTGCCGCGCGTCGGTCAGCCTCGCGGCGCGGGCTACGAAGGCGAAGGCCACGCGCTGGTGAAACACGAGACGACCGAAGGCGTGAAGAAGGCGCTCCTCTCGCTCATCTCGACGATTCAGGTGCGCTACTGAAGGCGCGCGGGTGGACGGTGCTCTCGCCCTCGGCGCTCACTCCGCGCGGCGAGAATGTGTGGACGGTCGACGACCTGATCCCCGGGATCAACGGTGTGAATCGCCGCATGACGGTGATTCGCCGGAGCGACGGCACGCTGCTCTTCTACAACGCGATTCCGCTGCCTGAAGACACGCTGGCGGCGCTGCGCGCGCTCGGTGCGCCCGGCGCGCTGGTGGTGCCGAACCAGTTTCATGCGCTCGATGCCGCGGCCTTCGCGCAGAAGTTGAACGTGCCGGCGTTCATGCCCGGCGTCGCGGTGGAGGCGCTCGCATCTCGGCTCGCCGGTCGCGACATCGCCGAGCTGCCGGCCGATGGGTTGCGCGTGTTCACCATCGACGGCTTCAAGACGAAGGAAGCGGTGCTGGTGTTCGGCAAGACACTGGTGGTCGCTGACCTCGTCACCAACGTCCCTCATGGACGTGGGCTGCGTGCGTTGCCTTTGCGGCTGATGGGCTTCTCCGGCCCGGAGCCGCGCTTGCCGCCACCCGTGTTGTTTCGTGTCGGCGTCGATCGCGCCTTGATTCGCGCGCGTCTCGAAGAGCTCGCGGGGCTGGGGCTCGAGATGATCATCCCCTCGCATGGCGACGTCTTCACCGGTGATGTCGCGACGGCGCTGCGACGCGTGGCGAACGCGCTGTGACGGAGTCTTGGCCGCGCGCGCGGTTGGAGTAGCTTCGCGCGCCATGCGCCCTGTCATCGCCGCTCTGACGCTGCTCTCGCTTCACGCCTTCGCCCAGACGCCCGCAACCAGAGTGGGGATCGTGTCGTCGACCAACCCCGAGACGGTGAAGACCCAGGCCGACGCGCTCGCGGGCTTCGTCGGGTCGGCCCTGAAAGAAACGGCGCAGGCGAAGATCTTCGACAATCAAGAAGCGCTCGCGAAGGCGCTCGCGAAGGGTGACGTCGACGTCGCGCTGATGGGGCCGCTCGCGTACCTGCGCGCGCCCGCCGGCAAGGCGAAGCTGGTCTTCCGCACAGTGCGCGGAGGCAAGTCGACGTATCGCTCGGTGCTGTTCGGCGGGCCGAAGAGCAAGATCACGTCGCTCGAGGCGTTGAAGAAATCGAAGACCACGTTGAAGGTCGCGTGGACGGAGACGTCTTCTGCGTCGGGCTACATCGTGCCGAAGGCGATGCTGCTGTTGAACGGCATCAACCCGGTGCAGACCTTCGACACGCAGGACTTCCTGGGTTCTCACGACGCGGTGTGCAACGCGGTCGCCTCCGGCCAGTACCACGTGGGCGCGACGTTCAGCGACCCCGGCGCGGCGAGCAAGGTGACGGGCTGCGAGAAGGCGCTCGGCAAAGAAGCGGCGAAGCTGAAGGTCATCGCGCTCTCGGAAGAAGTGCCCAACGACGTGCTCGCGGTGAGCGACAAGTTCGGTGAAGGCCGCGCGAAGGCGTTGGCCGATGCCGCCAGGGCCGCGTCGAAAGAGACGCTCGCCGCGGCGTTCGTCGCTGACGGTGTCGCCGACGTGAAAGACGAAGACTTCGCGCCGATTCGCAAGGCGCTCGACGCGTTCGTGCCGTGACTCAAGCGGCGGCGTTGATATCGACGCTCTCGAAAATCGTCTTCTCAGAACCGTTCAAGCCGACATTGACCAACGCGCGCCCGAGCTGACGCGTGGACGTCACCCATTTCGTCGCGCCTTTGAACAACGGGTAGAGCGGCTTGGTGAAGACGTAGAGCCATTTGTACGCAGGCGTCTTCGATTCGATGCCGTCCATCGGTTGGATGTAGCCCGGCCGGAAGCAGTGCACCGACTTGAAGCCGAGGCGCTGCAGCTCGTTCTCGGTGCGGCCCTTCACGCGCGCCCACATCGCGCTGCTCTTTCCGGTCGGGTCGGCCGCCGCGCCGGAGATGAAGACGAAGCGCGCCTGCGGGCTCTTCGCGACGATGGCCTTCGCCGCGTCGAGGGTCAGCGTGTACGTGATTTTTGTGTACGCCTCTTCGCTCATGCCGCCAGCGCTGACGCCGAGGCACCACAACACCGCGTCGGCGTTCGAGAGCAGCGCACCGGCGTCGCTCCAGTCGTGGAGGTCTTTGCGTTGAACGTGCTCGAGCTTCGCGTGGGTCTCTTCGAGCGGGCCGCGGCCGAATGAAACGACCTCGGTGACTTCGTCGCGCGACAGCAGCTCCTTGAGCGCCGCCTGACCAATCATTCCGCTGGCTCCGAAGAGGAGGACTTTCATGAGCCACGCATACAGGCGCGAGGTGACGGGCGCTTGATCCGCCAGCCATATCGATATATTCACATGCATCGATGGAGCAGCTCACCGAAGCCTTTCGCGTCCTCGGCGACCCGACGCGCCTGCGCATCCTCCGGCTCGTCGGAGAGACGCGCTTGAACGTGTCGGAGGTCGTCTCGCTGGTCGGCGTCGCGCAGTCGTCGGTGTCGCATCACCTGACGAAGCTCAAGGGGCTCGATCTGATCCGCGAGGAGCGCAACGGCGGCTTCACCTATTACTCGCTGGCCATCGACGAGAAGTCGGCGCTGTGGCCGCTGGTGAGCCTCGCGCGCGCGGCCGAAGACACGCACGGTGACAAGGCGCGCCTGACTGAATTGCTGCGGCGCCGCGAAGACATGCAGACGCTCAACGAGAAGCTCCTCGAGCCCGGGCAGTCGTGGCGGCTGTGGAGCGCGGCGTTGGCCTCGCTGCTGCCGCCGCTGGAGGTCGTCGATTTCGGCTGCGGCACGGGCTCGCTCACCGTCGAGCTCGCGCGCTGGGCGAAGCACGTGACCGCCATCGACCGCGCTGAATCGGCGCTCGAAAAAGCGAAGGCCGCGGCGAAGCGCGAGGGCCTCAAGAACATCACCTTCCTCTCGGCTGACCTCGAGAAGCTCCCGCTGCCGGCGGCGAGCGTCGACCTCGTCGTCATCTCGCAGAGCCTCCATCACGTGAGCCACATCGACGCGGTGGTGGCTGAAGGCGCGCGGTTGCTGAAGGCCGGCGGCCGCATGGTGGTGCTCGAGCTGTTCCCGCATTCAGAAGACTGGGTGAAGTCGCGGCTCGGGCATCAACACCTGGGCTTCGACCCGGAGGCGTTGCGCGCGTCGATGGCGAGCGCGGGGCTCGACGCGGCGCTGGTGCCCGCTGAACGCGAGAGCGGCGCGCCTTTCAAAGCGTTCCTCCTGACGGGGACGCGCAATCGGAAATCGCAGGCGAAATTGAGGTCGGTATGAGCTTCGAGAAGTTGTTCGATGAACGCATCGTGGTGCTCGATGGCGCGATGGGGTCGCTGATTCAGACCTACGGCCTCGAGGAGAAGGACTTTCGCGGCACGCGGTTCACCGCGCACCCGAAGGACTTGAAGGGCAACAACGACCTGTTGTGCCTCACGCGGCCCGACATCATCGAAGAGATTCATCTGCGCTACTTCGACGCGGGCGCTGACGTGGTCGAGACGAACACGTTCTCGTCGACCGTCATCGCGCAGGCTGACTACGAACTGCCGAGCGAGCTCATCCCCGAATTGAACATCGCCGCCGCGAAGTGCGCGCGCCGCGCCGCCGAGAAGGCGATGGCGAAGACGCCGGGCCGTCAGTGCTTCGTCGCCGGAGCCATCGGCCCGTTGAATCGCACGCTCTCGATGTCGCCCGACGTGAACCGCCCCGAATACCGCGCGGTGACGTGGGCGCAGGTCGAGGGTGCGTACGAGCAGCAGGCCCGCGCGCTGCTCGAGGGCGGCGTCGATGTGCTGCTCGTCGAGACCATCTTCGACACGTTGAACGCGAAGGCGGCGCTGTTCGCGATTGAAAAGGTGTTCGACGAGCTCGGCCGCCGCGTGCCGGTGCTGGTGTCGGTGACCATCACCGACGCGTCGGGCCGCACGTTGTCGGGGCAGACCATCACCGCGTTCTACGATTCGATTCGTCACGCGAAGCCGTTCAGCGTCGGCATCAACTGCGCGCTCGGCGGCAAGGAGATGCGCCCCTACATCGCCGAGCTCGCGCGCGTCGCCGAATGCCGGGTCAGTTGCTACCCGAACGCCGGTCTGCCCAACGCATTCGGCGGCTACGACGAGACGCCCGATGAGATGGCCGCGACGTTGAACTCGTTCGCGAAGGAAGGGTGGCTCAACCTCGTCGGCGGTTGCTGCGGTTCGACGCCGGAGCACATCGCCGCCATCGCGAAGTCGATGAAGACCATCGCTCCGCGCGCGGCCGCGCCGGTGACGCACGCGATGCGTCTGTCCGGCCTCGAATCTCTCGTCGCGGGCGAGGCCCGCTGAAAGCACTCCATGTCTTCCACTGCTGCATCCAGCTTCATGATGGTCGGCGAGAGAACCAACATCACCGGTTCTCCGAAGTTCGCCAAAGCGCTCAAGGCCGGTGATTGGAACGAGTGTCTCGCCATCGCGCGCCAACAGGTCGAGGCGGGCGCGAACATCATCGACATCAACGTCGACGAAGCGCTCATCGACGGGGAAGCGACGATGGTGAAGTTCCTGAACCTCATCGCCGCCGAGCCCGACATCGCGCGCGTACCGGTGATGCTCGACTCCTCGAAGTGGAGCGTGCTCGAGGCCGGTCTGCAGTGTCTGCAAGGCAAGGGCGTCGTGAACTCCATCTCGCTCAAGGACGGCGAGGCGGAGTTCCTGCGACGCGCGAAGCTGCTCAAGCGCTACGGCGCGGCGGCAGTGGTGATGGCGTTCGACGAGAAGGGCCAGGCGGCGTCGCGCGACGACAAGGTGCGCATCTGCACGCGCGCGTACAAGCTGCTCACGGGCATCGGTTTCCCGCCGGAAGACATCATCTTCGACCCGAACATCCTCACCGTCGCCACCGGCATCGAGGAGCACAACAACTACGCCGTCGATTTCTTCGAGGCGACGCGAATCATCAAACAGACGCTCCCGTACGCGCGCGTGTCGGGCGGTGTCTCGAACGTCAGCTTCAGCTTCCGCGGCAACAACCCGGTGCGCGAAGCGATTCACGCGGCGTTCCTGTTCCACGCGGTGAAGGCCGGGCTCGACATGGGCATCGTCAACGCCGGCATGCTCGGCGTGTACGAGGACATCCCCAGGGACCTCCTCGAGCGCGTGGAAGACGTGCTGCTCAATCGGCGGCCTGACGCGACCGACCGCCTCGTTTCCTTCGCCGATTCCATCAAGGCGCAGGGCACCGCGGGCAAAGCAGAGAAGACCGAAGACCTCGCGTGGCGCAACGCGCCCGTGCACGAGCGCCTCTCGCATTCGATGGTGAAGGGCCTCGACGCCTTCATCGAGCAGGACACCGAAGAAGCGCGCAAGCTGCTCGGCCGCCCGCTCGACGTCATCGAAGGCCCGTTGATGGACGGCATGCGCGTCGTCGGCGACCTGTTCGGTGCGGGGAAGATGTTCCTCCCGCAGGTCGTGAAGTCGGTGCGCGTGATGAAGCGCGCGGTCGCGTACCTCACGCCGTTCATGGAAGAAGAGAAGAAGCTCGCCGCCGCCGAGGGCCGTGACGTTCGCAGCCAGGGCAAGGTGCTGCTCGCCACCGTGAAGGGCGACGTGCACGACATCGGCAAGAACATCGTCGGCGTGGTGCTCGCGTGTAACAACTACGACGTCATCGACCTCGGCGTGATGGTCTCGGCCGAGAAGATTCTCGCGACCGCGAAGGCCGAGAAGGTCGACGTGGTGGGCTTGTCGGGCCTCATCACGCCCTCGCTCGACGAGATGGTCAGCGTCGCGAAGGAGATGACGCGCGAAGGCTTCGACGTGCCGCTGCTCATCGGTGGCGCCACGACGTCACACCCGCATACCTCCGTGAAGATCGCGCCGCAGTATTCGCCCGGCGTGGTGCACGTGCTCGACGCGAGCCGCGTGGTGAACGTGGTGAGCGCGTTGCTGTCTCCGCAGCAGAAGGCGCCTTTCCTCACGGAGATCGCGAACAAGCAGAAGAGCGCGCGCGATGATTTCAACGCGCGCCACGTGGAGCGCAAGCTGCTCACGCTCGAAGCCGCCCGCGCGAATCGGCAGAAGTTCGACTGGGCGAACGTCGACATCGCGAAGCCTGAATTCCTCGGCACGCGTGAATTGAAGGACGTGCCGCTCGAGAAGCTGGTGCCGTTCATCGACTGGGGCCCGTTCTTCAACGCGTGGGAACTGTTCGGCGCGTTCCCGAAGATCCTCGACGACGAGAAGGTCGGCGTCGAAGCGCGCAAGTTGTTCAACGATGCGCAGACGTTGCTCAAGCGCGTCATCGCCGAGAAGCGCTTCACCGCGAATGGCGTCATCGGCTTCTGGCCGGCGAACTCCGAAGGCGATGACGTCGTGTTGTTCACCGATGAATCGCGCAGCAGAGAGCTGCGCCGCTTCCACATGCTTCGTCAGCAGACGGAAAAGCAGCCGGGCCAGTTCAACCTCTCGCTCGCTGACTACGTCGCGCCGAAGGGCACGCGCGCTGACTACGTCGGTGGCTTCGCGGTCACCGCCGGCCTCGGCGTCGAAGAGCTGGCGAAGGAGTTCCGCGCGAAGCACGACGACTACTCCGCAATCATGGCGCAGGCCCTGGGTGACCGGCTCGCTGAAGCGTTCGCGGAATACGCGCATCTCGAAGCGCGCCGCGCGTCGGGGTTCGGCCGCACCGAAGACCTCACGAATGAACAGCTGATCAAAGAAGAGTACCGCGGCATTCGCCCCGCGCCCGGGTACCCCGCGTGCCCGGAGCACACCGAGAAGGGCACGCTGTTTGAGGTGCTCGCCGCGACCGCGTCGACCGGCATCGGGTTGACGAGCAGCTTCGCGATGACGCCTCCGTCGAGCGTGAGCGGTTTCTATTTGAACCACTCGCAGGCGAAGTACTTCGGCCTCGGTAAGATCGGCCGCGACCAGGTCGCTGACTATGCGCAGCGAAAGGGTTGGTCGTTCGAAGAAGCGGCGAAATGGCTCGCGCCCCACTTCGACGACGTACAGGTCAGCGCGGCGGCCTGAGCACCTGCGCGTTACAGTGGGCGCATGCGATTTCTCGCACTCACTGTGTTGCTCTCCGGAATCGCCCTCGCGGAACCGGGAGCACCGGAGCAGCAGCCGTACCCGCGCCTGCGCACGTACATCGGCGGCATCTCCGAAGGCGGAGCGCTCAACGACGGCAACTATTACGTCGGCGCCGGCGGTGTCGCGGCCGATGTCGGCGTGCAGCTTCGGCCTGATCTCGCGTTCAACGGTGTGCTGCGCGCGACGACGTCGGGGCTCATGTCGCTCGTTCGCCTCGGCCCGTCGGTTGAATGGGTGCACCAGGCGTTCTCCATCGGCCTCGGAGTCGCGGGCGCGCTGCGCATGGACACGGCGCCGAACATCCACTTCAACCCGTACGTGATGGTGCCGCTCACCGTCGGGCTCACGCTTGATGAGGCGCGCGATGGCCTTCGGCTCGGAGCGATGCGCATGAACCTCGAAATTGCGTTCGTGTGGAACCCCATCACGCACGGCACCGGCGCCATCGTCGGGTTCTCGATCGGCCGTCAGTCGCGCTGAGCTCAGTTGCATTGAGGGAGGACGGTCGCTCTCCTTCGCGCTCGTTGCTGATCAACGTGCTGGCCCCGCGACACGCCACCAGTCGCACACCTGACTCGAACGTCGTGGTGCTGCGGCCCGCGACGCGCGCACCCTTCGGCGCACGTAGACAAAGTTGTCAATTCACTCGCGTTGACGCGCTTTGAAGATGATCAACATCGTGAGCACCACCAGGCACACGATGATCAACGTCAGATAGCTGTTGATCAATCGCCGCTCACTCCAGCCGAACACGTCGACCAGCTTGGATGGGTCCGAGAGCCCGACACCTTCGATGTGTCCGAAGTTGATGTTCGCGCTGTCACGCCACGCCGAGAACCACTCACTCGCGATGTTGGCGAACGCCCCCGCGCCGATGACGAGATAACCCCAGCGCAA
>JBEHYH010000018.1:0-27038 GCA_048498275.1 Myxococcota bacterium | reverse complement strand
GAGCCGCTTGAGCGCCTCGATGGACGTCGTCATCGCGCTCACGTCTTGTTCCCCTGCGCTTCGCGCTGCGGAGCGCTCTCTTCGCCCGACTGCTTCGCCGCGCCGTGACCTTCGCGTTCGATGGTGATGGTGCCCAGTTCTTCGGGCTTCACCGCGCCGCCGGCGAGCAGCGCCTCGACGATCTTCTTGTGCTGCTCCTCGTGTTCCATCGGGAGCGTGTCGCCGTCGCTGTCGAGCTTCACCCAGACATTCTTCTTTTTCGTCGTGGGGTCGATGTCGAGACGGAGAATCAGCGTGGCCATTTTTTCAGCTCCTCGGCGGGAGAATCGCGGCGAGCGACTCCTGGTCCAACACCTTCTTTTCGAGCAGCAGATCGCGCAGCGACTGAATGAGCGCCTTGTGTTCGGTGACGAGCTCGCGGGCGCGCGTGCGTTGTGACTCGAGCACCGACTTCACCGAATCTTCCATCGACTTGAGCAGCGCTTCTGACGCGGGGTCATCGTGCGCGGCTTCGACGCGGCGAACGCCGATGGTCTCACCGCCCATGCCGAACTGCTCGACGAGCGCGCGGGCGATTTCGGTGGCGCGGGCGATGTCGGCGCCGCTGCCGATGGACAGGTCGTCGAAGAACAACAGCTCCGCTTCGCGCCCGCCGTAGAGCACGCAGATCTGATCGAGCAACTGCCCGCGCGTGACGACGTATTTGTGCGCCGGGTCTGAATAGCTGACGAAGCCGAGCGCGCCGGCGAGGTCGCCGCGAATGCTGATGCGATCGATGGGCGGCGTGTGCGGGCAGAACATCGCGGTGACCGCGTGACCGGCTTCGTGCGTCGCCACGACCCTCTCTTCTTTCGGCGTGAGCGACGGGCGTTCGGCCCACGACGAGAGCGCCTTCTCGACATCTTCGACATCGAGCGGGCCCACGCGGCCTTCACGCAGGCGCGCGCGCGCCAACGCACGACACAGCGCCTGCAGATGGTCACCGGAATAACGCGAGTTGCTGCCTTCGACGATGTCGGCCGTGCGCTTCACCGCGTACTCGAGCGCGCGCGGCGAGAGCTCGAGGCCGAGCTTCTGGTCGTAGATGCCCAGAATCGCGCGCCGGTCTTCCGCGTTGGGGAAGGGAATGTGCAGATGAAATTCGAAGCGGCCGGGGCGCAAGAGCGCCGGGTCGAGCGACTCCACGAAGTTGGTGGTGCCGACGACGAACACCAGCTCGTCTTTTCGAAACCCGTCCATCTCCGTCAGCAACTGGTTCACCATCGAATGTTCGACGCCGCTGCCCTGGTACGAACCGCGCGCGACCGCGAACGAATCGAGCTCGTCGAACACGATGATGGCCGGCGCTGCCTGGCGCGCGCGCGTGAAGACCTGCCGCAGGTTCTCTTCAGACTCGCCGACCCACTTCGACTTGAGCTCCGGGCCTGAGACGACGGTGACCGCCGCGCCGAGCGCCGTGGCCATCGCCTTCGCGAAGAGCGTCTTGCCGGTACCCGGCGGGCCCCAGAAGATCATCCCGCGAGGGATGAGCCCCTCGATGCGCTTCATCGCGCCCTCGTCGTCCGCGCGATCCTTCAGCGAGAGCACATCGAGGATCTCTTTGTTCAGCCGCTCCTTCACCTTCGCGTAGCCGCCGATGTCGCGATTCAAATCGACATCAGGGAGCGTGAGCTGCCCCACCAGCGTCGCCTGACGGAGCTGCCGATACGCCGACGCCGGGTCGGCCGGGTAGTCTTCACCCGTGAGCGACGAGAGCAGCCGGCGCAAGCGCACCGCGTTCACACCCGAAACGCTCTTGTAGAGCTGGTACGGCTTGAGCGTCTTGTCGCCCGAGAGTTTGCGGCTCTCTTTCTGGGTCACCAGCATGCCGAGACGTTCACGCGGCACGCCGAGCAGCGTCTCTCTGCGGGGAAACAGATTCTCAATCACCTTCGGCAGCGGGAACGACGGGTCCTTGAAGCCGAGAAACACGAGCTCCGGGTTTTCGTAGAGGAGCGGGATGACCTCGCGCGCGTCAGACGTGAGCCCGCCGGCCGAGGTCGTCAACAGATCGAGATGCGGGAGCACCAGGATGCGCTGGTCGACCGCGCCACGCACCGCTTCACGGAGATAGAAAACGATGGTCGCGACGAGCCCGAGGCCCGGCGGCGGGTCTGGCAACCCCTGCACCGGCCGGCCATCGAGATAGAGGAACTGTTTGCCCTCCGCCTTCAGCCGATCGCGAGCGCACTTGTAGAGATACGGCGTGAGCTCCTTCTCCGCCTCGACCAGCACCGGCAGGCCGCGGCGCAGCGCTTCGGTGATGCGCGCGAGCTCCTGCGGGTAGGCGGCTTCGACCGCCGCGAACGGCGTCAGGTCTTTCGGGAGCTGTTCTTCGGGGATCGAGAGCGCCACGGCTACACGCGCACCTTGATGGTGAGGCTGCCGTTGGGCTCCTCGTGAATCTCCTGCACTTCACCGAGCTCACGCGCGCGCTGCTTGAGCGCTTCGCCGGTGACGCGGTTGACGGCGCCGTCGAGCTCCTGGCGCAGGTCTTTGAGCGTTCCTTCAAGCCGGGCGGTCACTTCACGCTGCAACGCCGCTTCGTGGGCCGCCGCGTCGCGCTCCAACGCTTCCTTCGCCGCGTCACGGAGGTGCTTTTCCTTGGCCTCCACGCCGCCGGCATCGCGATCGACCACCGTCGTTCGCTGGGTCTCGAGGTCGACCGCTTTATGACCCTCGGCCGACACGGTCACGGTTCCGCTTTCGAGATCGACCTCGACCGTCACACCCTTCCCTTCATCGCGCTTCGCCAGTTGGCCTTCACGTGTAAAGCCACGTTTCAAAAGCTCCGCGGCGAGCAGCTCGCGCATGCGCTCTTTTTCCAAAATCGGTAGTAATTCCAACGATGAAGAGACGCCGTCTTCGACCTGAACGTGCCGGGAAAGGCTCTCTTTGACGCTGATTCGGTAGGCGCGCGACATGACTGCTCCGGAGACGACCACACGGGGAAAAGAACTGCAAAATCCCTTTGCGTGATCCAACCTGACAACAATCACGCTGGGTCCTCGATAACCAGCCAAGGAGATACACACACAATGGCCCGCATCGGCGACTCTGGTTCCAAGCCCGTTTCCATCCCCAAGCCCAAGGTCACGGTTCACAAGCCGAAGACCACGACCAAGACGGCTTCGACCAAGAAGTCGGAGAGCAACTGGGATGCGGGCTCCAAGAAGTGGACCGCGCACGCCGAGGGTTCCTACAAGAAGGACACCAAGTACTCGTCGAGCAAGACCACGACGAAGGACGCGGACATCTCCAAGTACACCGACAAGTTCGGCAAGGGCGCCGACCTGTTGACCAAGGGCCTCAAGGCGCTCGGCATCGACAAGACGTTCGAAGGCGGCTTCGACAACATCAAGAAGGACACGCTCTACAAGTCTGACAACGCGAGCGTCACCGCGAAGCACGGCACCACCGGCAACGGCAGCGTCACCATCAACGGCGACGGCATCAAGGCCGAGGGCAAGGTCGGCGCGGAAGCCAGCGTGACGGCGAAGGCGCACGGCGAAGTCGAGGGCAAGTACGGCAAGGCGAACTACACGGCGACCGCGACGGCTGAAGCGCACGCGACGGCCGAAGGCACCGCGACGCTGAACTCGAACGGCCTCGTCGCCACCGCCAAGGTCGGCGCCGGCGCGAGCGTGACGGTTCAGGCCACCGGCCACGCCGAGACCCCCGCCATCACCATCGGCGGCCAGGAATTCAAGGCGCAGGCCGACGGCAAGCTGAAGGCGACGGCCGAAGTGAAGGCCGAGGCGTCGGGCACCGCGACCATCACGCGTGACCCGCCGGTCGTGATGCTCGAAGGCAAGGCTGGCGCCTCGGCGGTCGCGAAGGCCGAAGCCGAAGCGACGATCTCCGCGGGCCCGTTCTCGGTGCACGCGTCGGGTTACGCCTCGGCGGGCGCCGAAGCGACGGCCTCCGGCGTCATCGGTTACCAGGACGGCAAGCTGAAGATCGGCGGCAGCCTCGGTGCGGCGCTCGGCGTCGGCCTGGGCGGCAAGGTCGACATCGAAGTCGACGTGGGCGCCATCGAGAAGGCGGCGGTCGGCGTCGCGAAGGACCTCGCTGACCAGAACCACGACGGCAAGATCGGCCTCGACGACGTCGCGGCGGGCGCGAAGAACATCGCCTCGGGCGCGGCCCACGCGGCGGAGTCGGTCGCCAGCGGCGTCGGCAACGCGGCGAAGAGCGTGGCTCACTTCTTCGGCTGGTAATCAGCTCTCTCGAATTTGAAGTACCGGCCGCTCCCTACGCTTCGTGGGGAGCGGTTTTGTTTTTCAGGCGAGCGCGTCGAGTTGGGCGACGAGCGCGGCGGCGGCGTTGAAGTCCTTGTCGCCGAGCACCTCCCACTCGCGGATGAGCTTCTGCGCGACGTCGTAGCCGTCGTCGATGAAGCGCGTCGCGCGATGCTGCGAATCCCACTCCCGGAGACGGGCGAGTGAACGCCAGGTCGCTCCGGCGAGACGCCGTGCATCGGCGCGCTCACGCAGCGGAGCGTCGCTGGAAAGCGAGCGCGTGAGCTCTTCGGCGGTGCGCGCGCGCGAGAAGAACTGCGAGGCGGCGTCGATGAGAAAGCTGGCGAGCTCGCGCCGCGAATCGACCGCGTCGAGAAACGCCGTGAGCACCATCGACTGGGCGCGGCCGATGCGCGCGAGCTGGTCGACGGCCCGCACCTCGCGTTTGGCTTTCTCCGCCGAGAGCCACGACGACGCGAGCATCGCGCGCATGTTGATGATCCACGGAGCCAACGCGGGCACGTCGAACGCCGGTGACTCACCGAGCGGCGCTTCGCGCGCGAAGGCCGCCGCGTGGGTCAGCACCGTGAGCGGCCACCGGCGGAACTCGTATTGCCGGGTCAGCGCCGATTCGAACCCCGTACCGCGAAGCTGATGAATGAACGCGGCGACGAGAAAATCTTCAGCGGGCGACGGCGGCGCGGAGAGCGTCAACGGCTTCACCTCGCTCTCCGCGAGCGGCGTCGAGAGCATCCACTGAAAGAGGTGAATGGTGTTCGCGCCGAAGTGGAGCGGCGGCGTCTCCCGGGGCTGGTGCGACCAACCGCCGCTGCGCAGAAGCGAGAGCGCGGTGCCGCGCGAGAGCGTGTCGGAGAGCAGCGTGCGCGCGGTCGGCCCCAACTTCACCGGCGCGAGCGACGGCATCACCAGCAGGCGCGTCGCATCGACAGGCGGAATCAAACCGACCGCGACGCGCGCGAGCGTGAGCAGATTGCCTTCAGCGCGGGAGACGGTGGCGGTCATCGGCGGCGAACCGCGTCGGCGGCGGCAGGCCAGCCGTTGATGGTGAGCGCGCCGTTCTCGAAGCGCAGCTCGACGGTGTTGGGAGCGCGGAAAGCTGCGGCCGAGTAACGCGGAGTAAGAAAGTGCAGTTGCTGATTGGTCGAGCCGACCCACCTTCGGGAGGTGTCGGGTTTGTCTTTCTCGTAGCGGCCGTCGACAAGCAGGTCGGTCGTACCGAGCAATCGTTCGACGTGCGGTGACTTCATCGCGTGCAGCTCACTCAGCGTGTAGCCGGAGAAAATCATCACGCTGCGGCCCGCTTCACGGAGACGCGTCGCGAGCTCCGCGAGACCTTCGGTTTGTTCGAACGGTTCGCCTCCAAGAATCGAGATGCCTTCGATGCCGGGCACCGCGAGCACCTTTTCCACGAGCGCATCGACGTCGTGCAGCGCGCCACCTTTGTCGGCCGCGAACATCTCCGGGTTGCAGCAGCCGGGGCAGCGCAGCGAACAGCCTTGAACCCAGAGCGCGAACCGCCTCCCCGGGCCTTCGGCTTCGGTGTCTTCAACCCACTGCGCGACGCGGAGCTGCATGCGTCAGCCTCACTTCGTCGTGAACTCCACCGCGGCGTAGGCGGTGAGGAATTTCTCGATGGGCAGCTCGAAGATGCCGTCGTCTCTGCCGTCGTGCCCGGGCTCGCGTTCGCCCCACGGGTTGCGGAGCTGCACCAGCTTCTGGCCGTTCTTCTCCGAGACGCCCAGCAACGTGTACGCGTGGTCGGCGACGACGCCCTGCACGCCGGGCTCCCAGCTCTTCGAAAGCGCCACGACCGCGCCGCCGGTCTTCACCGCGTCGCTGATCTTCTTGAACGTGTCGGCCGGGTTCGACGCGGTGGTCACCGGGAGCCAGTCGGTCTTCTGACCGGTGAGCGCCTCGAGCGCGGTCGCAGACATGCCGCCTTCGATCGCGTCGTACCCGCCCTTCCACTGCGCGTAGGCCTTCTCGAAGATCTGCGGCCAGAGCTCCTTCGTCTCACGCGCGGCCGCGTATTCGAGGCGGCCCGACTGGTTCGCGAACGAACCATCGATGGTGATCTCGACCGGCTTCACCTTGGTGTCCTTCGCGCCACGTTCGTGGAAGGTGACGGTGTACGTGCCGTCGCGGTTGGTGCGCACCGCGTTCGCGAGCAGTTGCGGGTTGGTCTTCGCGACCGCCGCGAGCGCCGAGATGAAGTAGCAATCGCCGACCTGCCCCTGGAGCGGATCGTCGGGGTTGAAGCCGTTCACCGAAACCTGCCCGGGAACCTTGTCGTAGGTGACGTTGCCGCTCTTCGCGGAGTCGGCGGTCAGCCTGGGCTGCGTCTTGCGTGCCTCGTTGCCGTCGTCGCCGGCGATCTTCGCGAGCGCCTTCATTTCGCCCGAAACGAACGAGATCAGCTTTTCGCGCGCGGCCGGGTCGAACTTGCGCGGCGTGCGATCGACGAAGGCCGACAGGTAGAACGCCTCGACTTCGCTGAAGTGACCGTTGTGGGCGTCTTTGATCAGTGAATCGACTTCCTTCGTCGTCACCTTGCCGTCGGCCATCGTCTTGTCAAGGCGAGCCATGTAGCGCTCGCCCTCACGCATGATCTTTGAGGACATGTGAGGGCAGAAACTACCAGATCGACCCACTTCACTCCACGCTGCAGGGCCTGAATGGTGGCCCGATTCTCACCGGCCGGAGCGAAGCCCGCCACGAACGTGCTCTTCAATTTCGAGCGCGAGTCATCAAGCTGACCAACTGGAGTCATTCCACCGGGCTCCGCAAACGTTCGAGTGACGCCGGTTCGATGCTTGATGAAGTTCGCCGCGAACGACGGGCGCGCAGGCGACGAGCGCTGCGCTCTCGCGCTCAAACAACCGCCCGCCTCCATGCGACGGCACAGTCATCACGTCGTCATCGACGCACGCGATCGCTCCGCGACGACACGTCATTTCAAAGCGACAGAACGCCCGCGGCCTGACTCATCAGCTTGAGGCGCCGCTGCGTGACCGGGCTCGTGCCATCGATGAGCGCCTTCGTCTCCTCGAGCACGCGCTGGAGCGGGAACCGATGCACCGACGAATCTTCCGTCGCGGTGCCGGGCGAATGCGGCAGCCAGCCGACCATCTCGTCGGTCGCTCCGGCGAGCAGTGAACTCAACGCCGCGAAGCCGAGCCGGCCGGCGACCGCGCGGTCCTGGTAACTGGGGTTTCCACCGCGCACGACGTGACCCAACACCGTGGCGCGAATCTCGAGCCCGGGGAGCTCGGGCTTCAACTTCTCCTCCGTCAGCCGCACCAGCTTCGTGCACGGCGCCGTCACGCCTTCGGCCTTGATCACCAGAATGCGGCGCTTACCGCGCGCGAACCCGGCTCGAATCACCTGCGACAAATCATCGACGAGCAGCTCTTCGCTCTTGCCCGACTCGCGGATCAGCACGGCGTCTGCGGCCATCGCGATCGCGCTCGCCATCGCGAGGTAGCCACAGTCGCGGCCCATCACCTCGACCACGAACGCGCGCCGATGCGCTCGCGCGGTGTCGCTGATGCGATCGCACGCTTCGACGATGGTGTTGAGCGCGGTGTCGACTCCGAGCGACGTCGACGTGCAGCCGATGTCGTTGTCGATCGACCCCGGCAGACCCATCACCTGAAAGCCGGTCTCGTTCGCGAAGAGATGCGCGCCCGTGAGACTGCCGTTCCCGCCGATCACCGCGAGGCCGGTCGCGCCGAGCTTCTTGAGCTGCTCCAGCGCCGTCGCGCGGCCCACGTTCTCGCGAAAGCGCATGCTGCGCGCGGAGCCGATGAGCGTGCCGCCCTGCCCACCCGCGGCGTCGACTTCGGTGTCGACCGAGATGACACCGTCAGACAATTGCCGCGTCAGCTCGCGGAACTTGCCGTCGATGAGCCCGTCATACCCTTCGAGGGCGCCAAACACCTGCACTCCACGCGCGGCGCCGAGCTTGGCGATGGCACGGAGCGCTGCATTCATTCCCGGTGAGTCACCACCGGACGTCAAAACCGCGATTCGTTTCATGGCAGAGAGTGGAACAAGGGTAGCCCAGCCGGAGCCGGATAGATGACGACGGAGTTCACCGAACCGATGTCGGCGCTGACGATGACGCGGTCTGGCACGGTCGCGCCGCTGCTGGTCAACTGATCGGCCGAGAGGCGAAAGAGCTGGCCCTGCGTGCCGGCGCTCCACAGACCGCCCTTCTCGTCGAACGCGAAGTTCTCGAGCACCGCGCCGACATCGACGTTCACGCGCGCGGCCGGCTGCACATCGACGGTGCCGGTGACGCTCAAGTTCCCGGCGGAGATCGAGACGAACGTGTTCGAGGCGAAGTCGTCGAACCACAGGGCTCCGTGCGAATCGAACGCGAGCCACGAGGCCGCGTAGAGGCTGGTGTCGGCGGCATCGGTGGTGACACGCGCGCCGAGCTTCGCGGCGGGCTCGGCCGCATCGGCGTTCAACTGCGCGGCGTCGAAGCGGTACACGCGCCCGTCCATCTTCGACGCGACGAAGAGATTCCCCGCGGCGTCGAACGCGAGCCCGCCGGGCGAAGGCACGGTGAGCGTCGCGAGCGGAGTCACCGTGGCCGAGGTGCCCAGCGAATCCCGGCTCAACTTGAAGACCTTGCCGTCGCAGTCAGACGCGAGCCACAGGTTGCCCTGTGCATCGAAGGCGAGCGCCGTCGCTCCGCGCACGCAGCCGGAAAGCGTGGAGACGCCGAGCTTGATGGTGGGCGTGCGCACACCGATGCCGGCGAATGACGACGCCGGGTAGAAATTGAGCGCCGCCGACGCGACCGTGCCCTGCACCGCCCACACGTTGCCGCGCTTGTCGAACGTGAACTGACCGAGATCAGTCTGCGCAGAAGCGGTCGCCCGGCGGTCTCCGGCGCTCAGTTGCACCGCGGGGAAACCCAGCACCTGTGAGTTCGAATTCTGACTCAGCACCCACAACGAGCCGCTCGTTGGAATCGGCGACCAGTTCGCGGTGATGGCCAGGCCGGCATCAGGCGCGACGCACTCGTTCGCGGGGTCGAACGTCGGCAGATACGCGGTGCGAACCAGGAACGACGTCGACGCCGCCGCGACGTCTCCCGACACGGTGACTTCCCCGGTGCTCAACGAGACGGTGCCGTTGTTGGTCACGGTCTGCCCGTTGACGTGCACCGTGCCGTTCGTGACCTCGGGCAAACCAGACGACGTGATGGTCACGCTGCGCGCGCCCGGTGCATCGCAGGGGTCGGCCGGCGGGCAAGCACACAAGCAGCAGACGGCGAAGGCGACGAGCAGCGAGCGCATGCGGTTTCATCTACCAACACCGCGCCCGCTGCGTTCTCCGGAAACCTGCCTCACTCAGGTGCTGAGACGGCTCACGGCAGCGCGTGGAACAACGGCAGCCCGGCGGGCGCGGGGTACAGCGCGACGCCGTTCACGTACGCGAGGTCGGGGCTCTGAAGCACGCGCTCCGGCACGGTCGGCGTGCCCGGCGTGAAAAAGCCCGTCAACTGATCCGCCGAGAGACGGAGCACCTTGCCGCTCGAAGCGCCGCTCCACAGCCCGCCCTGTTCATCGAACGCGAAGTTCTCGAGCAGCGCCGCCACGTCGATGAGCACCGTCGCGCCAGGCTGCACGTCGATCGACCCGGCGCCATTCAGGCTCGCGGAGGGGATGGACGCGTACGTGTTCGCGCCGAAGTCGTTGAACCAGAGCGCGCCGTGCGAATCGAAGGCGAGCCACGACGCGGAGAAGATCGCGGTGTTCCCGGTGTCGGTCGACACGCGCACGCCGATCTTCGCCGCGGGCTCGGTCGCATCGGCGTTCAGTTGCGAGGCATCGAAGCGGTAGACGCGCCCGTCCATCTTCGAGGCGACGAACAGGCGGCCGGCCGCGTCGAACGCCAGACCGCCCGGCGACGGCACGGTGAGCTTCGCGAGCGAGCCGATGGTGCCCGACGCACCCAGCGAGTCACGACTCAACTTGTAGACCGCGTTGTCACAGAGCGACGCGAGCCACAGGTCGCCCTGCGCATCGAACGCGAGCGCGCTCGCTCCGGGAATGCAGCCGCTCAGCGCCGACACGCCGAGCTTCACCGAGGGCGTACGCGCACCCGACGAGGCGAAGTCGGACGCGGTGTAGAAGTTGAGCGCCGACGACGCGAGCGTGCCCTGCACCGCCCACACGTTGCCGCGCTGATCGAACGTGAACTGCCCGACGTCGGTCTGAACGCCGACGGCCGCGGTGACGGGCTCGTCGTGACCGGCATCGAGCGAGAACGTGTCGAGACCCACGAGCTGCGCGGTGCCGTTCTGATTCACCGTCCACACTTTCGAACTGGTGGGCACCGGTGCCCAGTTCGCCGCGATGGGCAGGCCCGCGTCAGGCGCGACGCATTCATCATCGGGGTCGAACGTCGGCAGATACGCCGTGCGCACCAGGTTCGCCGACGGCGCCGCCACCGCATCGGCCGACAACACTACCTGACCGGTGCTCAACGTCACCGTGCCGCTGTTGGTGACGGTCTGACCGTTGACGTGAATGGTGCCATCGACGCCGGCAGGCAGCCCCGAGGAGGTGATGGTGACGGTGCGTTCACCCGGCGCGCTGCACGGGTCCACGAGGGGGCAGCCACAGAAGACGACCACGGTCAGCGCGACGAGCAGGGGACGCATGCAGAACTCCCGGGTGAAGGTGAGTGACATGCCGCTGGTGACTGCGAAGGTCGTGCCTTCAGCGATGCGGCACGAAATCAACGGCTTCGAAACTCGCGGCGCCGCGAAGCGTGACCTGCGAGTTCACAGTGGTGAAGACGCCGTTCACTTGTCGGACTTGAGCCCGTACTTCCGCAGAAGCCGGTGGATGTAGACGCGATCCACCTCCGCTTCGCGCGCGGCCTGCGTCACATTGCCTCCGTGACGCTCGAGCAGTTGCTTCAGGTAATCGCGCTCGAAGTGTTCGACGACGGTCTGGCGCGCGGTGCCGAGCGAGACGTTCGCCCACGACGCCGGCAATTTCCCCTGCGGAGCGGGCACGTCTGAATCACCGACCGGCACCGGCTCGTCGAAGAGGATGCAGCGCTCGAGATGATTGCGCAGCTCGCGCACGTTGCCCGGCCACGACACGCGCGAGAGCGACTCGAGGAACGCGTCTTCGAAGAGCTTCGGGTGCTTGCGACCGGTCGCTCCGAGCTGCTGCAGAATCACGCGCGCGACGGCGGGCACGTCTTCGAGGCGTTCGCGCAACGGCGGCACGGTCACGCGCACGACGGCGAGGCGGAAATAGAGATCGGCGCGGAAGGTGCCCGCGTTGACGCCGCTGCGGAGGTCGCGATGCGTCGCCGCGAGGATGCGCACGTCGACCGGCGTGAACCGGTTCTGCCCGAGCCGCTTGATGCTGCGCTCTTCGAGCACGCGGAGCAGCCGCGGCTGCAGCTCGAGCGGGAGCTCCCCGACTTCATCGAGCAGCACCGTGCCGCCGTCGGCTTCCTCGAACACGCCGAGCCGTCTGCCCGTCGCGCCGGTGAACGCGCCCTTCTCGTGGCCGAACAGCTCCGCTTCCAGCAACGTCGGCGGCAACGCGCCGCAGTCGATGACCAGAAACGGCTTCTTCGCGCGCGGGCTCATCGCGTGGAGCGCGGCGGCGGCGCGGGTCTTCCCCGTGCCGGTCTCGCCTTCGAGGATCACGGTGCTGTCGGTGCGCGCGGCCTTCTCGAGCACGCCGAACACGCGGCGCATCGACGCTGACGGCCCGACGAGCTCACCGAACATCGGTTGATCAGAGACGTTGATGAAGTGGCGTTCGCCTTCGCGCTCGAACGTCACCTCGGTGCGGCCGAGCGTGAGCGTGGAGCCGGGCTTGAGGTAGCCCTCCTTCACGCGCACGCCGTTGATGAAGGTGCCGTTGGTGCTGCCGAGATCTCTCACCAGCGCGCGTTGATCTTCGATGCGCACGTCGCAGTGGAAGCGCGACGCCAGGTCGTCGGCGATGACCAGCGTGTTGCCTTCGGCGCTGCCGATCGACGCGAGGCCATCGCGCACCACCACGCGCTTCTTGCCCGCGGTGAGCGCGAACCCTTCGACCGACGCCGCCATGCGGTAGCCGGTGTTGACGCGCAGCGTGCGGTCAGCCGGGCGCGCCGGTGCGTCGGGTGGCTTGAGCGGGTTCAGTTCGAGCGACGTCGCCTTCGACGAGTCGTCATCTTCATCATCGAGAACACCGCGCGGGCGCCGGCTCATGTGCCGCGGCGTCTTACCACCGGGTGACTCGGGCCGTCGCTCGTGCAGAGGGAGTGTAAGCGTCACGGGTTTCAGCGGAGGGCGCGCGATGAAGGGTGTAAGCAGCGGGCCCATGAAAATGCTCCGCGCCGCTGTGCTGCCCTTCGCCGTGCTGACTGGCTGTGCCACCACGCAGACCGCTTCGAAGACCGACGAGAAGCCCGCCGAGCCCGCGGCCGCGCCGCAGAAGCTGGCGCTGACCAACATGATCCCCTTCGATGTGGCGTCGTGTGGCGCGCGTGAATTGAAGCTCACGCCGTTCAACCCCGAGGTGCTGACGGGCGCGTTGCTCTCGCTCTCGCCGGCCATCGACGAGTGCTTCGTCGACCCCGCGAATCGTGAAGGCGCGACGTTCGACGCGAAGTTGAAGGTCACCGTCGACGCGGCGGTCGCCATCGAGATCTCGGGCACGGGGCCATCTGCCGCGGGCAAGGCATGCGTCGAAGCGGCGGTGCGCAAGGTGACCTTCCCCACGTCGACGATGCCCATCGTCGCGGAGGTGCCGGTGAGCGCCGACAGCAAGCCGGTGAAGTTCGGCGACAACCCGGCGAACGACGTCGCCGGCAAGCTGCGGCTCTCGTTGCGCTCGCAGTGCGATTGCTACGCGACGCTGGGCGCGAAGAATCCTCCGTCGTTGACCGGCGAGGCTGAAGTGACCGACGGCAAGAACACCATCACCTTGACGCCGAGCGCGGAGATCGGCGCGTGCCTGACGGAGCGCATGGCGAAGCTCGACCTCGGCAAGCAGCCGGTGAAGCTGAAGTGGCCGCTGCTCCTCGAGAACGCGTACGCGATGGAGGCCGACGCGGCCGCGGTGGCGACGCTCCGGTTCCAGGCGTTGGAGCGTCAGCGCGCGCAGCGCACCGCCGACATCATCATCGCGTCGGGTCAACGCTACGCGACCGCCGTCGAGTACGACGCGCAGGCCAAGGCGTACAAGGCGAAGCCGAACAAGGCGGCGCTCGACAAGCTGAAGGTGAAGTGCACCGAGGTGCTCGCGTTCGACGGTGAGCAAGCCAAAGCCATCAACGCGCTCATCGCGGTGCTGACGCAGGGGCAGCAGCTCGCCGCGGCCGAGAAGGCGAACGACGCCCAGTGGGAACAGGTCGAGTCGCGCTTGAGCCAGCAGCTCACCGCCACGCAGGCGCAGGTCGAGAAGGTCGCCGCGCAGACGAAGAACGACGAAGGCGCCTGCCCGAAGACGAAGTGATGAGTGTGCTCGCCGACATCGCGCAGCTCGAGGCGGAAGGCCGGCCCTTCGTGTTGTGCACCGTCACCGCGACGTCTGGCAGCACACCGCAGAAGCCCGGCTCGAAGCTCGCGGTGCTCGACGGAGGAGAACTCCGCGGCACCGTGGGCGGCGGCGCCATCGAGAAGCAGATCATCGACGCCGCGCTCGAGTTGCTCTCGTCAGCCGACGAGACGCGCGTGCTGCAGACGCACCTGACGCACGAGCTGGGCATGTGCTGCGGCGGCAGCATGACGGTGTTCCTCGAGAAACACGGAGCGCCGCAGCGGCTGGTGATCTTCGGCGCGGGCCACGTCGCGAAGGAGCTCGCGCAGCTCGCGCATCACGTCGGCTTTCGCGTCACGGTCGTCGACGAACGAAGCGAGTGGCTCAACGCCGAACGTTTTCCTTTCGCAGACAGAAAGCTCGAGCCGCCGGACGCGTTCGCGAAAGCGGTCAAAGGCGGGGCAGACACGTATTGCTGCGTGACCACGCATGATCACCCGTTGGACCAGGCGTGCGCGGAGGCGTTGGTGAAGACGCCGCTGCGCTACCTCGGCGTCATCGGCAGCCAGCGGAAGGCGGCGAAGTTCCGCCAGCGCATGAAGGCGGCGGGCTTCACCGATGACGAGGTGGCGCGCTTCGAGAGCCCGATGGGCGTCGACATCGCGGCGCTGACGCCGGCGGAGATCGCGGTGTCGATCGTGGCGCGGCTCATCGCCGCGCGCAGGCTCAGTCCTTCCCGCGGCTGATGACCAGCTTGAGCCACTTGCGCGCGAACGCGCGGCGGCTCCCCTCGACCATGAACGCGGGCACGGAGCCCGCCGGGTCGCTGAAGATGACGTAGGTGATGTGGGTCTTGCCGTCGGCCTGCCGGTCGAACCTCCACTCGCCCCAGAGCTTCTCGATGCGCACCCAACCCGCGGGCAACGCCGGCGCGGCCTCGTTGGCGGCGTTGAAGTTGATGCGGCACACGGTGTCGCTCTCACGGGTGCGCACCGCGTGCACCACGTAGTCGCGGTTGGCCAACACGGGCGGTGAGATCTGCTCGTAGGTCAGGCGGTCATCGCCGGTGTCGCTCAGCACTTTGCGCGCCTTCAGGTCGGGCTCGCTCGCGTCGAACTTGCCGTCGCCGAACGCGGCGTCGCACAGCGAGGCCACCGACCTGGTGCTGGTCGTCGTCAGCCGCAGCTCCACCACCTTCGCGCCCTCGACGGGCCGCGCTTCGATGAGCACCCCGTCGCTCTCCTCGACCTTCTTGAATTCGGCGGGAGCGGCGAACAACAGCGAGGCAACGAGCGCTTCGGAGACCATGGCCGGGCACCTTACCTTCCCCCCGAAAGGCGTGTCGGCGTCGCGGGGAGGCGTCTTTCAAGGTAAGGTTGCCCTTGCCTCTCAGCCGGGCCGACGGCTACGCGAGATGAGTTACCTGTGAAGCGCGCGTTCCTTGCCAGCCTGATCGTCAGTTGCGCGCTTTCCGCGTGTCAGCTCGGGAGCCTTTTTCTCCCGCACGTAGACGCCGGAGCCTTCGACAGCGGCGTCGTCGAACCCGACTCGGGCACGGTGCGCGACGCGGGGCTCTCACCGCAAGAAACCTGCACGCTGCTCAACGCCGCGCGCTGTGAAGCGCAGGCGCGGTGTGGCCTCATCGCCGACACCGCCGACGCGCGCGCTCAATGCCAGCGCGCCTGGGAGGCGACGTGGTGCGGCCCGATGACCTGGCCCAACCACGTGACGGCGGGCGTACTGAAGCTCGACGGTGACCGCGTCTCGCAGTGTCTGACGCAACTGGGTGAACAGCGCTGCGACGAATGGGCGACGTTGCCGGAGACGTGTCAGCGCTTCCTCCTGCCGCGCGTGCCGCTGGGCCAGCCCTGCTACGACGGTTACGACGAGTGTCTCGATGAAGGCATCTGCCGGGGCTCGACCTGCCCGCGCACGTGTCAGTCGCGCGCGAGCTCGGGCGAGAGCTGCTCCAATGACCGCGAGTGCCGCACCGGGCTGCTGTGCCGCATGCCGCTGCTGGGCTCAGGCATCGGGACGTGCCTCGCGCAGTCGTCGATCAACGGCAACTGCGGGCGAGACATCGACTGCGTGAGCGGCCTGTTCTGCTTCGAGCAGCAGTGCACCGCGTTGCCGCAGGCGGGCACGGCGTGCATCGCGAACCGGTGTCTGGCCGACAGCTTCTGCGACGCGGGTCAATGCACGGCGCGCAAGTCGCTCGGGTATTCGTGTGACGGAGATGAATGTCAGGCCACGCTGGTGTGCAACCCCGCGCAGAGCAGTTGCGTCGCTGAGGTCGTGGCGCTCAATGAACGATGCGCGCCGCCGCAGTACTGCGTGCCGGGAGCGACGTGCCTCTCGCTCACCTCGACCTGCGCCGTGCCGCGCGCCGAAGGTGAACCGTGCGGCGTGGCCAGCGACTGCCAGTCGCACCTGACCTGCGGGGCCGTCGATGCGGGCGTGGGCATCTGTGAACGCCGGCTCGCCGACGGCAGCGAATGCGTGAGCAACGCCGACTGTCAGGTGAGCGCGACGTGTGAGGACGGCGGGTGTGTCGAGCTGCCATTGCCGGGCGAACCGTGCGGCGCGTCTCGTCAGTGCCGCTGGGGTCTGTGCCGCGACACGGCCGATGGCGGTGCAGTGTGTGGCCCGCTGCTCAGCGCCGGCGCGACGTGCACGAGCAATGCAGATTGTCAGTCAGGCAGCTGCGCTGGCGACACCTGCCTCGCCCGCTGCGTGCCGTAGGTTCAGTCGACTTGCTCTGACTGGTCTAGAGCGAAATCTCGAGCGAAATGCCAAGTTCCGAGAGTAGCCGCATCCATGCGGCATCTTGATGCAGGAATACGGCAAATCGCTTTCCGCCAACGTCTGCGGCGTAGACGGCGACATCGAATTCAATCTCAACGCCGATACCAACAGCCCACTCAATCAACGCTCTGAATTGGACAACGAATTCCTCAATAGCCGCAACGTGATCCGGCCAGGCGCCGCCATCGAAAACACCAACAGAGATGCGAGGGGCTCGCTTCGAAATCGTCGGCTTCGATTGCGGGCGCTGTGTTTCGAGCTCGGCTTTGATCTTCGCGAAGGTTTCTGCGTCGTTCTCTTCACCGAGAAACCGAATCACCGTGTACATGAGTTCACGCCTCGCCTTCCGCAGGCACGACGTACGTGTCGACGTCGAGCGACGCACCGTTGGCAGCGAGCAGAGAAATCGTCTCCGCAGTGAACGCGAGCGGTGGCGTCTGTTCACCGAACTCGATGATGAGCGCGACCTGAATTTCGAACTTCGGAGAGACGCTCGAGAGCCGCGCGTGAAAATCGGCTGGCAACCTCCTGAGCAGATGCTGCACATGCACTTCCGGGTCTGGTTCATCGACGAGCGTCGAATCGAGCTGCCAACCATTCTCTCGACAGCGTTGAATCCCTCGACCGATGAGCGCGCCGGCAAACCAGACATTCGCTGGCGTCAACCCCGTCGCCTGCGTCACCGCGTCTGGGTCGCACGAAAACCCCATCACATACATCCGCGCCTGCACCTTCCACGTCACGATGAAGAGACCTTCACCGCGTCACGACGTGATGTCGAGCAGGTCAGCGAACGGGCCGCGCGAAACACCGGCCATCGCTGCGACCATCTGCCTCCGCATCCACGCTGACCTGGTCGCGATGGGAAACCCGAAATCGCGCACCGGCTGCAGCCACGGAAAGTCAGACTGAAAGAACGGCGTCAGCGCGCGGGTGATGAATTGGTACCAGTTCAGGTGCCAGCGCCGCGTGCGCGAATACGTGAAGAGCGCGTCGGTCGCGTTCTCCGCGTGCTCGAAGGCCTTCGACAAGAAGTACGCGTCGAGCAACGCGAGGTTCGCGCCCTGCCCCAGTTGCGGGCTCATCGCGTGCGCGGCGTCACCCACGTACACGACGCGCTCGGTGTTCCACGGCCACATCACGACGTCGTGGTACTCCGAAAACAGCAGCGACTCCGGACCGTGCAATTGCTCGAGCACCGGCGCTGAGCTCGGCACGTCAGCGAGCACGCGCGCTTTCCACTTCGCGAAATCGCCCGCGCGAAACGCGCCCTGCGCCGCGACGGGAATCGAGAAGAAGATGCTCACCATGCGCGGCCCGCCTTCAGGGCCATGACCCGTCGGGAGCAGACCGATCAACGTGTCCGTCCCGCGCACCGTCTGAAACAGCCGCCCGGTGAAACGATTGTCGTGGTCGGGGACGATCGCCCACAGCGCGCCCCAGGGGTAACGAGAGACCGACTTCACGAACGCGGTCTCGTCACGCAGCGAACTGCGCGCGCCATTCGCGGCGACGATGACGTCGTGCCGGCCGAGCGCGCGGCGCGTTCCCCGCTCCATCACCGAATGCGAACCATCGGCATGCGCGCGCAAATCTTCGACATCGCAACCGGTGCGCACGGTGACGCCCGGCTCGCTGCACGCCGCTTTGTACAGCGCGTCGAACAGCACGCCGCGATGGAGCCCGACGCCGAAGAGTCCCTGCCGCAGATCTCCGTAGACCAGCTCCATCACCTTGCGGCCGCTCGTGGTCTGCACGAGCAGCTTGTCGATGACGTCACCTTTCGGGACGACGTTCTTCTCGAGGCCCAGGGCGCGCAACACGGCCATGCCCGTCGGCTGCAGCATGATGCCCGCACCGGCGGTCGACGGCTCCGGCACGCGCTCGTACACGGTGACGCGATGGCCCTGCCGAGCGAGGAACAATGCCGTCGCGCTGCCCGCCGTGCCCGTGCCGACGATGCCGACGTCGAGCGCCTTCACGCGGGCTGCACGAAGTTCAGCCGGTACCCATCAGGGTCGGTGACGACGAGCTCGCGTGTGTGCCACGGCTGCACTTCAGGGCCCGCGGTCGGCGCGTTCAGCTTCACCGCGCGCTGCAGAATCTCGTCGACGGGCGTCTTCGACGTGAAGCACAGCAACACGCCCCACCCGCGTTTGCCGTCGATGCGCACGCCTGTCGGAGCGCCTACCAGCATCACATCGCCGTGCTCCTCCCAGCGCAGGTGCATGAAGGTTCCGTCGGTGCCGATGCGCGTGAAGCCGAGCGCTTCGTAGAACTTCGCCGACGCAGCGGGGTCCAACACGAGCAGCTTGGTGAAGAAATGAAGCTCCGAACTCATGGCGCCGCCTTTATCGCGGCCGCGAAGAACTTCGAGTGCTTCGCGAGCTCTTCCATGTACCCGCGCACGTCTTGCTGCGCCTGCGCGGACAGCTTCGCGAACGGCACCACGTGTTCATCGGGCACGTAGCGGAAGGTGAAGTTGATGCGCCGGGTCTCGAAGCCCGCGACGTGAATGTCGAAGGTGTGCCCGCCTTTGGTGTCGACGCGCTGCACCCGGTGAAAGGTGCGCTTCTTCCACTGGTCGCCGCCGAAGATCTGGAGGCTCCCGTCGTCGAGCCATTGTTGTTCGACCACCTCGTCGCGTTCGCCGGGCCGCGAGCTCGACACGAATTGAAACAACGCGCGCTCACCGAGCGAGAGCGACGCCACCGGCCCGGGCTCGAAGTCTTTGTGTTCACCCACGCGCGCGGTGTCGACGCGTTTGCCGTCGACGAGTTTCGCGCCGTAGAAGTTCACGAGGCAGGTGTTGAGGTGCCAGCCCTGCGGCATGTCGGCACCCTGGAACATGCGGCGCGTGCGCTGCTCGATGACCGCGACGAGCTTCTGCAGCACCGGCGGGAACGGCTCGGCTTCGACGCAGCGATTCTCGACGTGCGGAGGCCGGTAGTAATCGAGACACGCGAACTGCCAGTTGCCGAGCCAGTACACGGGCCGCAGCAACTGCCGCTGTGTTTCACCTTCAGGCAGCGGGCGGAAATCGGAGAAGCGATTTTCCCAGATGGGTTGGAGCGTGCCGAGCCACGACAGGATTTCGGCGCGCGCGGCACGCGACAAGAAGCCCGCGTCGTAGTGCAGGCCCATCGTTCTTCGGGGGTTGCTCCGCAGCGGCCACTTCGTGCGCATCGCGCGGCTGCCTAGTAGAGCCTCGCGTCATGAGCGAACGGAACCTGCTGATGATCCCCGGGCCCATCGAGTTCGAACCCGCGGTGCTGCGCGCGCTCGGTGAGAAGACGCGCAGCCACCTGGACCCCGTCTTCATGAAGGCCTTCTCGCGCGCGCTCAAGAATCTGCGCGTGGTGTTCGGCGCGCCGACCGCGCAGCCGTTCGTGGTCGCGGGCAGTGGCACGCTGGCGATGGAGATGGCGGTCGCGAACCTGGTGCAGGCTGGAGACAAGGCGCTGGTGGTGAACACCGGGTATTTCTCGGACCGCATCGCGAACATGCTCGAGCGGCACGGCGCGACGGTGACGCAGGTGAAGGTGCCGCCGGGCGACGCGCCTCCGGTCGCCGAGGTGGAGAAGGCGCTCGCGACGGGCGGCTTCAAGGTGATGACCGTCACGCATGTCGACACGTCGACGGCGGTGCTCGCGCCGCTCCGTGAATACGCGGAGGCCGCGAAGAAGTTCGGCGTGCTGGTGATCGCCGACGGCGTGTGCAGCGTGGGCGGCGAAGCGCTGGAGATGGAGGCGTGGGGCGTCGACGTCGCGTTCACCGCGTCGCAGAAGGCGCTCGGTACGCCTCCGGGGCTCGCGGTGTTGTTGGCGAGTCAGCGCGCGATGAACGCGTGGAAGACGCGCACCAAGCCCGTCGCCGCGATGTATCTCGATTTCTCCGAGTGGCTCCCGATTCACGAAGCGTACGAAGCGGAGAAGCCCGCGTACTTCGCGACGCCGCCGGTCAATCTCATCACCGCGCTCGATGTGAGCCTGCAGTTGATCGTGAACGAGACGATGCCGGTGCGCCTCGCGCGGCACGTGTCGATCGCCACGGAGCTGCGCGCGACGTGGAAGCGGCTCGGCCTGACGATGGTGCCGAAGACCGAAGCCATCTCCGCGCACACGTTGTCGGCGCTGTATTACCCGCAGGGGGTCGATGCCGCGCTGGTGAAGGCGCTCGGAGAACTGGGCATCACGGTGGCGGGTGGTCTGCACCCGGAGATCAAGACGAAGTACTTCCGCGTCGGGCACATGGGCGCGGTGAATCGCAATGACGTCGCCGCGGTGTCGAGCGCGATCGAGCGCGCATTGAAGAAGTAACGAAGCGCCTCGGCGACACGGACTGGGCGACTCTCGCGGAAGAGAAGCCCGGGTCTCCACGCCGGAGGCTGGCGGCGCGCATCGAAGGCGTGAGCACTCAGTACGGGTGACGACGGGGGGCGGGAGCTCCCGGATGCGAAAACATGCCGCACCGGGCTTGCGATGTTCGCCCGTCGTCGAGCGCATGCCGGCGAATTGCACGGTGCAGACGGCGCATCTCTTCGCCATCAAAGCGGCTTTGAAGCGCCACTTCGCGAAGCACTCACGTTCGAGACGTCACTCGCTGGCATCTCGACTCCGACCAGACGCGTTCAACTGGCAGAGCACATTTTCACATGCGGGAGCTCCCGCCCCTCCTCCCCGCCCCGTACTGAGTGCTCGCGCCTTCGATGAACGTCACCTCGCCGTGAGGCCGCGACTACCGAGGCTTCTCAGCTTTGGGAGTTGCCCAGTTCGCCGCGCGCTAGAAAGGCTCGTCGCGCAGCGGGTACTTGAACGCATCTGGCAGGTCGTAGTGCCACCACTCCATGCCGTTCTTCTTGAAGCCCGCGGCCTCCATCGTCGCGCGCAGGAGGTCACGGTGCTCACGCGCTTCCTTCGTGCCGCCGGTGAACGAGTGATGCGCCGCCTTCGTGAAGTTGTCGTACCCGGAGGGGAACTCGACGTCCTTCCCATCCAGCGTCACCAGCCCGAGATCGACTGCACCACCCCGGTTGTGATTGCTGCCCTTCACCGGCTCCGCGACGTAACCGGGCACCGGCATCACCTTCCACAACTCGAACTGCACGTGATGCGGCCGGTAGCAGTCATAGAGGCGGATTCGAAACCCCTTCTCACGCAGCACATCGGCCGCGGCCTTGAGCTGCTTCGCGCTGCGCTCGAGCAACAGACACTTCGCGGTCGGCGGGTACACCGCCTTCTTCATGAAGTTGTCTTCCGTCGCGTACCGGAGATCGACCACCGCATCGGGAATCAGCGTGACGACTTCGACCAGCGGCTCTGGCGAGGCGGAAAGACTCAGGGCGAGCAACGCGATCAACACGATTGCAGCGTGTCACGTTGCGCGGAGCCGCGAAATTCTCCGTACACTCCAGACATGCGGTTCGCGCTCGTCGCGCTTCTGATGTTGAGCAGCACCTCGGCCCTCGCACGCTGGCCGAGGAGACCGTGCGCCACCGCGGGCATGTCGTGCACGCCGGGGCCGTGTTGCCGTGGCACGAAGTGCGGCGATCTCAACATGTGCCAAAAGCCGGAAGACGAGTGGAAGCGAACCGAGCCCGGGCCTGACGACACCGCGGACGTGCGCAAGAAACGCGCGGAGCAGAATCAGAAGAAGAAGTAGTCGGCGCGCGGTGTGCAAGCCTGCGCGCGCATGATCATCAACCGTCGGCAATTCGTCCTCGCGAGCGCGGCCCTCGCGACTCACGGCGTCGCTGCAGAGCCACAGAAAGAAATCGAAGCGCTCGAAAAGTCGGCGCGCGGGCAGCTCGGCATCTTCGCCCAGAGCGGCACGCGCCTGTTCTCGCATCGCGCGACGTCACGCTTCGTGTACTGCTCGTCATTCAAGTGGGTGTTGAGCGCGGCGGTGCTCGAGGCGAGTCAACGCGGCGCGCTCGCGCTCTCGCAGCGCGTGAAGTTCACGAAGGCTGACCTCACGCACAATTCGCCGATCACCGAGACGCACGTCGAAGACGGCATGACGGTCTCCGAACTGTGTGAAGCGACGGTCACCACCAGCGACAACGCAGCGGCGAACCTGCTGACGCCGCTCGTCGGCGGGCTCGAAGGGCTGCGCGCGTTCGTGAAGAAGCTCGGCGACACCACGATGCGCTTCGACCGCATGGAGCCGTTGCTCAACACCAACGAACCCGGAGACCCCCGTGACACCACGACGCCCGCCGCGATGACCCGCTTGCTGCGCGCGGCGTTCACGCAGCCGCTGCTCACCGCCGATTCACAAACGCAGTTGTTCAGTTGGATGAACGCGGCGACCACCGGCCTCAACCGCATCCGCGCCGTGGTTCCGAAGGAATGGACCTGCGGCGACAAGACCGGCACCAGCGGCAACGGCGCGTTGATCGACGTCGCGCTGCTGCGCCGGCCCGACGACGAGCCGATCTACCTCTCGGTGTTTCTCAACGCGCGCGGCATCACCATGGACAAAGGCGCCGAGGTCATCGCCAACGCCGCGCGCATCGTGCTCAAGGCGCTGTGACGTAGCGGGTCGGGTCAGGCACTCCGGCTTCGTCGAAGCCCTTCTTGCGCAGCAGACACGAATCACAGTGACCACACGCCAGCCCTTCAGGCGAAGGGTCGTAGCAACTGTGCGTGAGCGAATAGTCGACGCCGGCCGCGACGCCGGCCTTGATGATCTCGCCCTTCGTCAACCCGGAGAGCGGCGCGTGCACGGTGAAGCGCGCGCCTTCGACGCCGGCCTTCGTCGCGAGCGTCGCGAGCTGCTCGAACGCGCGGATGAATTCGGGGCGGCAGTCGGGGTAGCCCGAGTAGTCGACCGCGTTCACGCCGATGTAGAGGTCGGTCGCGCCGACGGTCTCGGCGAGGCCGAGCGCGAGCCCGAGGAACACCGTGTTGCGCGCGGGCACGTAGGTGACGGGAATGCCGCTGCCCAACTGCGTGACGTCATCGTGCTTCGGCACCTCGACGTCGGCGGTCAGCGCGGAGCCGCCGATGGCGCGGAGATCCATCGTCACCACGCGATGGTCGGTGACGCCGTTCGCCTTCGCGACCTGCTTCGCGCGCTCGAGCTCGATGACGTGCCGCTGGCCGTAGTTGATCGACAGGCACACCGGCTCGAAGCCATCGCGCTTCGCGAACCCCAGGCACGTCGCCGAGTCGAGGCCGCCAGACAGCAACACCACTGCTTTCTTCTTCATGGAGACGCGTTTGCGTCAGCCGCGCGTGCCCTGCAACTGGTACCGGATGAAGCAGCCGTTGCAGAGGGCCGGGCAGGCGCCGCCGTCGGGCAGCCCATCAGAGATGACCGTCTCCGTCATCTCGCCGCAGAGGTGCTGCGCGTCGTAGCCCTGCGCGCTGGGCCCGGGCGCGGTGATGCCCGCGTCATTCGGCGCCGGGTAGCCCGCGTCAGGCAGACACGAACCCAGCGCGGCCCACTGCGAGCGGCTGAGCACCGTGAAGCGCATCGATTCGACCATGCGCGTACGGCAGGCGGCGCACTGGTCGAAGATGCGGTCGGCTTCGGCGGTGCTCTCGAACACCTGACCGTCGAAGCCCGAATCGCGCGTGTAACCGCCGACGGTGACCCACGCGTGCGTGCTGTCGGGGTCGTGCGACAACGTCATGCTGAAGCTGAAACCACCGTCGGTGACGTCGTTCAGACCGCACGCGTATTCGACCGGGCTCGCCGAGCACGAGAAGGTGCCCATCGCGACTCCGGGAGGCGCGGTGACGTCGCACGACATCGCGAGCAGCGCGGCGAACAGCAGCCGCTTCACGACAGCGACTCGAGCGCCTTGAGCGCGATGGCCTTGAACGCCGCGCTCTCGCGAAGCACCCGAGGCACGTCCACCTTCGCGGGGTCCATACCGCGCGCGGCGTCGTCGAGGAGCGCCAGCACGCGGCTCAGCGACAACGACGACGGGTAACTGTCGAAGGCCTGCTCCGCCGCGGCGACGAAGCCGGGCACGGCGTTGGTGTCACGAAGCTTCGCGCCCGACGGGCCCAGCGCGAGCGCGAACGCCAGCAACGCCGGAAGTTCGGCCTGACCGAAGACCGTCAACGCACCGGCGCCGAGCACCAGCCGCGTATCGGCGAGCCACGCTTCGACGCCGCCCCGCACGTCGAGCGAGACCTGCAGCGTGTCGGCGCCGAACCGCGGGAGCACATCGGCCAACGCGGCGGCGAGGCGCGGCATCGACTCTTCGGTGACCGCGATGGCTGACGGCGGCACCGCGGCGTTGCCGAAGGCGAAGGTGACTCGGCGCGGAGCAGCCGACGACGCGGCGCTCGTGCTCCCGGACAGCGCGGCGCCAAAACCATCGGCCAGGTGCGCGTCGTCTTCGCGGCCCAGCTTCCGCAACGCTTCGGCGAAGAGCGTCCACCCGTCGGTGTCGGTGACATCGGCGCGCAGCAAGGCGGGCCACGTCTGCGCGGCGAGCGCGGCGCCCTGCTGGGTCGGCGCGAGACGCTCAGCGAGCAGCCGCGCGAGCGGCACCGGCAACGGAGCTTCACTCACCAGCCGCGCGCCGAGACGAACCGCGAACGGCACCAGCTCGCTGCGGAGGTAACCCTCGAGCACCGCCTCGAACTCTTCGCGGGTCGAGGCGATCTTCTCCGAGAGCGCGAACGCCTCGCCATCGAGCTTCAGCGCGCGCGCCAGCTTCACGCGGCGGGCGACGAGCGCCGGCGTTTCTTCGAGGCGGCCGAGCAGCGTGTACGCGTCCTTCGTGCGGCCGAGCTGCTCGTAGGCGTCAGCGAGCGCGGCGTCGTACCGGCGCGCGGCTTCGTCACCGGCGAGGTCGCTCAGCCGTTCGACCATCGACGCGAAACGTTCGGCGTCGCCGCCCTGGTACAGCGGCACGAGCTCCTTCACCGCGGCCAGTTGCGTCGAGTCGTCGACCAGCGCGCGCTCGAACGCCACCTGCGCGAGGCGCGGCTCGTTCAACTGGCGCAGCAGCAGCCCACCGCGCTCGACGTGCAGGGCCGCGCGCGCCTGCGGGTTCTCTTCGAGCTGCGTGAGCTGCAGCAGCGCGTCGTGCGAGGCCTGGAAGCGCTTCTCGTCACGGTAGAGCGACGCGAGCGCGCGCAGCATCGGCGCCTTGCGCGCGGGCACCAGCTTCGCGACCGCCGTGAACAACGCCTCACGCTTCTCGACGGGGAACTCGCCGGCCCACGACAACAGCGCCACGAGCACGCTGGGCACTTCGACCTCGAGCGCGCGCTCGAGCAGCGGCAGCGCCGAGCCGGTGTCGGCGAGCCGTTCGATTTCTTCGGCCTCCTCGAAGTCGACCGCGAGCTCGATGCGAAGCTCCACCGCCCTCGACGGCGCCTTCGCCGCAAAGTCACGGAGCGCGGCGACATCGCCTTCGGCGCGAATCAGATCGAGGTAGCGCTCCGCCGGCGGCGCCTCGGGGGCGCTCTCGGCCTGCGCGCGCAGCGCCTCGCGAACCTTCACGGCGTCGTTCGCGGCCTCCGCGAACATCAGCGCTTCATCGAAGCGGCCTTCACGCAGCGCGGGGGCGAACGCGAGCTCCAACGCGCGCTTCGGTGCGTCGAGCTGCACGAAGCGGCGGCCCGCGTCGGCCGGAGAAACGACGCCCGGCGCTTCCTTGAGCACGCGCTCCAGCACTTCGCGCGCCGACGCGAGGTCACCGGCCTCACGCCACGCCTCGAGCGCCTGCAACAGAATCGCCGCGCGGCCCGCGCCTTCGTTCTGCTCCGCGAGCTGCATCAGCGCGCGAGCGAGTTCATCGTGACGGCCGCTCTCGCGCGCGAGCTCGACCAGCAGCGAGAACCCGTCGCGAGAAGAACGCGCCGCGAGCGATTCACGGGTGAGCGTCATCGCGCGATCGAGCTCGCCCGCCTCGCGGAAGGACCGCGCCGCCTCGAGCAGCCGCTTCGCGCGCTCACCCGCGCCCAGCAACGCGGCGGAGTCGTGCTGAATGCCGGCGAGCGCCTGCTTGTCGCCCAGGGCCACCGCGACGCGCTCCAGCGCCGCGAGCGCCTGCGCGTAGCCCGGCGCCGAAGCACCCGCGCGCCGCAGCGTCTCCAACGGCGCCTTCGCCGCGGCCCACTGCTGCTTCTTTTCGTAGAGCGCGGCGAGCTCGAGCTTGAGCTCCGCGGCGCGCCCCTCGTCGGAGGTCAACGTGACCAGCTTCACCAGCACGCCCTCGACGCGCTCGTCGTCACCGCGAGCGCGCGCATCGGCCAGCAGCGCATCGGCCGCGAGCACGTCGTCAGGGTCGGCTTCGTAGGCGGCCTGCCTCAGCTCGTACGCCCGCTGCTTCTCGTTGAGCTCGCCTTCCGCCAGCCTGGCGGCCGCGAGCAGCGCCGTCGACGCGGCATGACCGCCCGCCGCGCGCGCGTACTTCTCGTGGAGCGCGATGAGGTCGACCGCG